>KB910545.1 GCA_000383115.1 alpha proteobacterium SCGC AAA015-N04
TGAAGTATCTATAATTGTGTTATTAAGCCATTCTTCTTTTTCTTCAGATGTAAAATCTGAAAGAACCCAATTTGAAACATCTTCATCAATATTTTCTTTATACATTTTAGACGGCCTTGAAACGCCAATTCTGACTCTGTTATAATCTTTACCAATATGTAGATCAACACTCTTAAGACCATTATGTCCGTTGTGTCCTCCACCATTTTTGATTTTGACACGTCCTTGATCAAGATCAATTTCGTCATGTATTACGTAAATATTATTAATATTAATTTTGTAAAAGTCTTTAATCTGTTTAATAGCTATGCCAGATTCATTCATATACGTAATAGGTTTAAGTAAAAAAATTGTTTTTTTTTCAAAGGATAACTTTGAAAATTCACCTTTAAATTTTTTTGTAAAAATTGGAAAACCATATTTATTCTTAATGTTATCGACTATTTTGTAGCCAATATTATGTCTATTATTACTATAAGATTTACCTGGATTACCTAAACCAACAATTAAATACATTTCAAAAATTTATATTCATTTTCATAAAAGTATTTTTTTTAGTTGTCAGGTTTATCATCTTGTGTTTCTTCAGACACTTCGACTGTTTCTTCACTTTCATCTTCTTCAGTTTCACCTAAGCCGCCTCTAGGAGCTGCAATTGTAGCAACTGTAAAGTCTCTATCAGTAATAGTTGGAGTGCAACCATCAGGAAGATTTATTGCACTAATATGAATGGTATGACCTACATTAAGCCCTTCCAGATCAACAGTAATTTTTTCAGGAATAGAGATTGCAGGACAGTTTAACTCTACTTGTGATCTAACAACATTAAGAACACCACCCAATTTTAATCCTGTACATTTATCTTCGTTAAGAAATTCTACATTAATCCCTACTGCTACTGTTGCATTTTTAGTGACACGTAAAAAGTCAATATGCTCTGCTTCTTCTGAAACAGGATGTTGTTGAATATCACGAGGTAAAACAAAATGTGTTTCGTTATTTACCTCAATATTCATTAGTTGACTGAAAATACCTGGTTTATGCATCAATTGTCGCCAATTATTTGCATTAACACTTATTGGTATAGCATCTTGTTTATTTCCATAAATAACTGCTGGGACTTGACCGGCACGTCGAGTAGCTCTGGCAGACCCCTTACCAACCTTATCACGAGCCTGAGCTTTTATATCAATAGTTTCCATCATTCATCTCCTTAAAATTAACATATGCCTCCAGGGGTGCAAAATAATATTGCATTCATAACCCTTTATTAAAAAAAATTAAAGCAATATTATTTAAATTATTCAAAAAGGCTCGAAACGGATTGTTCCATATGAACACGTCGTATTGCTTCACCTAAAATAGGAGCAATTGATATTTGTCTGATATTGTCTGACATCCTTACGGCTTCTGTTGCAGTAATGGAGTCTGTTGTAACGACTGCATTGAGTGGAGAATTACTAATTTTACTTACAGCTGAACCAGACAAAACCCCGTGAGTAACATAAGCATCAACACTTATTGCCTTTACATCTATAAGTGCTTGAGCTGCATTACATAATGTGCCTCCAGAGTCAATTATATCGTCAACCAATATACAATGATGGTTAGATACGTCTCCAATAATATTCATTACTTCTGAAGTGCCAGCTTTTTCTCTTCTTTTATCTATTATTGCTAAATTTGCATTAATACGTCTTGCAATAGCTCGAGCTCTTACAACCCCGCCAACATCTGGAGAGACAATAACAACAGGTTTATTTTTATATTTTTCTTCTATATCTTTTAAAAATACAGGAGCTGCAAACAAATTATCTGTTGGAATATCAAAAAAACCTTGTATTTGACCTGCATGCAGGTCCATAGTTAAAATCCTATCAGCACCAGCTTTTGTAATTAAATTTGCGACTAATTTTGCAGATATAGGAGTTCTTGGTCCGGATTTTCTATCCTGTCTTGCATAACCATAATAAGGTATCACTGCAGTGATACGTCTTGCGCTTGCACGTCTGAGAGCATCTAGTGATACAAGTAATTCCATAAGGTTGTCATTAGCTGGATATGATGTAGATTGTATTATGAACATATCTTCACCCCTAACATTTTCTTGTACTTCAACAAAAATTTCCATATCAGAAAAACGTTTAACTTCAGCTTTTACTAATGGAGTATTTAGCGCTTTGGATATGCTTTGAGCTAAATTTATGTTAGAATTACATGCAAGAATTTTCATAAATTTAACTCCCAAGATGTTGATTTAGGACTAATTTAAATTAATTTAAAATATACCAAAATTTATTCAAAAAAAAACTTTTTAAATTATAAGAATATTAAAAAAATTAAACCTAAAATCATAATAAGTGAAAATATAATTAGATGAGGCATATTTTTCCTATTTAATAATTCCAATAACAGATATGTGTCTCCCTGTTTTTACAACATCATTAAATGCTAAATGTGTGCACCTTCTATGGCTAAAAAATAGGTCGGGATTTGAATAAGTATCAATATTTAAATCACTAAATTTATTAATATTTGAGCATTCTAAGTTTACTTTTAACAATAAAGGAAGATCAAAATAATATTCATTTTTATTTTTGGAAAATAGAATAGATTTATTTTTTTTATAGAATAAACTTTGCCTAACTTGTGTTGCTACATCTTCTCTAATTAAATAATTTTTTTTTTGTATTGTTGGCCCAATGATTGCTCTTATATTTTTCCTATCTGAGCCAATATTTTCCATTTTAGTAATTGTGGATTCAATTATGTTTTTAATAGCTCCACGCCAACCTGCATGGCATGCTCCAATAATATTACAGATGTTATCATAAAATAATATTGGAGCACAATCTGCTCCTAAAATAGATAAACCTATTCCACGTAAATTTGTGACTATTCCATCCGCTTTCTTATAGGTATTGTTGTTATCTTCATTCTCTAGAATAAACACTTTTGAAGAATGAATTTGGTTTAAGCCGACAATGCAATTTAATCCTAATTCATTTTTAACTATTTTTAAATTTTTTCTAACATTTTTGACATCATCTCCAACATTGAAACTACAATTAAGTGTATTAAAAGGTTTACTTGAAACTCCACCAGATCTTGTGAAAAAACCAAATGTGACACGGCAATCATTCATTATGGGATGTTGAATTTTGTGAATGGTCATTGGTTTATACTAATGAATAAAAATGTTTAGACAAACTAATAATAAATTAAATACTAACTTTTTTTGAAAATAAAAATTATAAAATAAATTCCAACAAAAAACATTGGCAATGATAAAATTTGTCCCATTGAAAAGTTTAAATATATAAAACCAATATGTCCATCAGGTTCTCTAAAAAATTCAATGCAAAATCTAAAAAATCCGTACAGGGTAACAAAAAAAGAAGAAATTAGACCTTTTCTGTTAATATAGTTCGTTGACATTAGTAAAATTGATAAGACTATAAAGATTATAAACCCTTCAAAGAAAGCCTCATACAATTGACTAGGATGTCTCGGTAAATTCCCCCCATTAGGAAATATCATTCCAAAACTGTGATTAGTAACTCTTCCGTATAATTCACCATTAATAAAATTTGCTAAACGTCCAAAAAATATTCCAATTGGAGACACGATAGCTATGAGATCAGATAAGTTTAACATAGGTGTTTTTGTTTTTTTACTCGTATAAATTATAGAAAAAATGACACCTATAAATCCACCATGAAATGACATGCCTCCATTCCATATTTTAAAAATTTCTAATAAATTGTTAAGAAAATATTCATGATTGTAAAAAAATACATACCCTAAGCGCCCTCCAACAATAATTCCAATCATAGAATTACTTATCAATTCACTAATAACTTTATTATCAATTTGAAGTCTTTTGAAATTTATTATTTTCAAAATTAAATACCAGCCTAATAAAATTCCAACGATATAAGATAATGCGTACCATTGAACTTTAAATACGCCTAAATCTATTGCAGTAGGGTTGAAATTAGGAAATGTTAACATTTAAATCATCTTAAAATTTTAGAATTTTACAATTAAATTAATTTATATATCATAACAACATATAAAATTATTCTATAAGGGATATAATGAAAAATAAAAATATTTTTTTAAAAGATACCACTGCAGTTATTTCTGGAGCTTTTTCAGCATTTGCTAATATAAAAAATGAGATTGATATTATAATAAAAAGTAGATTAGATAAATTTATAAATTCCCAAAATTTGGTTAATAGAGAGGATTTTGAAGCCCTAGAGGATAGACACGAAAAATTACTAGCAGAATTTAATCTTTTAAAGGCAAAATTTAATAGAAAGAATTCTAAATAAAGCTATTAAATATTATAAGTTTAAAATTTTATTCATGGTTTATCTAGTATTTTAATTGCAAAATATTACTATATGTTGTAATTCATTAATATGAATCTCAATGATCTTCTTTTATCAGATGAAATATTTTTTTCTTTAAAAAAACATAATTGGAATTACAGTAAAGTTAGCAATTTTCATTACGTATATAATGATGAAATTGCTGATTATTATTTAAATATTGTTGTAAAAAAAAATGATTTGAGATTATTATACACACTTGATTTAGAATTTTCAAAAAATCGACATGAAGATTTATTATATCTTTTAAATTTAGTTAATAAAATTCACTATAAAGGCTCATTTAAATTTATTTTAAAAAGTAATTCACTCGAATATGAAATATTAAAAGTTTTCCCCCAGAATACATATTATAATATTATCCTTGATTTTATTCAAAAAAACTCAAAAACTAATCTAGCGTTACTCAAAAATTTCTCATTTTTAATTCATAACTTATCTTATGCAGATACTTATTCTTTGGATTTAATAAAATTGATGTTTCAAGAAATTCATGGACACGCATAGTTGAAACATATACTTTTTAAAATTTAATTTGTTGGTAAAAATGAAAAATGTAATTTTGTTCGGATACGGTAATATGGGTTCCTCGATTGGTGAGGCTTGGTTATCAGAAAAATTAAATTTCAAATTTTTTGTAGTTGAAAAGAATTATAAAACGCGATCTGAAGCCATAAAAAAAGGTTTTAAATCATTCCAAAATTTTGATGAATTAGCTAACACTTTAAAAGTAGAAAATTTTGATATAATTTTTCTTGCTGTAAAACCTCAGCAAATGTCAGAAGCTACTGAGAAATTTCATTTACTAAATTATAATAAAACACTTTTTGTCTCTATAGCAGCAGGTTTGTCATTTTCTTGGTTTAAGTCTAATATTAATGAAAATATTAAAGTTGTAAGAGCAATGCCAAATTTACCTGTTTCCGTTAGAAGAGGTGTTACAGGTTATTGTAAAAGTAAAAATTTAACAATTGACGATGAAAAAAATATAAACATCCTTCTCAGCGCTTTTGGGAAATTAGTTTTTCTTCATGAAGAATGTCAAATTGATGTAGTTACAGCTATTTCTGGTTCTGGTCCTGCATATATATTTTATTTTATAGAAATTCTTGAATTGATTTGCAAAAAAGAGGGTTTAGGGGCTCAAAATGCTAAGACACTAGCTGTTGAAACATTATTAGGCTCCGCTAAATTATTACAAAAATCAGACCTAGACCCTCAAACTTTAAGGAAAAATGTTACAAGTCCAGGAGGTACAACAGAAGCAGGATTACAAATACTTGCATCTAAGAAACATGGATTGTATGATTTGTTAAATTCTTCAATTAAAAATGCCCAAAAAAGAGCCTCTGATTTAAATAAAAATAATTGAAACAAAAGATGGAAAATAAAACTGATGTCATAAAGTGGAAACTATGTAAAGCATATTTCTCGGCAATCAATATTTCAATGCACGATGAGATTACCTTTGAAGAAATTTGTTCAATTAGTAAAATTTCAACAAATGATGCTGGTAAAATTATTTCAACAAATGAAAACTATAATTTATTTTTTTTAAAAATCCTTATAGAAAAACTAGACAAACAAACACTGGATCAATTAAAAGTTGATTTTGCAGAAGATAATACGTCAAACATTTATGAAAAGATTTTAGAAGGTTTAACACTTCGTTTTGAAAATTACATAGATTATAAAAAACAATTTAAAATTTTAAGTAAAAATTTAACATATAGGACACAAAATTTTTTTAATCTGTTTGCTAATAATTGTTTGTTTTTTTCAAATTTATTAGACTTAGCTGGAGTTAATAATGATAACAAACAACTCATCAAAATTTTTGCCTTGAATATAGTTTTTATAAGAGTATTAGATATTTTTTTGAAACAGGATGATGATAATTTTGATTTAATTATTAGGAATTTAGATAAAAATCTCAGAGATCTTGAAGATTTAGGATTTATTACTGGTGTTATTAAAAATTAAATTATAGAGGTAATAAAAGCCTAACCCTTAAGCCACCTAGCGGGCTTTCTTCAAGAATTAGTTCGCCACCATGATTTAAAGCAGCATTTTTGGCGATTGATAATCCTAAACCTGTACCTCCAGTTTGATTATTTCGAGAATTATCTAATCTCGTAAAAGGTAAAATTACTTCTTCTCTTTTATCTCTAGGTATACCTGGACCATTATCATCAATGACTATTTCGCTGTGATCATCAAAAATTTGTATCTTAGCTTTCGCTTTGCCGGCGTATCTTATTGCATTGGTAAGAAGGTTAATTAATGCTCTTCTTATTGATTGTACAGGTGTGACCTCCGCAGCAGTTCCAGTTAAAAAACACTCCTCTGCTTCAGCCATTTCTTCTGGCATAATTTTACGTTCAATGATCTGAATATCGTTCTCTTCCGCAAGTTTCATCACAGTCCTTCTGGTAATACCATCTAGAAAACAATCAGCTAGTGGTGTATGCAGTTTACCATCAGGCATTTTGAAAAATACATTAGCTCCAGTAGCTTCAGCCACTTGCCCCCTATAATCTAACATAAGCGCATCACTATAACCTTTTGCTTCTGCTTCATGTTTTGATAGTGTACAAATCATGTATAGTCCCGCAGCTTTTGCAAGCACAGGACCACATTCTGGACTTGGACGTCTCCATTTAGCAATATCTAATTTAATTCCTTTCATTTTTTGTTCAGGATCAAAATAACTCGGCCATTCCCAAGTTGCAATTGCAACATGTATTTTTGTTGCTTGAGCAGAAACAGCCATCATTTCGCTACCTCTCCAAACAACTGGTCTAACATAAGCATCTAATAAAGAGTTTTTTTCTAGTAACATCTCTTTGGCTTCTAATATTTCCTTTTGCGAATATGGTATTTCCATATCAAGAGATTTTGCGGAGTCAAATAGTCTTTTGGTATGTTGTTGACTTTCAAAAATTCTACCATTATAAGCTCTTTCGCCTTCGAAAACACAACTTGCATAATGTAAACCATGATTTAAAACGTGAACATTTGCGGTATTCCATGCAACAATTTCACCATTATACCAAATAAAACCGTTTCGTTTATCAAAAGACAAATTGTCCAAAATTTTCCTCCGAAATTATATGTTATTCATAATCCATATTATTTTTAATTAATCAATTATTAAGAAATAAGTTTTGTAATTAATTAAAGAATTTAGTATTTTAGAAAAAATATCAAGTTTTTAATACATGTATCTACTTAAAATCGAGATGATTAAAATTAATTAATGAAATGAGTATAAATTTGCAAAAATATAACTTTCATATTCTGATAATTGATGATGATCAAAAAATAAGACTATTATTAAAACAATTTCTTGAAAATAATTATTTTAGAGTTACTGACGCTGAAGACACTCTCCAAGCTAAACAAATTATGAAAAGTATTGTTTTTGATTTGTTAGTAATTGATATAATGATGCCTGGTCAAAATGGTTTAGAATTTCTAAAAGAGATAAGGCAAACAAATTCAATACCTACTTTGATGCTCACAGCAATGTCAAATCCTGAAGACAGGCTTGGTGGTTTAGAATTTGGAGCTGATGACTACATGACTAAACCATTTGAACCTAGAGAACTTTTGCTAAGAATACAAAACATTTTAAAAAGATATACATCTGATACTTTTAAAAAAAATAATATTGACAATACCAAATTTGGTCCATTTACATTTAACCAAAAATCATTAAATCTTTATAAAAATGACGTTCCTGTTCACCTAACAACATCTGAACAAAAGTTACTTTGTTGTTTCTGTGAGTCTCCCAACAAACCATTCTCAAGAGATGATATTAACAATTCACTTGGTGCAAATATGGAAACTCGATCAATAGATGTTGCTATAGCTAGAATAAGACGAAAAATAGAAGAGGATCAAAAATATCCTATCTATCTCCAAACAGTCAGAGGGGTAGGCTGGATGCTTCAAACTCACGAGAATGATTAATAATAAAGTATAAATTATGAGACTACGAAATATCACGCCTAAAAGCTTATTTGGAAGAATGCTCTCAATTATACTCGTTCCAATAATTTTGGTTCAAATTATTTCAGTTTCAATATTTTATGAAAGACATTGGGACTGGGTATCAAGACACATGTCAAATAATTTAGCAAAAGATTTAGGTTTTTTGATAGATGAATTAGGAAATGAACCCTCAAAAGATCAAAGAGCTCTATCAGCAGTTAGAGCAAGACAATATTTTGGTATTATTTTTTATTGGCTTGATGGTGGTATACTTAAACCAAACCAATCCTTTAATTCAAAATTTCAAAATTTTAGAACATCTTT
>KB910546.1 GCA_000383115.1 alpha proteobacterium SCGC AAA015-N04
TTTAAAAGCCGCCAAAAACCCACTCTCATTCCGTACTCATGCCATGCCCAATTTGGTAAGTCAGGGAGCATTGGCACATTCATTGGAGGTGGCAAGATATTTCTAGGTTGTGCTAATTCTGGATCCCATACCTCAAGATTTACAATTACCCATAAAATAATCTTTTTATTATCTTTTAAGGTAAGTTTAGGTCTTTTTATGAAGGGTTGATGATTTAACCTATCTCTTCGGTTCATGAATTAATCCTAATTAATTTTGGTCCAATTTTCATTGATTGTAGTGCCAGAATTTCTAATAACTTTAGCAATAGGGCAATACATTGCCAATTGCTTTTTAACTTCTATTAAATCACTTTCTGAAGCATCTGTTGAGATTTCAATATCCATATTAATTTCAGGAAATGGTATATCAACTTCTTGAACTATACTGGCACCATCTTTATTAAATAGGGTTTTGGTTTTAATATCTAACTTATCAATTTTAAAACCCATTTTACCCATTATTCTATGAGTTATGACGTTTGTACATCCTATTAGTGACGATACAAGTGTTTCTGTTGGAGAGAGGCCTAAATTAGTACCACCTCTTACAATAGGCTCATCTATAACGCTCTCAACATCTCTTGTTAATATATCAGTTCTTGAATGGCTTTTAGAAGATCCTTCAAGTTTCATATGCACAACATTATCACTCATCTTTAACTCCTAATACAAAAAACATAAAGTGAACAATATATGAATATATGTAAATATGAAATGATATAATCAAATATTTAAAATCATAAAATATAATTTAAAAATCGTTGATAGCTTTTATAAATAATGATTAAATTATAAGATAGAATTGTTTTCTAAGGGGAGTTGATAGTAATGAAAGCAGCTGATTTTTTATATCACGAAGCAGTAAATTTACAAGATGCTATAAAAATTAAATCACAAGATGATGAGGCAGTCATTTTAGCAGGGGGTCAATCTTTGTTACCTGCACTTAATATGAGATTATCAAGTCCTACTTGTTTAATTGATATCTCTAAAATCAGTGGATTGAATGAAATCAAAATAGACGGACAAACCTTGTTCATTGGTGCTTTAGCAACTCATTCAGATGTTATGAATAATAAAATAGTTAAAGATAACATGCCTTGCATGATTGATATTTTTAAAATGGTTGCTCATCCAGCAATTAGAAATAAAGGTACTCATGGAGGAAGTATAGCTTACGGTGACCCTGCTGCAGAATTGCCTGCCTTAGCAGTTGCAACAAATGCTGAAATAATTGTTTCTGGTCAAAATGGTGAAAGATCAATTAATGCTAAAGAATTTTATTTAGGCCTCTTTGAAACAGCTATAAATCAAGATGAAATTGTGGTTGGTATAAAATACCCATTATTAAAACAAGGACAAAAAATTGTTTTTGATGAAGTATGTAGGCGGCATGGTGATTACGCTATGGCAGGATTAATTGCAAATGTCGTGGGTTCAAAAAATGATATCAAAGTTCTAAAATTAGTATTTTTTGCTACTGGTGATAAACCAGATATTGCTGATAAAACTGCAAGATTATGTCTGGAAAATGGTTATGATTATGACAAATTAAAAAACTCTTTAAGCACAGAGATAGATTTTGCAGGTGACTTAAATAGTAGTTCAGAAATGAAACTTCACTTAGCAACAGTTTTGATCAAAAAAGTTTTAAGTAAATTGGAGAATTAAATGGCTGCTAACAACTCAGTTAATATATCTTTTACAGTCAATGGGGAAAGATTTAATAATGTAAATGTTCCTACAAGACAGCATTTAGCAGATTATCTAAGATCACAAGGCTTTACTGGTACACATTTAGGATGTGAGCAAGGCGCATGCGGCGCTTGTACTATAGAGATGGACGGAAAAGCCGTTAGGTCATGTTTGGTTTTAGCATCACAAGTCAATGGTACAAATTTAAAAACTGTAGAAGGTTTTGATGATGAAATGATGGAAAAAGTGAAGCAGAATTTCCTAAAGCATAATGCTTTTCAATGTGGTTTTTGTTCTCCTGGCATGCTTATGACTACCAAAGAAATTCTTTTGAACAAAAAAAAGCTTACTAGAGATGAAATAAGATCAGAGATTTCAGGAAATTATTGTCGGTGTACTGGTTATCAATCAATTGTAGATGCAATTGAAGAATGTATTAATGAAATAAATTGAGGTGTAAGATATGGATGATATTAAAGTAAATCAAAATCCTAAATTAGGGTCTTTAGATAGACCTAACTCATATATTGGAAGAAGTCTACCAAGAGAAAATGCAAAAAAACATCTTGATGGTGGTGGACAGTTTGTTGATGATTTAACTTTACCTAGAATGGTCCATGTTGCTTTTTTAAGGTCACCTTTTGCTCACGCTGAAATAAAATCAATAAATACTAATGATGCAAAAAAATCTGATGGTGTAGTAGATGTGTTTACTGCAAAAGAAATAGATGAGGTATGCAAACCTTGGGTTGGTACCTTAGGTCATTTAGGTGAAATGAGATCACCAGAACAAACACCATTAGCAAAAAAAATTGCTAGATGGCAGGGTGAACCTGTTGCAGTAGTAATTGCAGATTCAAGAGCCCAGGCAGAAGATGCATTGGAGCTTATTGAAGTGGACTGGGCGGAAAAGGAAGCTCAAGTTGATATGGAAACTGCTTTAGACTCTAATGCAGTAGTTATTCATCCAGAACTTGATAATAATTTATTTTGGACAAGAACAGTTAATCAAGGAGATGTTGAAAAAGCATTTAAAGAAGCTGATGCTGTTGTTGAAACAACGCTTGATTTTGCAAGACACACAGGTGTTACATTAGAATCTAGAGGTATTGTTGCAGATTGGAATAAAGCTGAAAACAAAATGACAATTTATCACAATGGTCAAGCGCCTCACATGATGCAACATATAATTGCCAAACACTTAGATTTAAACGAGGGCTTAGTAAGAATTGTAAGTAGAGACGTAGGTGGTTCTTTTGGAATAAAAGTTCATGTTTATCCTGATGAAATGGCTGTATCGGCTATTTCCAAAAAAATAGGAAGACCTGTCAAATTTATTGCCACCTCCAATGAATGTGCCAATGCTCCCTGACTTACCAAATTGGGCATGGCATGAGTACGGAATGAGAGTGGGTTTTTGGCGGCTTTTAAATACACTTAAAAAAAGAAATGTATGTTCAACTTTAGCCTTAAATGCAACAGTCATAGATCATTATCCAGAAACTGTTGAAGCGGCAATGAATGAACAATGGGAGCCATTGGGTCATGGGTATATACAAAGACCAATGCATAAAGTAGATAATGAGTTTGTTGATATTAAATCTGCAATTGAAAAAATTAACAACTTTACCAAGCAAGAAACTATTGGATGGGAAAGCCCTGGGTTAACTGAAACAAACGATACCTTAGATATTTTATCTGATCACGGCATAAAATATGTTGCAAATTGGCCAGTTGATGACCTTCCAGAAGATTTAAAAGTAAAAAACGGCAATAGAATGATAACACTTCCCTATCCTGTTGAAATAAATGATGTTGTCATAACATCCGTACAGGTTCATAAATCAGATGAAATTTTTACAAGGGGCAAACTTCAGTTTGATCGATTATATCAAGAAACAGAAGATAACGTTAAAATCATGGCTATAAGTGTTCATCCTTATCTAACTGGCGTTCCCCATAGAATTTTATATTTTGAAAAACTCCTTGATTACATATTAGAACATAAAGATGTAGAAATCATGACAGGAAGAAATATTCACGATTGGTACACTAATCAAGTCAAAAAATAAAAAGCCTGATTACAAAAACAATTTGTAATAAAGCCTTCCTATATTTTCTCTAATGAATAATGACACATTATTTAATGAACTTACACTTGGTAGAAAATTCATTATAGATGTTTTAGCATTAGATGTTTTGAAATCTACTGGGTAAGGAATTATATCAAATCCTTGTTTTTCAAATAAATATTTTGATCTATGCATATGAAAAGCCGATGTAACAAGGATAATAGAAGAATTATTAGATATCAACTTTGTGATAGCAATACTTTCTTCATAAGTGTTTTTAACATTTTCTGTAACTAGTATTTTTGCCTGCGGAACACCAAAAGAAATAGCTTTGTTTTTAAGAATAAATCCTTCAGGCTCCCAATTATCTGTCCATGGCAATTGCCCTGCTGTGAAAATAATTTTATCAGATTTATTTTCTCTAATTAAATCTAAGCCTCCAAAAAATCTATCAGGGTCTGAAAATTCATATTTACTATATTTGTTATCTCCAACCTGGTGAAGCATTCCACTTAACACAACTATCGAATCTGCTTCTTTTATTGTGCTTATAGAGATAGGCTTATAAGGATGCTCTAACTTCTTAATTAAATAATTTCCAATAATAGGATTTGAAGACACTATCAAAACCATAAATGTTAGAAATAAAAAAAACCTTCTTTTAAAAAAAAACGAAGCTGTTAAAAATATAAAGATTATTCCTAATGGGGACAAGAAAAAAGGCAAAATTTTATGCAAATAAATCAAATATATCAACTATTTAAATTAATTAATATATTTAAAATATCATAAATATTAATTATTTAAATAATTTTATTTGTGAATAGTCCGTAACCGCCATCTCTTACTGTTCTTATAGGGTCTAAATTTTCATCTGAAGCCGTTTTTAGTGCCTTTCTTAGTCTACTCATATGAACATCTACTGTTCTTTCTTCAACATAAACACCATGCCCCCAAACCATATCCAATAATTTGCCTCTAGAAAATATATGCCCTGGCCTTTCCATTAAAAATGTAAGCAATTTGAATTCTTTGGGTCCAAGTTTTACATTATTGTTTTTATAAGTTACTTTCATTTCACTCAAAGACAATGTTAAGTCATTATATTGCAATATATCGTTAACAAGAGCAGGTCTAGCACGCCTGAGTAAAGCTTTTACTCTAGAGATGAGCTCTTTTGGAGAAAATGGCTTGGAAATATAATCATCTGCACCAGTATCTAAACCAAGAGACTTATCTGAGTCCTCACTTCTAGCACTTAAGATAATTATTGGTATTTGTTTGGTTTCTGACCTAGACCTTAAAGTTCGGCATACATCAATGCCTGACATTTTTGGCATCATCCAATCTAAAATTATTAAATCAGGAGAATGATTTTCAATCAACTCAATAGCCTCTTTGCCATTTGTAGCTTTGATAATAGAATACCCTGCATTAGATAAATTGAAGGACATCAACTCTAATTGATTAGGTTCATCGTCAGCTATTAAAATGTTTATATTCATTTTGAATTCATATTTTTACATAAAGCTAAATGATTTTATATTTCTTTAATACCAATTTTTTAATAAATGAATATCTAAATTTTTAAACTTATGAAATTAATATTTATACAGAAGTGATGCTTAACAAATAATAAATAGTACCTGCAATAGTAGCTGACGCAGGAACAGTTATTATCCAAGCTGCACCAATTGAATATGCAAAATTTCTTCTAACCAACTTTCTTTTAGCTCTTGAGGTTGAGGATGAGTTCCTTTCTGGATTTTCTCTAAACTCTCTTAAAAAACCTATACCAAAAATAGCGCCTATGGCAATATGAGTAGAGCTAACTGGCAATCCTAAGGTTGTGGCAATTAACACTGTAATTGCAGAAGACAAGGCTACGCAATAAGCTCTTGGGGCATTTAATCTTGTTATTTTTTGACCTACTGTATTTATTAATTTAGGACCAAATAATAATAGCCCTAAAGCAATACCTATTGCTCCAATAACCATTACCCATAATGGTATAGACACTTTTGCAGCTATACCTTCATTCGGTGTAAATGTACTAACTATTGCAGCAAGTGGGCCAACAGCATTAGCTACATCGTTGGCACCATGAGCAAAACATAATAGTGCAACACCAAAAAGAAGAGGTAAATGAAATAATTTATAAATATCTTCTTTCTTATTTTCTAAATATTTTACCTTGTTTTTAATGTATGGTTTTGAAAGAAAATAAGCTAGGACCATAAAAATAACAGTATATATATAGACTTCATTACTACTGAATTTATAAACCTTTTTGAGCCCTTTAAGAGCCATATATGCTGTAAAAGCGCCAGCCATCAAAGAAATCAGAATTGGAACCCATTTAGAGGCAGCTTCTCTTTTATCTTTTACATTTAGAATTTTTACAATAATTAAATATAATAATAATGCAGCTACAACACCTCCAAAAACAGGAGAAATAACCCAACTAGCAGCTATTTTAGCCATTGTGCCCCAATTTACAATAGAAGCCCCTGCAACTGTAAGACCTGCACCTAGAATACCTCCTACAATGGAATGGGTTGTTGATACAGGTGAGTTAAAAAAAGTAGCTAAATTAATCCAAAGAGCAGCAGCTAATAATGCACTTAACATCAAATATCTAAATTGTGCAGTGTTTATAAATTCACCTGGAGATATAATCCCCTTTGAGACAGTACTGACTACATCTCCTCCAGCTAATAACGCACCAGAACTTTCACATATTGCTGCAATAACAACTGCAGTGCCTACAGAGATAACTTTTCCACCTACTGCTGGTCCCATGTTATTGGCAACATCATTTGCTCCAATATTGAGTGCCATATATCCACCAACCATTGCAGCAGCAACTAAAATAAAAGTTTGCTTACTTCCTAGAGAGATATATTGCTCAACAACCACTGCAACTAATATTAAAAAAATTGCTGCTATTCCTAATAGGATTAAAAATTTTTTTTGTTCGATTGATTTGCCTTGAGAATAAGCTAATCGCCTTAGATCGTTAACATATCTGTAATCTGTTTTATTAGTATTATTACTCAATCAACAACTCCTTAATATTTATTATGAAATTGTCTTAAATGTTAAATATTACATTTTTATTACAGTTTTAATTTATTATTGGGAAAGTAATTGAAAAGTTAGTTTCTTGATTAGGAATGCTGTTAATAGATAATTGTGCTCTATGCTTGATTAAAATATGCTTTACAATTGCTAAGCCAAGACCAGTTCCACCTATTTTCCTTGATCTTGCTTTATCAACACGAAAAAATCTTTCAGTTAGCCTATCTATATATTTATCAGGTATTCCTTCTCCACTATTAATAACACTAACTTTAATTTCGTTATTTTTTTCCTGTTCAATTCTCACTATGACATTAGTATTATCAAAACCATATTTGATGGCATTTTCTAACAGATTGACGAATACTTGATTGATTTCATCAATGTCTCCGCTGATAAAACAATTTTTATTATGATTGCTTCTTAAATCCTCAATTAATATTTTATTTTCTTCTTTTAAACCTTTTTCATTAATGGATGAAATAATATGTCTTATTGGGTCTATTAGTGAAATAGTTGTGTTGGGTGTAATATGTTCTTCTGTTTCTACTTTTGATAATGACAATATGTCATCTATCAATCTATTCATTCGCTTTGCTTCTTCATCCATAATTTTTAGAAATTTATCACGGTCTTTTTCATCATTAACTGAACCAGATAATAAAGTTTCAATAAAACCAACTAAGCTTGTTAAGGGAGATCTTAATTCATGACTTACATTTGCGACAAAGTCACGTCTTACTTTTTCTAGGTTTCTCTGAAGAGTCATATCAAGCAAAAGAATTGCGTACAAATTATCTTCTATTTTTGTTGCTTTAGTAATAAGGGATCTTTTTAAGATATCATTAGTTTGAAAATGAAATTCATCATTTAAATTTCCATTTGCATGACTTTCTTCTAAATTTTTAAATTCATCTATTTTAATGAATTCAGAGATATTTTTCTTGTTTAATTTCTTGTTTAGAAATTGTTGTGCTATGGAATTTGATGATA
>KB910547.1 GCA_000383115.1 alpha proteobacterium SCGC AAA015-N04
TAGACTATTTTATTTTGAAAGAGCAGCTAAAATATATGTACAAGCTCTTCAAACTGGAAAAGCACTTAGCATATTAGATGACATTATTGCTGAGAAAACTGCTCAGGAATTGGAAAATGAAGAGTTTCCTAACCCCGCGGGAACTGCTTTTTTGAGAGAGATAAAACTTATTCTTGATCAAGAAAAGTCTGATTATTCTCAATAACAATCTAAATTCAGAATATTATTTTTTGAACTAATTTACGATTATTTATATAAGTAAATTAGAAGATTTTGATAAAATCAAAAATATAAATTTTACTCTTGAAAAACTAGTTTTAATTACCAATTTACAATATAAATCAACAAAAATTAAGGTTATTTCTATGACTAATATGAACAATAAATTTGAAGCTGATACTGGGAAAATTCTAGATATAGTCATTAATTCTTTGTACTCAGAAAGAGAAATATTTTTGCGTGAGTTAATTTCAAACGCTTCAGATGCGCTAGATAAAAGAAAATATCTTGGTTTGACAGATAAAAAAATTGCCAACTCATCAGAAACCCCAGAAGTAATAATAGAAGTGGATAATAAAGAAAAAACTCTAACTATTTCTGATAATGGTATAGGTATGAATGAGGAAGACCTTAAGTCATCATTAGGAACAATAGCTAGGTCAGGAACAAAGGCTTTTTTAGAACAAATTTCAAAAAGCAATAAAGATAAAAAAACTGACATGTCAATGATTGGTCAATTTGGCGTAGGTTTTTATGCTTCATTTATGGTAGCTGACGATGTTGAAGTAATATCCAAGAAAGTAGGAGACAGCCAAGCTTGGAAGTGGTCTTCAGATGGTAAAACTGGTTTTAATTTAGTTAAAGCTGACAAAGACAATTTTGGAACATCTATTTTATTAAAACTTAAAAAAGATGCAAAAGAGTTTCTGGAAGAAACTAGACTTCAATTTATTGTAAGGAAGTATTCGGATCATATTTCTTATCCTGTAAAATTAAGCCAAAAAGATAAAAAAGACTCTGAAATTAAAACATTAAATGAAGCCTCTGCCCTTTGGACACGTCCTGCTAAAGAAATTAAAGATGAACAATATCAAGAATTTTTCTCTCATATAGGTGCGGGATTTGGAAAGCCACTTTTAACAATGCATAATAATACAGAAGGAACAATTAGTTATACTAATCTTATTTGTATACCATCTACTAGACCTTTTGATTTGTTTAACCCTGATAGAAAATCATCTTTAAAATTATATATTAACAGAGTTTTCATAACTGATAAATGCGATGCATTGATACCTAGTTATTTAAGATTTATAAAAGGACTTGTTGATACACAAGATATAGATTTGAATGTTAGTAGAGAAATGCTTCAAAATAATCCTGCTGTTGCAAAAATTAGCAAATCTTTAGTTGGTAAAATTCTAAGAGAGCTTAAAAAAGTTAGTGAAAAAGATTTGGATGGTTATAAGAACTTCTGGAAAGAATATGGAGCCGTTCTTAAAGAAGGTTTATATGAGGATGCAGAAAGAAAAGAAACATTGTTAGATTTATGTAGGTTTTCGACTAATGAAAGTGAAGACCCAATATCTCTATCACAATATTTAGAAAAAATGCCTGATTCACAAAAAGAAATCTATTACATTTCAGCTGAAACAAGCGCTCAAGCATTAGCTAGTCCACATTTAGAAGGTTTTAAATCAAAAAACATACCAGTGCTAATAATGACAGATGCAATAGATCAATTTTGGTTACCAATGGTTGGATCTTTTAAAGAAAAGAAATTTACATCAATCACTCAAGGTAAGATAAATTTAGATGAATTAGACACAAAAAATAAAGATAAAAAAAACAAGTCTAATGATGATAAAGATAAACAAGACAAAGAGTATGTAGATTTAATTGCTCAACTAAAAGTTGTTTTGGGAGATCAAGTCAAAGACATAAGGTTATCCTCTAAATTGACAGATAGTCCGGTATGTCTTGTAGCAGACGAGGGTGATATGGATATAGCCATGGAACAATTAATGGCTCAAAGAGATTCCAATTATAAAGGAGCCCCGAGAATATTAGAAATTAATGGAGATCATTCTTTAATTAAAAATATGAAATCACTTCTAAGTAAAAAAGAAAGTAATGATTTAGTAAGTGATGCTGGAACGCTTTTATTTGAACAAGCAAGACTAATGGAAGGTAAGATGCCAGCTGACCCTGCACAATTTAGTAAGATAATGAACCAATTTTTATTAAAGGCCATACCTAACTAATGGAATAATTTAGCTTTTCCTAATTAAAAAATAAAAGCCAGTTGCAATAAGGCATATTAAACCAAGATATACGTTTATTCGAATCGTTTGGTCAACTGGGATTAATGTTATTATCCATGATAAGTTAATCAATCCAAGTGGGGCTGTTCCAATACAAGTTACTAGTATCCCAAAGTTATTACCCCTAGAAGTTGTTGAGGCCTGGTACACTAATGCTCCTTGCATTGTACTGAACCCTGAAAGAAAGATCCCTCCACAAGTTAAACTTATAAAAGCTATTAATAAGTTGGGTGAATAAGAAAACAAATACATACCAAAAAAGAAACCTCCCACACCAGTAATAAAAATTAAAGAAAGATATCTTTGAGGTGAAATATTTCCAATGAGTAAGGCACCTATAAGTGCTCCTAAACCTTCTGATGATGCCAGAATGCCAATATTAAATTCAGATAATATTAGCTTTTCTCTACCTAATACAGGTATTAACGAAACTAATGGAAACCCAAAAACATTAAAAATTAGAGTGGTTATTAATACGAACCTTAAACTTATTAAACTATAAGCATTTTTACTGGTTTTTAAAATTTCACCTAAAAGTCCATGTGCCCAATGCTCTTTGATGTTTGAAACTATTTTGTTTGGAGAGCTTAAAAACTTTTTATTATTTGTATTATCTTTAAATTTAAATATTAATCCGAATGCAAAAATATACATCAATAATTGAAGACAAAAAATACCTGATAAACCCACAAAAGCATATAAAGATCCAGCACAAAGAGGTCCAATTAACCGTGTTGCGTTGTTAGAAAGGGTTTCCATGGCCAGAGAAGAACTTAAAAGATTTTTTTTAATATTCTCTGCTAATACACGTCTTCTAACAGCAAGATCTACAACCCAAGTAATTCCATTTATAAATGCAAGAGTAAATGCAAAATAAACATTAAAATTATTCGTGATGACTAATATTATGCTTGTTGCAGTGAAAATATTAGATAAAGAATAAATAATTTTAATTAATAATAATGGTGATATTCTTTCTGAGATAGTACCTATTATTATTCCTAAGAGACTCATAGGTAACATTCTTGCTGCAAAAATCATCGTAACTAAATATGCAAGTCCGAGCTCTTGCAGTGCGTATAAACTTAGTGCTAGAAACTCCATTGCTCTTGCAATGCCAGTCATTCCACCGGCACCCCAAAGAACTCTAAAGTCTCGATTTTTAAAACATTCTTTAATCATTTAAGTTGTTAGGAAATTTTTTGATGGACTTCAATGATATTACCCTCTGGATCTTGAAAGAAAACTTGGTGCCATTCTCGAGCAAAAGTTGTTCCGTAGTCTGAAAATGGTATATTATTATCCCTTAATTTTTTTAGAAATGACTTAATATCATTTGTTCTAAATGCTATATGCCCATGATCAACAGGATTAATTGTTTGATCGTTTTTAAAAGCAACATTTAAGTCTCTCTCAGCTAAATGCATCTCTATTTTACCTTCAGTAACAAAATTTATTTTTCCACTATATCCACTATCAGCTGTTTCTTCTGTTCTGGGAAAGTTTTCAATAGGAATGCTATCCATACATAAAATGTTTTTATAAAAATCATTCATTTTGTCTACATTTTTAGATACAAAGTTAATGTGGTGGAATTCTAACTTCATTTTAATCTCCAAAGTATTTATTGATTATCATTTTTTTGTTATTTAAATTAATATTAATTACTAGAAATAATCTAGTAATATATAAATAAATTTATATATATATAATTCAAATTCACTTGCTAATGAGGACCAATATGCCAGACACCACAATTCAAGTAGAAAATTCTGTTTCTAATGATGAAATGATATCAGAAGTTAGAGACTCTGTAGCTAAACTATGCGGAGATTTTCAAGGAGAATATTGGCGAAAACTTGATAGACAACAAGCTTATCCAACAGAATTTGTCAAAGCACTAACTGATGCTGGTTTTTTAGGAGCCCTTATACCAGAAGAATATGGAGGTGTTGGTTTAGGAATGGTAGCTGCTTCGGTTATTTTAGAAGAAATTCATCATCAAGGTTGCAATGCCGCAGCATGTCACGCGCAAATGTATACTATGGGAACCGTTCTTAGACATGGCTCTCCTGAACAAAAACAAGAATATTTACCAAAAATAGCTGATGGATCTCTAAGATTACAAGCGTTTGGTGTAACAGAACCAACAAGTGGCACAGATACAACTAGTTTACGTACAGTAGCAGTTCGTGATGGTGATGACTATGTAATTAACGGTCAAAAAATTTGGACAAGCAGAGCAGAACACTCAGATTTAATGTTGCTCTTAGCAAGGACAACACCATTAAATGAAGTTAAAAAGAAAACGGAAGGTCTTTCTGTTTTTCTTTTAGATATGAGAAAAGCAAAAGGTAATGGCCTTACAATTAGACCAATACGAACAATGATGAACCATTCTACAACTGAAGTATTTTTTGATAATTTAAGAATACCAGCCTCGAGTCTTGTTGGCGAAGAAAATAAAGGTTTTAGATATATTTTATCTGGTATGAATGCAGAAAGAATACTCATAGCTGCAGAATGTATTGGGGATGCTAAATGGTTTACTAAAAAATCCACAAATTATGCTAATGATAGAAATATTTTCGGAAGAGCAATTGGTCAAAATCAAGGTATTCAATTCCCAATAGCAAGGGCATATGCACAAATGAAAGCAGCTGAATTAATGGTATACCACGCAGCAAGGCTTTATGAAGCCGGGATGCCTATAGGAGAAGAGGCTAATACAGCTAAATTGCTTGCAGCGGATGCGTCATGGGCAGCAGCAGAAGCATGTGTGCAAACTCATGGGGGATTTGGGTTTGCAGAGGAATATGACGTAGAGAGAAAGTTTAGAGAGGCTAGATTGTATCAGGTGGCTCCAATATCAACCAATTTAATTTTATCTTACTTAGCTGAGCATGTTTTAGGAATGCCGAGATCTTATTAAGATTTTTTATCTTCTGCCGCAAGATCTTTAAGTTTCCATCTTAAAATATCGCTAGTAATTGTGTTGGCTAAAAACTCATAGCCTTTAGTTTTTTTAGTAATTTCTTGGGCCATCATTTCTGATTTCTTGTTATTAGACTTTGCATTAATAATTACCCAACTTTCTCCTCCATCGTCAGGATTAATAGAGGAAATTGTTAAGATTAATCCATTTTTAACTTCATACGATAAAGTAGGCAAATTTTTTGAAAATTTTTGTGTGGATTTTTTAACATCATAAAAATAAAAGCTATTAATTACGTCTCTTGCATCACTTAGTTGTGTATCGTCAATTTTAAAATTTACAGATTTTGGCATCGTCAGACTCAATTTATCGTCTTTGGATTGAATTTCAATTATCCCATTTTTATTACTTAAGTTGATCTTCTGAACATCAACCTTTTTAATAGATAAAAGCAAACTTTCAAACCAATCAGATTTTGTTGTAAATTGGTAA
>KB910548.1 GCA_000383115.1 alpha proteobacterium SCGC AAA015-N04
CGTCTTTTTCTATATGTTTGCTATAGCCAACTACATCAGTGGCAAATATTACTGCTATTTTACGGTCTATGTCTGAAGAATTCATAAGAATATTTTAAACATTTTAAATTTAAGTTTTCAATGAATTAAATAAAGAATTTTAATATTTTTTTGTTACAAACTTCAATTATAACTCATTACTAATTAAAAAACTAATTTATGGATTTAATTTTTGGCATTAATCTTAAAAGTTCTTTGGTATACATGTGTTTAGGATTAATAAATATATTTTCAGTTTGATTTATTTCGCAAATAGTACCCTTTTTTAACACAGCTATCCTGTCACACATTTGTCGAATTACTGGCAGATCATGGCTTATAAATAAAATAGTTAAATTTAATTGTTCTTGAAGATCTTTTAAAAGATTTAACACTTGTGCTTGAATTGTCACATCTAAAGCTGATGTAGGCTCGTCGCAAATTAATAACCTTGGTTTTGTTGCTAAAGCTCTAGCAATAGAGATTCTCTGCCTTTGACCACCAGAAAATTCATGTGGAAATCTATCAAGTGAAGTTCTTGATATACCTACAATATCAATTAAATCATTTACATTTTGATTCAAAGAATAATTATCAATATTCTTTTGAAAAAACTTTATGGGTTCAGAGATAATATTTTTTATTTTAAACCTAGGGTTCAATGAAGAGTATGGATCCTGAAAAATCATTTGGATTTGACCCCTAAATTCCTTTATCTTCATTTTATTTTTTGGATCAAATAATGATAGATTTTCAAATTTAATTTCTCCTTTAGAAGGAGGTAATAAACCACAAATAATTTTAGCTATTGTTGATTTTCCCGATCCAGATTCACCAACCAATCCAAATGACTCTCCTTCAAATATATTGAAGGATACATTATCTAAAGCTTTAATCTTATCTTCAGGTTCTCTTATCGAAAGAATTTTTTCTTCATCAAATATCTTTGTAACATTTTTAAAATCCAAAATTTTTTTATTACTAAGCTCTCGAATACCCCAATTTTTAATAATATTTTTTGTTAAGTTTAATGAAGAATCAATTATTTGTTTACCTTCAGGACTCAAATATTTAAATCTACTGATTTTTTTGTTTGTAGGAGGTATAGACATTACTAAACTTTTACATTCAATGGAATTAGGTTTAGATAAAACGTTAAGGGTTTTTCCATACTCAACAATCTTGCCATGTCGCATGATTAAAACTTTATCAGTAATTTCCGCTATTACACCCATATCATGGGTAATAATTAAAATACCTAAATTTCGATCTACTGTTAGTTTTTTTAAAAGATTTAGTATCTTAAATTGAATACTTACGTCTAAAGCAGTCGTTGGTTCATCAGCTATTAATAAATCAGGCTCGCAGCTTATTGCAAGAGCAATTACAACTCTTTGTCGCATACCTCCACTAAATTGATGTGGATAATCATTGATTCTTTTATCAGAGTTTTCTATTCCTACTTCAGTTAATAATTTTATCGACTTTTCTATAGCTTTTTCATAATTTAGGTCTGTATGTGTCTGAATTGTCTCTACTAATTGATCTCTAATTGTGAAAAGAGGATTTAGTGAAGTTTGTGGATCTTGAAAAATAAAACCAATTTTTTTTCCTCTTATAGATCTAATAACTTCTTCGTTATTACATATTTCTGTTTCATCTAATAAAATTGATCCATTAGTAATTTTTCCAGGTTTATCTACTAAATTAATTATTGCATTAGCTATAGTTGATTTTCCTGATCCAGATTCACCAACTATACCTATTATTTCGCCTTTTTTTAAGGTGAATGAAACATTTTTACTCGCATAAATTGTTTCTTTACGAGTTTGATATTCAATATCCAAGTTATTTATTTTTAAAAATGTCATCTCACTTTTAGTTTTGGATTTAAGGCATCTCTCATCCAATCTCCTAATAAATTAATTGATAAAGCAAGAATAACAAGAAAAATTGCAGGAAAAAAAGTAATCCACCATTCTCCTGAAAATAAAAAGTTATTTCCAAATCTAATGAGAGTTCCTAAAGATGGATTTGTAGGTGGAAAACCTACTCCTAAAAAACTAAGAGTAGATTCAGTTATAATAGCCTGCGATAATCCTATAGTAGCTATAACTAAAATAGGTCTAAGAATATTAGGAAGGATGTGTTTTAACATAATAATAATGTCAGATAGTCCAATTATTTTTGATGCTAAAACATATTCTTTATTTTTTTCAACAAGAGTAGCTGCTCGTGTAATTCTAGCAAATTGTGGCCATTCCGAAATTCCTATAGCTAAGATTAATACATATATTGCCATATCATCATGAAGTGATTTAGATATAAAGCCCCTAGCTATTCCATCAACTAAAAGAGCCATTAAAATGCTAGGTATAGTAAGTTGAACATCAGTAAGTCTCATTACAATAATTTCGTAACGACCACCTAAATAACCTGATGTAACTCCTAAAAAAACTCCTAGAAACGTAGCAAAAATTATCGAAGAGAAACCAACTATTAGAGAAATTTGTGAACCGTATATCATAGTTGATAACATATCTCTGCCTTGTTGATCAGTCCCCAAGAGAAAGTCTACACTTCCACCAACCGACCATATTGGAGGAGTAAAAGCATCCATTAATGAGACATTTTTAGGATCGAACGGATTGTAAGGGGAAATTATAACAGCAAGGAGTGAGACAAGCACAATTGTAAAAAATATTACTGAAGAAATTATGGCTACTTTAGATTTCATAAAACTATATCCAATATCTGAATCTAAAAAAGTTTTAATTATTTGAGGAATCATTCAATCGTTACCTCATCTCTAAATCTAATTCTTGGATCTATAAAGTAATAAGCAATATCTACGATAAAATTTATCATCACAAATAAAAACGCGACCATAAACAAATACGCTGACATTATTGGAATATCAACAAATTGAACTGCATTTATAAACAATAACCCCATCCCAGGCCATTGAAACACAGTTTCTGTAATAATAGAAAAAGCAATAAGAGTACCCACATTTATTCCTGTTATAGTTATAACAGGTATCAAACCATTTTTAAGAGCATGCCTATTATTCACAACTTTATTATTTATCCCTCTTGCTCTTGCAAATTTGATATAATCAGTTTGTAAAATTTCCATCATTTCAGCCCTAACAAGTCTGATGATATAAGTCATTTGAAACAAACTAAGCGTGATCGAGGGAAGTATTAATGCTTTTATACCACTTAATGTAAGAAACCCAGTTGACCAGAAACCAAAATTGACTACTTCTCCTCTACCGAAAGAAGGTAAAATACCAAGAATAACTGAAAACAGATATATAAATAGAATTCCAATTACAAAAGTTGGAAGAGAAACTCCTAATAATGAGCTAATTAGTATTAAATTACTAACAAAACCTTCACGATTAATGGCAGTGTATACGCCAAAAAATATTCCAAAAAAAATTGCTATAAAGGCTGAAACTAAAACTAATTCCAGAGTAGCTGGTAATCTTTCAGATATTAAAAGTGAAACTGGACGTCTCAACTCATAAGATAACCCAAATTCTCCATTTGAAGCGTTACTAACAAATTTAAAAAACTGTGTGTAAACTGGATCATTTAATCCAAGTTTTTCTCTAATTTGTTCTCTAGTTTCTTCACTAGCCTCTTGTCCAACCATATTGTGGACAGGGTCTCCAACAAAGTTAAACAATGAAAAAGCTACAAACGCTACAATAAGCATAACAAGAAATGATTGTAAAAGTCTTTTTAAGAAATAGTTAAACATCTCAAATACTTATATTTTTTTTAAAATCAATGCCAGTCAATATTTTAAACTGGCATTGTTATTTATTTAGTTAACTTTAGCGAAACGAAAAAGTGGCTCATTATTTGTTCTTATTGGTATCATAATGTTATTCTTACTTCCCCAAGAAATCACTTGATGGTGAAGTGGTAAATAAGGCATGTTATCTTGAACAATTGTCCAGGCTTCTGCAATGTTAGCATTTCTCTTATCAAGATTTGTTTCAGTCAGCATAGTTCCCACCAATTCATCAACTCTGTTGTTTTTAAATCCAGATTTATTCCAACTTCCATCAGATTTTAAAAGAAATGAGTATACATAATGACTATCAAATGTAGGAACGCCCCAACCTAACATATAAAAATCACTGAGACCACCTTTCAAGTCTTTAAAATGAATACTTTTTGGTTGAGAGTCCAAGTTTACCTTTATACCAACTTTTGCAAGCATGCCTACAGCAGCTACACAAATTGCTTCATCGTTTATGTAACGATTATTTGGACAGTCTAGAGTTAATTCAAAACCTTCTGGATATCCAGCATCCTTTAAAAGTTTTTTAGAAAGATTTGGATCATATGGTAATCTTGTATCCAATTGCTTTGTATAACCTTGAACACCTGGAAAAGTAATCATACCAGCTGGTTCACTTAAACCTCTCATAATTTTCTTTTTTATGGCATTCATATCTAGAGCATGGTAAAAAGCAAGTCGTACTTTTTTGTCTTTAAAAGGGTTTTTACCTTTAATATTAGAAGACCTTAATTCATCAATACCTTGATCCATACCAAAGAAAATTGTTCGAGATTGAGCTGCGCTTACAACTTTATGCATTGAAGAGTTTTTTATTCTATTTATATCTTGCGCTGGTGTAAAATTAGTAAAGTCAATATCACCTGACAAGAGCGCTGCAACACGAGTAGCATCATTTTTAATTGGTAACAGTTCGATAGTATCTATGTTATGTTGAGATTGATCACCCCACCAGTTGTTATTTCTTTTAAAGACCGTTCTAGTGTTTTGTTCTCTTAAAGTGATTTTAAAAGGCCCTGTACCCATTGCATTTATCGAGCAAAAAGTTTCCTGGGATGCGTTATAATCTTGTGCTGTTTCACATCCATTTTTCTTTGACCATGATTCAGACATTATAAAGATTTGAACTAATTGATTAAGTAGAATTGGGTTTGGACCCTTAGTTTTAATTTCAATAGTTGAATCATCAATAGCTTTGACAGAAGTAATACTATTGATCAATTCTTTGACATCAGAAGTTCCAGTTAAAGCTCTATTAATGCTAAAAACAACATCATTAGCTTTTAGTAAGCTTCCATCTTGAAATTTAACACCTTTTCGTAATTTAAAAACCCAAGTTTCTGGATCAATAGTTTTCCATGAGGTGGATAATTGAGGTTTAATAGACATATCAATTGTCCTCGTAACAAGTCCTTCATAAACTTGCCTAGAAACCATGTGTGTGGGGCCCTCATTTTGTGCATGTGGATCTAAGGTTAAAGAGTCTCCTGGCATTGACCATTTAATAGTTGCAGCATAAAGAGGGGAAAATATACTAACAAAAAGCATAGTTCCAATAAACTTAGTAAATATTTTCATTTTTGTGTCCTTCCTAAATATTCTTAAATTATATTTTTAATACATAATATAAATTTTAAAATGACATATTTAATAAATATGTAAATTATTTACTAATAAATTAGATTATTTATTAATAATTTTAAAAGTTAATTTAAAATTAAAATTTATAAGACGCCTTTTATTAAATAACCTGTCATCCTCTGAAAAAAATTACTATGAACTTACTAGACACTTTACTTTTTTCGAGGTTTTTT
>KB910549.1 GCA_000383115.1 alpha proteobacterium SCGC AAA015-N04
CTTGTAACTACTATGAAGCTAAGACTATTGCTGAAAGGTTGTGTGGATCTAATCTAAAAGGACACGATAGCCATGGGATTGCTAGAGTTCCAAGATATGTAGAATGGATGGAAAGAGGCTGGTTGTATCCAAACATGAAACCAGAACTTGTTGTAGATGCTGGTGCCATGGCGTGTTTGGATGCAAAACAAGGATTTGGACAAATAGCTGGTGAATGTGCTGTTGATGAAGGTATCTCAAGAGCTAAAAAACATGGTTGTTCTGTTGTAGGCTTAAGAAATTCAGGTCATTTGGGAAGAATAGGAGATTGGGCTGAAAGGGCAGCAGATGTTGGTTTAGTTTCTTTTCATTTTGTAAATGTGAGAGGAAGTCTATTAGTTGCTCCATTTGGTGGCAGTGATCGCAGAGGTAGTACTTCTCCTTTGGCAATTGGAGTTCCTGGTGAAAATAAAAATCATATAATTTTAGATATGGCAACCTCAACTGTTGCAGAAGGAAAAGTTATGGTGGCTCAAAAAGGTGGTAAGAAACTACCACACGGAGCATTGATTGACAGTTTAGGCAATTTAACAGTAAATCCAGAAGTAATGTATGGAAAGATATCTGACAGTGAGGTGCCAGACCCAAATAAAGGAACAGGTGCAATCACTGCTTTTGGTTTACATAAAGGATCAGGAATTAATTTTATGATGGAAATTCTAGGAGGAGCTCTAACTGGTTCAGGTGTTAATGGAGGTGTTGATAAAGATAAAGAGAATATTCAAAATGGAATGTTATCAGTATACATATCTATTAAGAATTTTGTTGACCTGGACTACTTTAAGAATGAAGTAAAACTTTATTCAGACTTTGTGAGATCCTCACCACCTGCAAAAAATGTACAACAAGTATTAATTCCAGGTGATAAAGAAATTAGTACAAACAAAGATAGGTTTAAAAATGGTCTTCCTGTAGCGCCATTAGTATGGGAAAATATTAAAAGCACTGCAGAAAAGTTAAATGTCCCAGAATTAGACAGATTTGAAAAAGCTATTAAATAATTTTTTTTCAAGTTTCAAAGATTCTGTCTCCAGCATCACCAAGACCTGGTAAGATAAAACCATCTTCATTGAGTTTATCATCTTTTTGAGCGCAAATAATTTCAACGTCTGGAAAGTTGTCCTGTACCTTTTTTATGCCTGGATCAGATGCTAGAAGACAAACTAATTTAATATCTGAAGCGAAATGATCTTTTAGTGTTTTTATAGCAGATACTGCGCTCCCACCAGTTGCAAGCATTGGATCACATAGATAACACTGTCTATCATTTAAATCAGTCGGAAGTTTTCTTACATAAATTATCGGTTTAAGTGTTTTTTCGTCCCTATACATACCTATGTGACCAATTGATACTGTATCAAATATATCAGTAATACCTTCGCTCATTATTAATCCAGCCCTTAAAATGGATATGACACATGGTTTTAGATCACTTAATGTTACACCATTATATTTTTGTAGAGGCGTTTCGATAGATTTTGGTAAAACTCTTAAATCCTCAAAAATTTCAAAAGCCATAAGAGAAGATATTTTTCGTGCTAAAAATCTAAACTTATTACTTTGTGTATCTTTTGACCTTAATATAGTCATGTAAAGATTAATTAGAGGGTGATTTAGGACTTTTACTTTCATTATATTTTTCCCTAGGGTTTGAATTTATTCAAAAAACCCATATATCCTTTACTTCTGGGTAATGCATAAGATCCAACCTTACTAGTTTTGATTTTTAATTTAACTAAACTTTCGGCTAATACAACTGCAGATGAAACCCCTTCGATAACTGGTAATTTATGTTTTATTTCTAAGTTTTTGGCCAAATCAGCCATGCCAGCACATCCTAAAATTATAGCTTCTGCATTATCGTTTTCGATTGTATCTCTAATTCTATAACTTAATTTATCAAAGTTTTTTTCAGAAATATTTTCTAAATCTAAAACTGGAACATCAATGGCAGCAACTTTGACACAATTTTCAAAAAGACCATATTTTTTTAGGTTATGAGTCAACGGTCTTATAGATCTAGATAAAGTTGTTATCACTGTAAAATTACCAGCTACCATAGCCGCAACATGATATGCTGCTTCTCCTATACCTATTACAGGTTTTTCCGTAATTGATCTAACTACTTCTAAACCGGTATCATCAAAACATGCAATGATATATGCTTGAGCATCACTATTTTTTTTGACTTCTTCAACTAACCCAGGAATACAAAAAGCTTCATCATAAAAACCTTCAATGCTCTCAGGACCAATATTTGGTTCAACTGAAATAATCTCAGTATCCTCATTTGCAAACTTCTTTGCAGTTAAATCTATTTTTTGCGTCATTACTTTAGTAGTATTAGGATTAATTATACAAATTTTTCTCTTCAAAATAATTATCCTTTTTTTCTTTTAAGCCAAATATAACAAGCTATAGAAATACCAATTACGCTAAAAGATACGAAGGTGGTGACCGTACCTAGCGCGTATATAACTGGAGTTGTAACGGTTGTAGTAAGTCCTTTTAACTCTAGTGGTAGCGTGTTACCAGCTCCCATAACTTGAGATGATCTTGCTAATTCATCATATGATAATGTGAATCCAAATAATGCAATTCCAATAATACTAGGAGCAATAAGTGGAAAAACAACTTCTTTAAAGGTTTTCCAAGGAGTTGCACCAAGGTCTCTAGCTGCTTCCTCATAAGATTTGTCAAATCTATTAAAAACTGCAAACATAATAAGTAATCCAAAAGGAAGTGTCCATGTCAATTGCGCGCCTAATCCACTCGTAAACATTCCTAAAGTAGTTTGAAAATATTCATTAATATAATTTATTTCAAAAGTTGAACCAAGCCATTTAGTAAAATCATCAAGTAATCTAAATTGAAGAGCAACACCAAGTGACAATACTATCGATGGTACAATTAAGCTCGCTACTGTTGCAAAGAAAAGCGTGTCAGATCCCCAAAATTTTTTTCTAAATGCCAAGCCTGCACTAACAGATAAAAGAACTGTTAAGACCATGACTATTACACCTAAAATTATTGATCTTTTAAATGCTGAACCAATATCAACAACAGAACCGCCACGCCATAATTCTTCGAACCAATAGGTTGATACTCCATTAAGAGGGAAAGTTAAACCTCCATCAGGACCCTGAAAACTTAAAAGAACAATTGTAAATGTTGGGCCATATAGAAACAAGACAAATAAACAAAAAAAGAAAACACAAACATAATAAGTTTTATTTTTTTTATTCAACATTTTAAAGCTCTTTTCTAATGTCAATCATTTTAGTCATTATCCATATAATCAAAAGTGTTAATGCTAGTAAAATTACTGCATTTGCAGCAGCAGCAGGTAATTGAAGATAACTCATTTCTACGTAAATTATTTTACCGATAGACGGAATTTGTTGTCCGCCCATTATACCTATAGTAATGAAATCACCCATAACTACTGTAATGACAAAAATAGATCCAATTACAATTCCAGGTTTACATAATGGTATAATGACATTCCATAATATTTGTAACCCATTTGCGCCATTGTCATATGCTGCTTCAATAATTGATTTATCAATTCTCATCATAGAATTAAAAATTGGGACTATCATAAATAGCGTATATAAATGTACAAATGCTAAAATAATTGAAAAGCCAGAATATAAAAGCCACTCTAGTGGTGCATCAACCAAACCAGTTGAAAGTAAGAAATCATTTACAAGTCCGTTCCTGCCTAAAAGAGGTATCCATGAAATCATTCTAATGACATTTGAGGTCCAAAATGGAATTGTACAAAGCAAAAATAATACAATTTGCCAT
>KB910550.1 GCA_000383115.1 alpha proteobacterium SCGC AAA015-N04
GTATAGTTTTTTTAGGAGATAAAAATTTGGAAATTCAAAATTTTGAAGATCCTAAACCAGGACCAAACGATGTAATTATCGAGATCAAGGCATCGGGAATGTGTGGAAGTGATCTCAAATTTTACAGAGCAAATAATGGTCCATCATCTCTAGGCCTTGGTGGTGACGACAAACCAGTTATAGCAGGACATGAACCATGTGGCACTATTGTAGAGATAGGCTCTAACGTACCAAAAGAAAATTTTCAAATAGATACACGCGTAATGCAACATCATTATGAAGGCTGCGGGACTTGTTCACACTGTTCCACAGGATGGCAACAACTTTGTATTGACGGAGTTAAGGCAGTTTTTGGCGTTACTGGACACGGTGCTCATGCTAAATATATGAGGTGTCCTGCTAGCACATTAGTTCATTTAAGAGATGATATATCATTTGTTGCTGGTGCGGCAATATCATGTGGAACTGGGACAGCATGGGGAGCTTTAGAGAGATTAGGTTTAAAAGCAAGTCAAACTATAGCGATTTTTGGCATGGGACCCGTTGGATTGTCAGCTGTTATGTTAGCTAACAAGATGGGATCTAGAGTTGTTGCAATTGACATAAACAAAAAAAGGTTAGACAGATCTGTTGAATTTGGAGCAGACATACTAATAAATCCAAACGAGAGTAATGACTTATTAGAAGAAATAAAGGATTTTACAAATGGCACTGGAGTTGATGCATCCTTAGAAGCGTCATCTTCACCAGAAGCACGTTCTTTGGCAGTAAAGAGTTTGAAAACATGGGGCAAAGCATGTTTTGTAGGTGAAGGTGGAGATGTCACTTTAGATGTTAGTAATGATCTATTAAGAAAACAAGTTACACTTATAGGAAGTTGGACATTTTCAAAACATGGACAAGCCCAATGTGCTGACTTTATTGTAGAGAAAAAACTAAATGTTGATAATTTATTTACACACACGTGGTCATTAAACCAAGCAGAGGAAGCATATAAAATATTTGACAAGCAATCCGATGGGAAAGGCGTTATAATACCTTAAATCTTTAAATCAATTCTGTTTATAATGCGGTTTCCAAGGTCCATAGTGTAGGCTTAAACTTATAAATAAGCCATAAATTATCAAACCACACGACATGGTAATAAATAATAAATACGGACTAGCTACGTTATTATACAAAAAAAATGAAGTTAAAATTACAACAAAAATCAATCTTAAAAAGGTTCCTACAACTGGCCAAAACAAAGTATTGAATGCTTGACATACAAAATAAAGACCAAGACCAAGAGCAAAAAATGCATAGAAAGGAGCAACTACCTTCAAATAAACTTCAGCAGCATCTATAGCTTGTGGATTATGCGTGAAAAAGTTGGACCAGAGTTCAGGATAAAATGAAAAAAACAATCCTGTAACACCGACAATTAGAACAGAAAAAACTGTACCCTTCCAAGTCATTTGTACAGCTCTTTTAAATTTATTTGCACCAACATTTGCCCCTACTATTGCAATAAGTGCACCACCTACTCCAAAAATAATAGGGATCAAAAGTAATTCTAACCTAATTGCAATACCAAATCCAGCCGTCCAATGTGATCCAAAAATTCCAATCACAGCTGTACAGAATAATGCTAATGAAATTGTCATTAAAGACTGACAACTTGCTAATGAGCCTGATTTAATTAACTTTAAAAAACCTTCTAATTGAAAAATTTTTGAAAATTTAAATGTATAAGAATGATTTCCAAAAAAATAAAAACCTAATATAAATACTAATCCAAAAAAATATCCAGACAATAATGAAATCGCAGACCATTCTAAAGAATTAAATAGATAATTTTCACTAAAAAAAACCACATTATTTTTTAAAATTAAATTTCCATCAAGATAATTAAAATTGAAACTTGCTAGTAAAACATGAGAAGACAGAACAACCATCCAACTAAAAGCTGGCATTATTGTATTACCTGAGCCTCTAGTAATAGAAATAATAATATTAAATAACCAAATTAAAAAAATTCCACCTAATAATATGTTACCATAACTTAAAGCTGCTCTGCTTACCTCTTGATTTATTTTCATAAAGATAAAAAATCTTTCTGAAATGGAGAAAAAAAGTAACATCATAAGTAATGCTCCCAACAACGAAATTAATATTGCTGACCTAAAGATACATTCTGCTAAGTGTAAGTTTTTGCTTCCAAAAGCTCTTGCAGTAGCACCACTTATAGCTCCGCCAAACGCTCCATTGGATAGCATGCTTGTTAACATGAAAATTGGAAAAATATAAGCTACACCAGCTAATTCAGAAATGCCTATTTTACCTATATACCAAAGATCAAATATAACAGTACTCGCAGATAAAAAGGTTGCACATATATTTGGAATAGCTAATTTAAAAAAAATCTTGTTAAATGGTAATTCAATTAGTTCATTAGAAAATTTTTTTTTATTCAAAACCAATCTTTCGAGATTAATTTACAAATTCTAATGTCTTTTCTTCATCCTTAACTGACTTGACAACAGACCCAGGTCGCTCTTTAGTAAATCTACCATTTTTGTAAGTAACTATTCCCGATACAATTGTGGTTACATATCCCTTAGTGTGCTGCATTAATCTTTTTCCGCCTGCTGGCAAATCTTGTGTCATAAATGGATCAGAAGAACCCACATTTTCCCAGTCAATTATGTTGATATCAGCTTTTAAACCAACTTTTAAAAGACCTCTGTCATTCAAACCAGCTGCGTTTGCTGTGTCAGAAGTTAATCTTCTTACTGTTTCTTCCATAGAATATACTTTTTGCTTCACTGACCAATATGATATAAGCCAAGTTGGATAACCTGCATCTAAGATAAAACCAACATGAGCTCCACCATCACCAAGTCCCATTATTGCATTTTTATCATCAAGCATTTTTTTACATACACCAAATGTATGATCAGCATAATTTACTAATGGAGCATAAATAAAGTTATTACCATCATTTTCTATAAGAATTTCATATGCTAGTTCTGCTGCCGTCACTCCCTTTTCTTTTGCCATTGCTTCGATAGACTCTTGTGGCTTAGGGTTATAATTTGGCGGCGAACCAAATCTGTACATTTGAGTATATCCAATTCTATTAATTAGTGGGAAAGTACTTCCCTTAATAGGATCTTCAGATAAAATTTTCTTTTTAACTTCATCCTTCCTCATCTCAGTTACACGCCTATCTAATGGCAAATCTGAAATAGATTTATATGTGCCTGTTCCAGAGAATGGATTTTGACTCCCATTTAATCCTAATAACAAACCAATAGGTCTTGGAGTAACAACTGGTCTAATAGGCAGACCTTCCTTTTGAGCCTGTCTTGCCATTGCCATAAGATCTTCCCAGAAGTGAGGCCTGTCATGTCTTTGAGTGCAACTAAAGACAACTGGTCTCCCAGAACTTTTCACAATTCTCTTTAAAACTTCAAATTCTGTTTCTGGATCGGGTTCATTCCAATCTGAAACTATTTCCATAAATCCTGTACCTGCATCTGACAAACCCATTGCAATAGCAGTTAACTCATCTTCATGAGCTCTCAAAGTTGGAGTATATTCTCCTTTTAAACTCTTATGACTGATTGTACGTGATGTTGAAAAACCAAAAGCTCCTGCTTCAACAGCTTCCTTTGCAAGTTTTCTCATTATTTGCATATCTTCTTTAGTTGCAGCTTCGTGCTTAATTGCCCTTTCTCCCATTACATAAACTCTTAATGCTGCATGAGGTAAAAGCGCACATATATCTATGTCTAATTTATTTTTTTCTAG
>KB910551.1 GCA_000383115.1 alpha proteobacterium SCGC AAA015-N04
CCTCCTAAACCTGGAAGAATACCTACGGTAAGGCCTAATAAAGTCCCACCAAATAGAAACAACAAATGAGTTATTTCAAAAAGTTGGAAGAGTGAGGATATAAACTGTTCCATAGAAATAAAACAAAAAAATAGCTGTTATTTAAACATAACAGCTATTTCGGTTAATTACTTTACTCTATAAGTGAACTTATTTTTCTTTAACACCTTATTGAGTTGTTTTTTGGTGTTGTCAGAAAATATAGCTGCCTTTTTTATAATAGCTCCTGCTTCATCTCCAATAATTAGAGGAAAGGGACCTAGTGCTTTTGTAGCTTTTGCTTTAAAATCTGGGTCATTAACCATTTTTTTGGCAGCATCTCTATAAGCATTGACTATTTTATTAGAAGTATTTTCTGGTAATAGCATGGATTTAGAAGCTTGCGACCATGCAGCTGCTATAGAGTAAAACGCTTCCAAATCATTTCCAGCAAGTTTTTTCCCATTTACTTTTTCATACATTTCTGGAAAAGTAGGTGCGTTTGGTGCAAGAGGATTTTTAGTTACTTTTCCGTCAGAACCAACTATGCCTAATGTCATAATATCTAAAACTTTGCCTTTTTCAATTTCAGGTTTTACTTTTTTTACGTAATTTGCTGCTCCATGAGAACTTATGTGAATTTCGCCTCTTAAAAAAGCCTGATACCCTCCTGAAGATGATAAACCAGGTATTGGTTTTGCTCCCTTGATACCTAATTTGTCAAAAACCCAAATATGAAAAAGATCTGCAGATGCAGGAGTTTTTAAAGCGTATAAAACTAACTTTCTTTTTCTTAAATTAGAAATGTCATACGCTTTCTCAATTAAATCACTTCTTGTAAACCAGTGCGTATTTTGTGGTAATAGAAGTACAGGTTTGTATGCACTTAAATTATATTCTACAAGTGGATTTCCAGTAGCAACATTAACTATGACAGAAGTTGAGCACCCAAATAAAAATGTCCCATCAGCTTTTGCATTTTTTTGAAAATAATTTGAACCTTTTATAGCTCCACCACCTGGTATATGCATAATTTTAATTGTTGGATTACCAGGCAGATATTTTGTTAAAAAGGGTTGTATAAATCTTGCAAATCTACTTGTGCCCCCACCTTCCTTAAATGGAATTACCCAAGTAATGTTTTTGTTTGAAAAATCAACTTTAGCATTAGCATTAAAGCTAAAAAAAAGTATTGAAGCTAAAAGTAGTACTAAAAATCTAAGCATTTTTTCCTCCTTTTTTATTAATTTATGTAATTAAAACATTTATTTATTGAAACATACAACAAAATATTATCTTATTTTGAATAATTGGTTTAATCTTCTTTTTAGAAGAAAATATGTCAAAAATGCTTAAAAAAAATATAATTAACAAATTTCCAGAAGTAAAATTGTTAAAAAAACCTAGAAAACTGAGGCAAACCTGGCTTAAAGATGTTGGGTTTCACGAAGCACCTCATTATTTAGAGAGAATGGGAGTATTAGAGTTAGAAGATTTTCTAGATGTGACTGCAAATAGAATTGATTATGTAAAATTCACTACTCCTCAAGTGTTATATTCTCCCAAAGAATGGTTAGATAAAAAAATTAAATTATATAAAAAATATAATATATCTCCATATTTAGATCATACATATTTTAAGTTTGCATATAAAAATAATTGTGTAGAATACGCTATTAAACATGGGAAATCTCTTGGATTTGAAAGTATAGAATTTATGAATACTGGTGATGAAATCTCTGAAAAGCAGTGGATAGATTGGCGAAAACTTACAAAAAGTATCTCTATTAATTTTATGTATGAACATCATCCTTTAAAAAACTGGAAACCAGGAAGTTCCGATTTACCATCTTCATCAGATGAAATTTTAAAAACAGCATACCCATTTTTAAATGATGGTGCTGAATTTATTGTTCTTGATCACGAAGAATTTGAATTACAAAAAGATAATGCAAAAAAAGTTTTTGATGAAATAATAAATACTGTTGGTTTGAACAAAATCTGTTTTGAAGTAACATCTCCGAGAGAAGATATTAATCAATGGTACAAAGATTTAACATCTTATATCAAATTATTCGGATCAGAGTGTAATGTATGTAATATTATGCCAAGCCAAATCTTACAAGTTGAACCATTAAGAGATAACAACTTACTAAGACAATTTTGAGTAATTTAAATTATTAAAAATAAATAGAATAAAATGAAAATTTTAAATTCTAAAAAAAAAACTATCTCATTTCTCTTATTTGATTGGGCTACATCACCAATACCAACAATTCATACTACTTTTATATTTTCAATTTATTTTGTTAATTTAATTGCACAAAAATCAGGAAGTTTTTATTGGGGATTGATAATTGGTATTGCTGGTTTTGTAACAGCATTTATTGGGCCAATACTTGGCAGTTATTCTGATAAAAAAGGAAACAGAAAGAAAATTCTTTTTTATTTAGTTTTAATAGGATTTTTTAGTACAGGTTTATTATGGTTTGCCAAACCTAGTGAAAAATATTTTTTATATGCAACAGTTTTATCTTTTTTGTCTATTTTATCTATGGAATTGGTTTTTATATCTTACAATTCTCTGTTAAAAAAAGTGTCAAAAAAGAGAGATTATGGAAAAATTTCAGGATTGTCTTGGTGTGCTGGATATTTAGGTGGAATATTTTCTTTATTGATTTGTTTATTTTTGTTTATTTTTCCTAGCGATTTACCCTTTAATATCGAGAAAAATCAAGGAGTTGAAGTTAGAATAAGTATGGTTTTTATTTCATTATGGTTAATTATATTTAGTACGCCTATTTTTTTATACTTGAAAGAACCAAAAAAAAACAATAATGAACAAAATACTTTAAAATATTTAAAAGAAGGTTTTTACACAATCGTTAAAAATAAAAATCTTTTGAGATATTTTGTTGCTAGAGTTTTTTATTTTGACGCTTTGGTAACAATTTTTGCCTTTGGAGGAATTTATGCGACTAAAGTTTATGGTTTCTCACAATCTGAAATATTATATTTTGCAATTTTAATTAATTTTTCCGCTGCCATTGGTGCTTTTTTTGGAGGATATGTAGATGACAAATTTAGCCCATTTAGAACTATAAGACTTTCAATACTAGGAATAGTTTTTTCTGGCATTTTTTTAGTTTTAATAGAAAACAAAAATTTATTTTGGTTAACAAGTT
>KB910552.1 GCA_000383115.1 alpha proteobacterium SCGC AAA015-N04
ATTTGAGATAGCTCATAATGTTGCAGATGCTGAAAGAATTATTAGTGAAGGAAAAATAGCACTTCCAATGGGTATGGAAAATGGAGCTCCATTAGAAGGAGACTTATCAAACCTTAAATATTTTAGTGAAAGAGGGATTAGTTATATAACACTCACACATTCTGAAGATAATGATATTTGTGATTCTTCTTATAATCTCGGAGAGAGAACGCATCAAGGATTAAGTGATTTTGGTGCTCAGGTTGTAAAAGAAATGAATCGTGTTGGAATTATGGTTGATATTTCTCATGTATCAGACGATGCATTTTATCAAATAATGGATGCTACCGAAGTTCCTGCGATAGCCTCACATTCATCAGCTAGGCATTTTACTCCAGGTTTTGAGCGTAATATGAGCGATGATATGATCAAACGTCTTGCAGAGAATGGAGGAGTAATACAAATTAATTTTGGTTCATCCTTTGTTACAAAAGAATCACAGGATAAGCGCAGTAGAAATTCTGATGTAGTAAATCAATTTATGCAAGACAATAATCTTACATCTGACAATATGAATGTTAAAGATTTTGCCAAGAAAGTCAATCAAGAGAATCCTGTATTCTGTGATGTAACCGATGTAGCAGACCATTTTGATCATGTAGTGAGCCTGGTTGGTATCGATCATGTTGCTTTTGGGTCAGACTATGATGGAGTAGGTGATACTCTTCCATATGACTTGAAAGATCCTTCTGATTTTCCTAATCTAATATACCATTTATTGAAAAGAGGATATTCAGAAGAAGATATTGAAAAAATATGTTATAAAAATATTTGGAGAGTTTGGAAAGCTACAGAAGAGTTTGCTAAATCAAGTTGAAACTTGTCTTAATCTTTCAAAAACTATAGCACTTACAGCAGAAGAAACATTAAGAGAGTTCATTTGATTCGACATAGGGATTGTAGCAGTAAAATCAGAATTTTTTAATACTTGCTTGCTAACACCATTTCCTTCTCCGCCAAAGATTAATATTGAACGACCTTTTAAGTCTATTTTATACCAATCCTTAGCATCTATATTATTTTCAAAACTTGTAATCCAGAAATCATCTTTTTTGAAATGTGTAATAGCTTGATTGATATTTGTTACAGAATAAAGAGGAAGTTTTGCAAAACCTCCTTGGCTTACCTGAGCTACAGCACTAGTCATAGATACACTATTCCTTTCAGTGATAATAACTCCATCTATACTCGCTCCAGCACAAATACGTAATATTTGACCTAAATTATGAGGATCTTGTACTTGATCTAGAATGACATAACAAGAATTAGTTTTTTCTGTTTTTGGAAGAGATGAAAAGGTAGATACTTGAGCTTTTATTAATATTCCTTGAGATCTATTAGTATCAATTTTATCTCTAAATCTATTTCCGTCTAATATATTTACCCTATCCTGAGACATGTTTCCACATAACGTTTTCACGTTATTATGATTGTATGCCGGAGAATCTTTTTCAACATAAACTTGTGTAACTTCAACAAGATTAGATTCCATAGCGTCGTGACAACCATTAATGCCATATATTGAAATACGATGTTTTGTAATTTTGTCCATAAATTTTGCTTAAATTTAGGAAAAAAATTGATGATAAAAATTAAAGAATCAGAATTACGCCTTTCTTTTATAAGATCTCGAGGTCCTGGAGGTCAAAATGTAAATAAAGTTTCTACCGCTGTTCAATTAAAGTATAATATTGTTAATGCTGAGATTCCCGATAAGATTAAAAAAAGATTTTTTGAACAATACAAAAATAAAATTTCAAAAAATGGCGACATAATTATTGTTGCACAATCTTATAGAACGCAAAATAAAAATAAAATAGATGCTATCAATAGGCTAGAAAGTTTATTTTCAGATATAAAAATTCCTATAAAGCGAATTCCTACGAAACCTTCTTGGAGTTCTCAAGTTAAAAGAGTGGAAAGTAAAAAAAAGAGATCAGTGTTGAAAAAAAATAGAAAAAAGGTTATGCTCAATGAGTAAGTATATTATTATTTTATTTATATCATCTTTTTTGATAGCTCAAGGTGAAATTGAAAAAAAAGATTTTTCTATTCCACCTCTATTGCAGGACGAAATGACAGATCTTGAATTGATGTTAGTTGCAAATATAAATACAAATGAAATTCTAAGTGAATTTTTAAAACTAAATGCAATTTCCAACTCAATGAAATTAAATGCACCAACATATGATCGTTTTGCTCGTAAAAATAATATTGGAATGTTGCTGCCTGTCAATACCTCATCTTCCCTTTATCTTGATGCAGGTATTCAAGGTTGGGTTGAAGCAAATAAGTATATTCAAGAAAATAATGATAGTTATTCCGTTGGATTTTTTGGAAGCACTGGAGAAAAATTTAGTTACTATAATTCAAGAAAAGGGTATGTAGATACTGATAATTATTTTAAAGATTCTTGGGACAAAAGATCCACCGATGATTACATCCGCTATATGCACATATCGCCGTATATGCGCCATTCTGAAATAAACACTATATATGACCCAAATAGAACTCAATAAAGCCCTAGACGGGGTAACCGATTGCAGTGATTCACTATCTGGTGAGCAAGTATTGGGAATTAGTACAAATTCTAAGGAAATTATTCCTGGCTTCATATTTGTGGCTATAAGGGGAACCAACTTTGATGGTAATGATTTCATAGATGAAGCTTTAGATAGGGGAGCTATCTGTGCTATTACCGATTCAATGCTTCCGAATCATACCATTGCTCTAGCTTTGAAACCGAATTTATTTTTGGGATTATACTTCTCATAGATTGCTTAACACCTGAACGCATAACAGAAGTCATTTTTTGTGCAGAAACTGTTGATTTTATAGATCTATCTAAATAAAGCGGAGTTAGTTCTTTAATTCCCGATTCTACAGATTTTTCTACTGCAATTTTCATTCTAGAATTCTTGATAATTGGTAGACCTAGATGAATATGGTAGCTTAGTTCATTCTGATTCACATAAGACTCTATCACTGAACCCTCTACTATATTTTTATTTGTAAAATTATCTATCCGGCAATGATAAGTACCACCCTCACCATCAGTAAGCCATATAGTAGAATCTACCTTAAACCTTAATACATTGATTAAATGATGAGATTCATCTTTATCCAAAAAAAAATTATTATTTTGAA
>KB910553.1 GCA_000383115.1 alpha proteobacterium SCGC AAA015-N04
TAGTCAATGTAATAAATATTACTTTTTGACTTGATTTTGAAAGTAATGATTTTTTTGTTTCACTAGTAATAATTTTGCCCTTATTGATTATGGCAATATGATCACATAAATGCTCAGCCTCTTCTAAATAATGTGTAGTTAATATTATTGTAACACCCCGTTGATTTAATTTTTTAAAATAAGTCCATAGTTTTTGCCTTAATGCCAAATCCACTCCTGCAGTTGGTTCATCTAATATGATAATAGGTGGTGAATGAACCATCGCTTTGGCTACTAATAGTCTTCGTCTCATTCCGCCAGATAATTTTCGACTATATATTTCAGCTTTGTCTGTCAAATTCATTAATTTTAAAAGCTCATCTGTTCGCCAATGATTTTTTGGAACATTAAACATTCCAGAATGCAGATTAAGAGTTTCTTTTGGTGTAAAAAAAGCATCTATATTGAGTTCTTGTGGTACAACACCTACGGCGAGTTTAGATTGTTTTCTATATTTATCTATATCTAAACCCCATATAAATATTTTCCCAGAAGTTTTTGTAACTGCTCCAGAAATAATATTAATTATAGTTGATTTTCCTGCACCATTAGGTCCAAGTAAACCAAATATACTTCCAACGGGGACATTTAAGGATATATCATCTAAGGCAATATTATTGACTTTGTCATTATAAACTTTAGATAACTTCTCAATTTGTAATGCTAATTGATTATGTGGAACTTCCCAATATCTTTCTGTCACTTAAGCTCTTTCTTTTCTTAAATATATAATAATATATAAAATGACATTAATTTTGATTTAATGACAACTCTCTAATAATTGATTATAATAATACTGTTAATAAATAAGTTGCAAGGTAGTTTTAGATGCAATTTTTCTTAATACTAAAATAAATCTAATAAAAAGAATTCTTTAAATTAAATGAATATATCGATTGAAAATAACCCAAGACCAAATCTTAAATTGAATGATCCAAATAATTTATTTCTTATTGATGGGTCGGGATATATTTTTAGAGCTTTTTATGGCCTACCCTCAATGAGCAACAATGACGGTGTTCCAGTAAATGCTGTATTTGGTTATACTAAAATGCTTCTTAAGCTTATTGATGATTTTAAACCAATTTATATAGCAGTTATATTTGACGTTGCTAGAAAAACTTTTAGAAATGATTTATATGATTTGTATAAAGCAAATAGATCTGATCCTCCTGAAGAATTAATCCTTCAATTTTCAATTATACGAGATGCTACTAACGCGATTGGATTATCTGTTGTAGAAATGGAAGGGTATGAAGCCGATGACTTAATTGCTACATATTCAGATATAGCGTCAAAAATGAATAAAAATGTTATAATTGTATCTAGTGATAAAGATTTGATGCAACTAGTTGATAAAAATACAACTTTGTTCGATCCTATGAAACAATTCTGGATAAATGATGATAAAGTTTTTGAAAAATTTGGAGTTTATCCTGATAAAGTAATTGATGTTCAATCTCTTGCAGGTGATACTAGTGATAATATACCTGGTGTCCCTGGAATTGGTATTAAAACAGCAGCAGAATTGATTAACGAATATGGAGATCTCGATCAATTATTAAATAAAGCATCAGAGATAAAGCAAAATAAAAGGAGAGAAAATTTATTAGAGTTTGCAGACCAAGCAATATTGTCTAGGTCATTAGTAACACTTAAAAAAGATGTTCCTATTAAATCTCAGATAGAAGAATTTAAAATAAGTTCTGAATTAGAGTTAAATAAATTAATTCCTTTTTTAAAGACACATGGTTTTAAAAGCATACTAAATAAATATGAAAATAGCAGAGAACTACAAACTAATATTTCTGAATCTGAGATAAAAACTAATTTTGTTAACAACATAAACGAATATAGCTCTATTCCCAAAAAATATGAATTAATTGAAAATAAAGATCAATTGATAAAATTTTTAGAGAATTGTTATAGTAAAGAAGTAATTGCATTTGATTGTGAAACTAATTCTTTAAATGCAAAAACAGCAGATTTAGTAGGGATTTCTCTTTCATGTGAAGAAGGTTCAGCCTGTTATATACCATTAAGACATGGACAAAAACTAAATGATAATCAATCAGACTTTAATTTTGATAATGTAAAATCTTTTAATCAAATTCATTTTGAAGATGCAGTTGAATTACTCAAACCTATTTTAGAGGATAAATCTATTTTAAAAATTGGTCATAACATCAAATTTGATGCACTAGTAGTTAAACAATTACATAATGGTAATATAAATATTGATCCAATTGGAGATACTATGTGCCTTTCTTATGTTATTGATTCAGGCAGAGTCGATAGTCATAAATTGGATGCCATGGCTTTTCGTGAATTAAATCATAATACAATCAAATACGAAGATATTTGTGGCAAAGGTAAAAATAAAATCTTATTTAATCAATTATCACCATCTGATGCATTGAATTATGCATCTGAAGATTCAGACGTAACTTTAGCAATATATAATAGAGTTTTACCAAGAATATTTAATGATAAAAAATATTCTGTTTATAAAAGATTAGAAAATCCATTAATTAACGTATTAATAGAAATGGAAAATATCGGTATAACAATAAATGCTCAAAAACTCTCAG
>KB910554.1 GCA_000383115.1 alpha proteobacterium SCGC AAA015-N04
GCCCTCATGCCAGCAAAGTTTGGCATTTCATTTAATAAACCATCATTAAATCAAGGAGGAGCGTTAGTCCATGTATACTCTGATGGATCAATTAGACTTAATCACGGTGGGACTGAGATGGGTCAAGGGTTATTCATTAAAGTTGCCCAAGTAGTTGCTGAATGTTTTAAGGTTCCTCTTGAACAAATTCACATTACTTCAACAAATACTGCTGAAGTACCAAACACCTCAGCTACAGCAGCTTCTTCTGGTTCAGATTTAAATGGAATGGCTGCATGGAATGCATCAAATGTTATAAAAAACAGAATGATCGACCATGCTGCAAAATTATTTAAAAAAAATAAAAAAGATATTGTTCTTGGTGAAGGTAGAATTATTTGTGGTAACAGAAGTTTGTCTTTTTCTGAATTAGCCTTTTCCTGTTGGGAAAATCGAATTTCTTTATCTTCTACAGGTTACTACAAAACTCCCAAAATTTCATGGGACCAAGGTAAGTTGAGGGGTCATCCTTATTTTTATTTTACATGGGGAGCTGCAATTTCTGAGGCCTTATTAGATATAAATACCGGAGAGAGTAGAATACTAAGAGCTGATATTGTTCAAGATTGTGGAAATTCTCTTAATGAAAATATTGATATCGGTCAAATTGAAGGAGGTTTTATTCAAGGTTTGGGGTGGTTGACATGTGAAGAATTATGTTTTTCCAAAGAAGGAAAATTACTTACAACTGGGCCGTCTACATATAAATTACCTGGGAGTAGAGATATTCCTCAAACCTTCAATGTTAAATTACTAGAAAAAGCAGATAATGAAGAAAAAACCATCTTTAGATCAAAAGCTGTCGGTGAGCCGCCTCTACTACTTGCAATTTCTCATTTTCTGGCACTGAAAGAAGCAATCAGGGCTTCTTCAACAAATTCAAGACCTGAGCTTCTTAATTCTCCTGCTACTCCATCTGAAATTTTGAAAGTCTTAAAAGTTTAGTTATCAACAGCATCTTCTCTAACAAATGCTTTTTTGGAATTCGTGAAAATTTTACTTTTCATCTCTAATATAATTATACATTTAAAAGTTTGATAAATATTGTTACATTACAATACAAAAAATTTTCGAGCTTTAGTATGAAAATAGCAAATTTATTAATTAAAAATGCTCAAATAATTGCAACAATGGATGATGAAAGAAAAGAAATATCTAACAAATCTATTTATTGTGAAAATGGCAAAATTATTGACATCGGAGATCTTGAAAATTTTAATTATAACCCTGGATTAATAATTGATGCACATGAAATGGTTGTTATACCTGGTTTGGTAAATACTCATCATCATTTATTTCAAAATTTGACACGCTGTTATCCTGGCTCCCAAAATGAGTCATTATTTGGATGGCTTACAAATTTATATCCTATTTGGAGTAAAATATTACCCTCTGATATTTATATTTCAACTTTAATTGGATTATCTGAAATGGTTATTAGTGGGTGTACTACTTCTAGTGATCATCTATACCTCTTTCCAAATGGATCAAAGCTTGAAAATCAGATTGAAGCAGCAAGTGAGGTTGGTTGTAGATTTCACGCCACTAGAGGCTCAATGAGCATAGGTGTTAGTAAGGGAGGACTTCCGCCAGACACACTTACTGAAAACGAAAACTCTATTATAAAAGATTGCCAAAGGGTTATTGAAGATTTTCATGATTCTTCTAAATTTTCAATGTTAAAAATTGCTTTAGCACCATGTTCTCCATTTAGCATTAGTCAAGATTTGATGAAGGAAACTGCTAAGTTAGCTAGAAATTACTCAGTTAGTATGCATACTCATTTAGCAGAAAATAACGAAGATATTGTTTATACCAAACAAAATTTTGGTATGACCCCAGGTGAGTATATTCAAGACTTAGGGTGGGTTGGAGATGATGTTTGGCATGCTCATTGTGTAAAATTAAATGAAGATGAAATTGAATTATTTTCTAGAACAGGTACTGGTATTGCTCATTGTCCTTGTTCAAACATGAGGTTAGCAAGTGGGATAGCTTCTTTGAGAACGTGGATAGATAAAGGTGTGAAAGTAGGGTTAGGTGTAGACGGTTCAAGCTCAAATGATAGTGGACATCTTTTAAATGAAGCTCGCCAAGCAATGTTGTTACAGAGAGTAAACTTAGGTGCTAATAAATTTTCACCAAGAGAAGCTTTATTTACTGCAACAAGGGGTGGTGCAGAGGTATTAAATAGAAATGATATTGGTCAGATTTCTATTGGTAAAGCTGCAGATTTTGCAATATATGATTTGAATAAAATTGCTATGTCTGGAGCTTGGAGTGACCCTTTGGCAGCTTTAGTATTATGCACCCCCGCTAAAACTGCTTACACTATTTGCAATGGAGAGGTAATATCTCAAAATGGTCACTTAAATAATTTTGATCTTAATTTATCCTTAGAAAAACATAAGGTTGCGTCAAAAAGATTGCTGGATTTATAGAGTTATGTATCTAGTTTCATTATCTGTGAAATTATATTCTTTTAAATTAATAGAAGCATCTTCTTGATCATTTATTCTATCTATCACCCAAAAATCTTGTTTCTTTTTTACTAAAAGAGGGTG
>KB910555.1 GCA_000383115.1 alpha proteobacterium SCGC AAA015-N04
TTATGAAAACATGAATAATGCTCAAGCACGTGTTTTTGTTTCAGGAATGAGAGAATTTAGTAGAAGAAACAAAAATTTTTCAATTACACAAAACAAATTAAACGACCTACTGCAAAGAATTAACAATTCAATGCATATTTCAATTAACAGAGAAATTGAAAAATTAGAAAAAGGAATGAGTTTTTTGGCCTCGATAGGTTCTGTAGCTCCATTCATTGGTCTTCTTGGAACAGTATGGGGAATAGTTAATGCTTTTCAATCAATAGCAATAAGTAATAACACAAGTCTAGCTGTTGTTGCACCAGGTATTGCTGAGGCTTTATTCGCTACTGCTTTAGGTCTACTTGCAGCCATACCTGCAGTAGCTGCATACAATAAATTCTCAAATGATATAGAGAAATTTGCAAATAGTCTAGAATATTTTTCTATAGAATTTTTATCAGTTTTACAACGTCAATTAGAAGATAATTAAATGAATAATAGTATTATTTTAAAAAATAAATTTAAAAGAAGAAAATCTATTAACCAGATTAATGTCACTCCATTTGTAGATGTAATGCTTGTTTTGTTAATAGTATTTATGATTACCGCACCTTTATTAACTGTAGGAGTTTCAGTTGATTTACCAAAAACTAAAGCTTCACAACTACAATCTAAAGACGATCCGTTAATTATTACAATAAAAAAAAATGGTGATCTATTCATTCAAGAAAGAATGATTGATAAATTACAGTTATTACCTCGTTTGCAAGCAATTTCTTCCGGCAATAAAAAACTTAGAATATATGTAAGAGGTGATAAAAATGTTCCATATGGAATTGTCTTGGATACAATTGCAAAAATCAAAGGTTCTGGTTTCAAGAAAGTTGCTTTAGTAGCTAAATTAAAAGAAAATTAAAAAATGGTTAAATCAACTTTTATCTCATTTAGCTTGCATGTTTTATTTATTATAATTGCCTATTATGGACTTCCTTTATCCAAAATAAATGATCCAATTGAGCAACCAATTGACATTGTTGAAGATATTAATATCGGATCTCAAACTTCGCTAAAGCTTGGAAATTTAGATAAAAAGCAGCCTTCAAAAAATAAAAAAATTGATAGTAAAAATCCCACTAAAAAAAATATAATTCCACCTCCACCACCAACACCACCAGGACAAAAAATTAGAGATAATAAAAATTTAGAACTTAAGAAAAAAAAAGAAGTGGAAAAAGTCGCTCAATTAATTAAAAAAAAACCAAAATTAAAAATAAAAAAAATTAAAGAATCACAACCTCCTGTGGTTGTTTCAAAACCAGAAAAAAAAATTAAAGACCAAAAAATGCAACTTGCCAAAGGTATTTTGAAAACATTAACCAAATCACAGCCTATTTCAGAGGAAACAAAAAAAGAAAAACAAAAAAAAAGTAATAAAGATGTTCTAAAAACAATTAGACAAATAGTTGGAAACTCTAATGTAAGAGTTGCAAAAACTGAAATAAGATTAAGTATTACTGATATTAATAAAATACAAAATCATGTAAAAAAATTTTGGAAGGTATCATATGGAGCAAGTGAGGTTAAAATGATAATTACGTTAAAAATAAATACAAATACTGATGGTACTGTGAACTCAGTTAATTTTTTCGACAAATCTTTATATATTAAAGATAAATTTTATAGAGCTACAGCTGATGCAGCAAGAAGAGCCGTTTTTGATAGTTCCCCTTTGCCACTGCCGAAAGGAAAGGAAAAAAAATTTGAAAATTTTTTATTTGATTTTGACACTTCATTTATAAATAGTTATTAGTATTAACCTATTGCCTTATTCCTGCCTCATAATTAATACATTAATATTAAAAATAAAAGTAAATTTATTATGCAATATATTTCAAATAAAAATAAAATTCTTAAGAAACTAATTTTTTTTATTCTTTTTTTTACTTCTAGCTGTTTTGCAGAAGATTTAAGAATAAATATTAATTCTGGCCAGGTCGACCCTCTTCCTATTGCGATTGCTGATTTTACTGGTGAAAAGGGCAAAGCCAGTGAAACTGGTAGATTAATTTCACAAGTTATCTCAAATAATTTAGTAAGTTCTGGGCAGTTTAAAGCTGTTGATAGTGCTGCTTTTATAGCCCCACCAACGAGTCCTTCTGTTAGACCAAATTTTACAGACTGGTCTCCACTTGGAATTAAAGCTCTTATTACAGGCTCAATAAAAAATGTAGATGATCAACAAATAGAGATAGAATTTAGACTTTGGGATGTTATTGCAGAGACTGATTTAATAGGATTGAGATTAAGCGTTAACTCAAAAGCATGGAGAAGGGTTGCTCACATTATTTCAGATGAAATTTTTGAAAGATTATCTGGTGATAGTGGATATTTTGATACAAGAATAGTTTATATTGCGGAATCTGGGCCTCAAGATAAACGTTTAAAACGATTAGCTATTATGGATCAAGACGGAGAAAATCATCAATATCTTACAGATGGAAGTTTTTTAGTCTTAACCCCAAGATTTTCACCAACAACTCAAGAAATTACATATTTAGCTTATTTTAAAAATGAACCTAGAGTTTATATTTTCAATTTAGAAACTGGTCAGCAAGAACTATTAGGCTCATTTCCTGGTATGACATTTGCTCCAAGGTTTTCTCCAACTGGAGATAAGATTATAATGAGTTTGGCTACCAAGGGGGTAACTGATATTTATACAATGAATTTGAATAATCAAAAAGTCACAAGACTTACTAATAGTGTATCGATAGATACGTCACCTAGTTTTTCACCTAATGGAAAAAAAGTAATCTTTAATTCTGATAGAGGTGGCTCTCAACAAATATATATTATGGATAATAATGGTAATAATGTTAAAAGAATATCTTTTGGTAAAGGAAGGTATGCAACACCAGTTTGGGCTCCAAAAGGTGAACTAATAGCATTTACAAAAATGTTGAAAAATAAATTTTTTATAGGTGTGATGGCACCTGATGGTTCGGGTGAGAGATTGTTGGCAGAGGGTTATCTTGTTGAGGGACCAACTTGGGCTCCAAATGGTAGAGTACTTATGTATTTTAAACAAGAGGCTCCAAAAGACAATGGAAAAAGCTCAAGTGTTAATTTGTATAAAATTGACATAACTGGTTTCAGAGAAACAAGGATTTTAACTCCTAGCGATGGCTCAGATCCTGCTTGGTCCCCTTTATTACCAAATTAAATTTTTATTTCATAAATGTTGAATTTTAAAATTAATTGATTTACTTTGAAAATGAATGTATAAGTACACCGTTTTTAAATATTTTAAGTTGAAGGAGTTTGGAATGAAGAAATTTATTGCTATTGTTGGGGCAGTGTCTTTGCTTTCAGCGTGTGAAACTGCATCTCAAAAAGTTGTAACTGGTAGTACCGCTTCAACCTCGAGTGGATCCACTTCAGCTTCCAGCTCTGTTGAAAAAAAGAAAAGTTTGTTTGCGCAGGCTAAACAGACTGCCGCTGATAAATTAATTGCTGTAGGCGACCGAGTATTATTCGATTATGACTCCGCTAAACTTGACTCAGGCGCAAAAATACTACTAGATGCTCAATCTCGATTTTTAAGAGCTAATTCAGATTTAAATTTTATTGTTGAAGGTCACTGTGATGAAAGAGGCACTAGAGAATACAATTTAGCTCTAGGTGAACAGAGAGCTACAGCTGTTAGGGACTATTTAGTGATTCAGGGTATTGACCCTGAAAGAATTAAAGTGATTTCATATGGTAAAGAAAAGCCAGCAGTAGTTGGTTCAAATAGTATGGCTTGGTCCAAAAATAGACGTGCAGTTACTATTATCGATTAGATAATTAACAAATTGCCTTTTTTTTGCTTTATTTTACACCTAAATAATCATTTATGTTTTTAGGATTAAAATGTTTTATTTAAGTAAAATTATTGTAGTAACATTAATTGTATTATCAAGCCCATCTGTTTTTTCACAGTCAATAGATGGATTAAAAGATATTGTGTCTTTTCAACAAGAAAAAATAATTACTCTAGAGGAGAATTTTAAAAAGCTGGTTGGATCCATTGAAAGACAATCGAATTCAAATATTGAAAAGGGTAATAAAGAGATACAATCGCAAATTAATAAACTTAATGAAAAATTAAAATATCTAGAAAATAGTATTAAAAATATAACAGATTTATCTTTTAACTTAGACTTTGCACTTAAAAGGATTGAGCGTCATTTAGAATTAAGATCAATCCAGAATAATAATGTTACTAGTTCCAATAATGTATCAGATTCTAAATTAGTCTACCAAAAACAAAAAAATGATAATGTCAACATGAAAAGTCTTGATGGTAAAACAGATGGCGTTCTTGGATTTATTAAAGAGTCAAATAAAGAAAATTCTAATAAAACTGAAAAAAAAATAAAAACCAAACCTAATTTGAACGCAAATAAAACACTGCCGCATGATAACCCACAAGAAAATTTTAATTTTGCGCTAGACTTAGCAAGGCAACTAGATTTCGAGAACGCTGAAAAAGCTTTTAAAGAATTTTTAGTAATTCATAAAGGATCTAAACAACAAGCAGATGCTCAATATTGGCTTGGTAAAATTTACTTTACCCAAGAAAAATTTCCTGAGGCAGCGATTGCTATGGCAGAGTTTAATACTGTTTTTCCCAATGATGAAAGAAATCAAGATGCATCAATAATAATAGCCGAAGCTTCAGCAAATTTTGCAGATCAAAAAGATGTTTGTCTAATTTTAAATAATTCTCTTCAATTTGTTACAAATCCATCTAACAAATTTATAAAAAAAATTAAAGCACTAAAGATCGAAAAAAAATGCCCTGATGAATGATTAATGCTTTCAACAATAAATTTAGTCAAATATGTTCTGATATAAGTTTTCAAAAAAAGATGTTTGTTCTTGGATTATCTGGAGGGATAGATTCAATGGCGTTATTACATCTCTTAAATAATTTTGTTAAAATCTATAGAAAATTTCAAATACAAATTCTACCAGTTATAATTGATCATGGTCTTAGAGAAAACTCTTCTCTAGAAGCATTTAAAGTAAAAAAAATTGCTGAAAATCTTGGTTTTCATACTATAATTAAAAAAATTTCAGAAAAGAAACCTAATGGTAATATTCAAAATTGGGCAAGAAAACAAAGGAGAAAATTATTAGTTGAAATTGCTTTCGAAAATTCAGCAACTTTAATTTTAGGACATCACGCCGATGACCAAGTAGAAACTTTTTTTATGAGATCTTTGAAAGGGTCAGGAATAGGTGGTTTAGTTTGTATGTCATACATGAGTTATTGGCATGGAATATTGGTGATTAGGCCATTAATTAATTTTAAAAAAAATCAAATAAAAAATTTTGTAAAAAAAAACAATGTTGAGTATTTTGAAGATAAATCAAATATTTCTGTTAAATTTGAAAGAGTTAAAACCAGATACATTTTAAAAAAAAATAAATCCCATTTCTGGCCCACAATTTCTGATGACATTTTAAAATATAATAACCTTAATAAATTATTAGTTAAAAAAATAAGTAGTGCTTTCATAAGTTGGACAAAGGAAAATATATTAATTGACGAAACAGGTTCTATAAGAATTAAGACTGAAGATTTAAAATCTCTTTATGTCAAATCAAAAATGTTTTCAGTCACAGTTGTTGGTAAAGTTTTACAAACTGTTGGAGGGAGTGACTATCCACCAAAAAAGAAAAAAACTTTGTTTCTACTAAATAATATTTTTAAATATAAAAATAAAAGTTTTACCTTAGGTAATGTTAAAATTTTTTTTAATAAAGATTATTTTTTCTTTATTAGAGAAAATCGCAATATTTGTTTTGATATGGAAATTAAAAAAGATAAATACTATTTATTTGACGGTAAATTCATATTGGTAAGCCAACTCTCTGGCTTTCTAATTAAACCTAAACAAGAAGAAATTCATTACATAGGCTACAGCAATTATTTCAAAAAATATAAAAAACTAACTTATAGTACGATTCCTTTTTTGAAAACACTTGAAGGTTTGAGTATCAAACCCCACTTAAACATAATAGATGTAAAATCAGATCTGCGGAATATAGCGAAAAATAACCTATTTGATCTTTACCTTATTAATAGAACGATTATATAGTATTAGAATAAAATAGAAGGATAAAAATGAATAATTTTGGAAAGAATATAGCAGTTTGGGTCATAATTTCACTCGTGTTAGTTGCCATTTTTAATGTATTTCAAGGCTCATCTTCTAAGAGTTCTGGCAATGCCATAGCTTATTCAGATTTTTTAGCTAGAGTAAATGCCGGCGAAGTAAGAGAAGTGAGTATTCAGGGTGATAAAATTTCTGGCGCTTCTAGCAGTGGTGTTCCTTTTTATTCATTTATTCCAAGGGAAAATGAACTTGCAAACACACTTTCAGACAAAGGTATTAAGGTAACATCTGAACCGGATGAGTCAGGTATGCCAGGTATATTATCCGTTTTAATTTCTTGGTTTCCAATGCTTTTATTTATTGGTGTATGGATTTTTTTCATGAAGCAAATGCAAGGTGGATCAAGAGGTGCTATGGGATTTGGAAAATCTAAGGCTAAATTATTAACAGAACATAGAGACAAAGTCACTTTCCAAGATGTTGCGGGCATTGATGAAGCCAAATCAGAATTAGAGGAAGTTGTTGAGTTTTTAAAAGATCCTACTAAGTTTCAAAAATTGGGTGGTAAAATACCTAAGGGAGTACTTTTGGTTGGACCTCCAGGCACAGGTAAAACACTTTTAGCAAAGGCTGTTGCAGGAGAGGCTGGTGTTCCTTTTTTTACTATTTCTGGTTCAGATTTTGTCGAAATGTTTGTTGGCGTCGGTGCTTCAAGGGTCAGAGATATGTTTGAACAAGGTAAAAAAAATTCCCCTTGCATAATATTTATTGATGAAATTGATGCTATGGGCAGACATAGAGGTGCTGGTCTTGGCGGTGGTAATGATGAAAGAGAACAAACTCTTAACCAACTTTTAGTAGAAATGGATGGTTTTGAAACAAATGAAGGCGTAATTTTAGTTGCTGCAACTAACAGGCCTGATGTTTTAGATCCTGCATTGCTCCGTCCAGGAAGATTTGATAGGCAGGTAGTAGTTCCTAATCCAGATATGATTGGAAGACAAAAAATATTAAAAGTACATATGAAAAAGGTCCCATTATCGTCAGATGTTGATACCAAAACCTTAGCGAGAGGTACACCTGGTTTTTCTGGGGCAGACTTAGCTAATCTCGTTAATGAAGCTGCTTTACTTTCAGCAAGAAAAGGAAGAAATAATGTCAGCATGTTAGAATTTGAAGAATCAAAAGACAAAGTAATGATGGGATCTGAAAGAAGATCAATGGTCATGACCGATGAAGAAAGAAAATTAACGGCTTATCATGAGGCTGGTCACGCAGTAGTTGCTGCTTACTCTCCTGCTAGCGATCCTATTCACAAGGCAACAATTATACCACGTGGAAGAGCCCTTGGAATGGTTATGAGATTGCCAGAAGGAGATCGTGTATCTATGGCAAAAGATAAATTATTTGCAGATTTAAGAGTAGCTTGTGGGGGAAGAATTGCCGAAGAAATGATATTTGGTAAAGATAAAGTTACAACCGGAGCTAGCTCAGATATCAGAATGGTTACTGATACTGCTAGAAGAATGGTTACAGAGTGGGGCCTTTCCGACAAATTGGGTTTTTTAGCTTATGAAGCTAATGAACAAGAGGTTTTTTTGGGGAGATCGGTATCCCAGCAAAAAAATGTTTCAGACAACACTGCTTCAATTGTTGATACTGAAATTAGAAGAATTGCAGATTCCGTTTATTCTGATGCAGAAAAGATGTTAAAAAAATATTCTAAACAGCTCAAAAATGTCGCTGAAGCTTTGTTAGAATATGAAACCTTAGACGGGAAACAAATACAAGATTTATGCAAGGGTTTAAAAATATCAATTAGCAAGAAAGAAGATGATGATCATTTACCAAAGGCAAAAAGGCCAAAGAAAAGAGCTGGTATTCCTACTACAACAGCAAAAGGTACTATTGTAACAAATGAAATAGATAATTCTTGACATAATGTTTTATAATTTAGGATATTGATGAATTCTATTGAAAGGAAAAGATATCTTCCTCGTCCTCCATTTTCAGAAGATGCTGAAACTTTCATTTTACCTATAGCTAGATCTCAATCTGATGTAAAAAATGGTTTAATTATTGGAGGTGGTTGGAGATATTTTAATGAATTAAGAGTTATTCAAAAGCATCAGCACATATATACCGAAGTAATAATGTCTCCTAAAAAACTTTTGATAGAAGCTAAACTAGAAAGCAAAAGGAATTACTTAATTGTAGAAAAATTAATAAGTAATATTACCAAAAAAAGACACAATGTCTGTAACTTAGATATGTCAATTCCCCATATAGTGGGTATTCTAAATTTAACTCCTGATAGTTTCTATAAAAAAAGTCAAACCACTAATACTGAAATTGCGGTTAAAAAATCAATTAAAATGATATCTGATGGTGCTTCGGTAATTGATATTGGCGGGGAGTCGACTAGGCCAGGGGCAATTCCAATTTCAGAAGATGAAGAGTTGAAAAGAGTTTTGCCAGCAATTATAAGCTTAAAAAAGCAATTAAATGTTAATATTTCTTTAGATACAATGAAACTAAAAACTATGAAAGTAGGTGTTAAAAATGGGGTAAACATTATTAACGATGTAACAGGTTTCAAAAATCAAAATAAAATTAAATTCGCATCTCGATTAAATTTACCTATTGTAGTAATGCATATGCAAAACAAACCACAAAATATGCAAACTTCACCAAATTATGATTTTGCACCCATTGATATATTTAAATTTTTTTCAAAAAGAATTAGTGAATTATTAAATATGGGTGTAAAAATGTCCAATATTATTGTTGATCCTGGGATTGGATTTGGAAAAAATAGTAAACACAATATTGATATTTTAAGAAATTTAACATTATTCCATAATTTAGGTACACCGATCTTATTAGGTGTAAGCAGAAAATCATTTATAGGAGAAATTACAAAAGACGTATGCAAGTTAGAAGAGAACATCAGAATATCGTCAGTACCGCCTAGTAAGAGGTTAAGTGGATCACTCTCTTTTGCAATGCATGCTCATCAAAATTCTGTACAATTCATAAGAACTCATGATGTATTTGAAACAAAGCAAGCAATTATTTGTCAAAATGTATTAAGTTAAAGGATTAATATGATAAAAACTTCTTTTAATATTGACCAAAGATTATTTGGGACTGATGGAATAAGGGGTACCGTAAATGATGGAAAAGTAACAGCTTTAATGGCTGTTAATTTAGCTATGGCAGCAGGAGAATATTTTTATGGTAAAGCTGGTATAAAAAAGTCAAGAGTTTTAATAGGAAAAGACACTAGGCTTTCTGGATATATGCTTGAACCTGCACTAGTTGCTGGCTTTACTTCAGTTGGGTTAGACTCCATAACAACAGGACCATTACCTACACCTGCCATAGCCCATTTAACAAGAGTTCTAAGATGTGATTTGGGAGTAATGATTTCTGCTTCTCATAATCCATATGAGGATAATGGCTTAAAATTATTTGGTTCAGATGGGTTCAAACTAAATGATGATGTGGAAAATGAAATTCAATTAAGGATGGAAAAAGGGCCTTCACTTGCCAAATCAGCTAATTTGGGTAGGGCAAGAAGAATGGAGGATGCCATTGGTAGATATTCAGAATATATAAAACAAGTTCTTCCAAAACACGAAGACTTGAGTGGCATGAAAATTGTTTTAGACTGCTCCAATGGTGCGTCCTATAAAGTAGGTCCCGAAGTATTATTTGAATTAGGCGCTGACTCAATTATTATAGGTGATAATCCTAATGGGAAAAATATAAATTTTGATTGTGGTGCCATGTTTCCGCAAAAAATGGCAAGAACTACGAAGTTGTCAAACGCTGATTTAGGTATTGCGTTAGATGGAGATGCAGATAGAGTAATTTTTTCAGATGAGAACGGAGATATCATAGATGGAAATCATATTATTGCTGTATTAGCTCAACAAATGCAAAAAAATAAAGAATTATCTAGCAATCAAATTGTTGGAACATTAATGTCAAATTTAGGTTTAGAAAATTTTTTAAAAACAATTAATATTCATCTTCATAGAACTAATGTTGGTGACAGATACATTTTAGATAAGATGATAAAATCTAACTGTAATCTAGGTGGAGAACCTTCTGGACATATTTTGCTAACTGATTTTGCAAAGACTGGTGATGGACTTTTAACTGCTATAAAAATTTTGTCTTTATTAAAAAAATCTAATTTAAAGGCTTCTAAGTTTCTTAGACCATTCAAATTAGTTCCCCAATCTCTGAAAAATTTAAAAAATATTGATAAAAATATTTTGTTAAATACAAATGTAAAAAAATTACTGGGAAAAAAGCAAAAAGAACTTGGTGATAATGGAAGAATTTTAATAAGACCATCTGGTACTGAAGACGTAATAAGAATAATGGTTGAGTGTAATGATAAAAATCAAGTTAATGAAATAAGTGAAACAATTGCAAAAAGTATTATCGAGTTTAATGAAAAACAAAAAAATAAATAATTTAACTTATTCGGTTTTAGTAATAGCAGGCTCGGATCCAAGTGGTGGAGCAGGTGTACAAGCTGATTTAAAAACACTTACTAGTCTTGGTGTATATGGAATGACAGCTATAACTGCTTTAACAGTTCAAAATACAATGGGTGTGACTGATATTTTGGAAATACCACCAAAATTTGTAGTAAAACAAATTGATGCATGTTTATCTGATATTACTATTACTGCTATAAAAATAGGTATGTTACATAATTCAGAGTTAATATATGCCTTGCTAGAGGCCCTAAAAAAAAATAAAATAATCGAAAATGAAAATATTAAAATTGTACTTGATCCAGTTATGGTTGCTAAAGGTGGTCATAAACTATTGAAAAAAGATGCAATATGTGCTTTGAAGGATCTTATACGTAACTCTCAACCTATTTTAACCCCAAATATCCCAGAAGCAGAAATATTAACAGGAACTGAAATTAGAAATTTATCAGATATGAAAAAAGCAGCAAGAAATTTGATTAAACTTGGAGCAAAAAATGTACTTTTAAAAGGGGGTCATTTGGAAACAAACATCTTAACTGATATACTATTTGGATCTAAAGAAATACTTTCTTTAAAAACACCTAAAATCTTCACCAAACATACTCATGGTACTGGTTGCACAATGGCCTCAGCGTTAACTGCTGGATTAGCTAAATCAATAAATATTGATGAAGCTTTTAAAATGGCACATTCATATGTAAATAAGGCGATAAAATACGCCCCAAAATTTGGAAAAGGAAAAGGACCTATTAACCATTGTAACAATATAGAACCATTTATTTACTAGTTAATTTGATTATTTCACTATACCATTTATATACAGGATCATCAGAAACAAGTAATTGGTAAGAACTGCAAGAATAAACCCATTTTAAATTTCCAAAAAAAATATAATCTTCTATATTTGGATTATTTCCAGATATAAAGCCATTTTTTTCAATTAGTTTTCTTATAGGATTTATTAGCTTTCTAAACTCTTTTGCAAATATATCTTTTTGTGTTTTATATTTAGTTATAGGTCCATTAATACGTTCTTCCCTTGTTTTTATAAAATAATCTCTATCTTTTTTCTCTAAGATGTTTGGTATTTCGTCAGCAATTATTTTAAATAAAACAGGTAACAGTTGTCTTGAAGTCCACAAGTATAAAAAGTAAGAAAAATTTTTACTATTTTCATTCACAAACAATTTATTATGGTTGAAATTTTCATCTAACCAATTATAGATATTCCATGAATCACTAACAAATTCGTCTTTGAATTTTAGGACTGGTACTAGCTTTTGATTAGAAAATGATATTTTATTTTTTTCAGAGAACTTGACAGGCACAGTTTCAAATTTGATATTTTTATGTATGAGACATAATTTAACGCTACAACAAGGTGGACTAAAACGTAAGTCATTTTTACCCGACAATTCATATAATTGTATCATTTATAAATTAATCCTTAAAGTGTGTTGACAACTCTCTAATTATAATTAATAAAATGCAAGGCATTTGCTTCCCAACAAGTATCAATATAATAAGAGGTTAATATGACCAAACCATTAGTCAAGCCAATTCGTCCAGAATTTTCCTCCGGACCGTGCGCTAAAAGACCTGGCTGGACTGTTAACAACTTAGAAAAAAGTACACTTGGTAGGTCGCACAGACATAAAGCTTCAACTCAAAAGTTAGAGAAATTAATTCAATTAACAAAGTCTATTCTAGAAATACCAGATAATTATTTGTTGGGAATAGTTCCTGGTTCAGATACTGGTGCCTTAGAAATAGCTCTTTGGAATCTTTTAGGCCCAAAACATACTGACATACTAGTTTGGGATAGTTTTGGTTCTGACTGGGCAAATGATGTAATAAATCAATTAAAACTTGATGATATAAAAATACATAAAACTGATTATGGAAGATTACCTGATTTATTTGGTGGTGATTTTAATGGAGACATAGTTTTTAATTGGAATGGTACTACTGCAGGTGTTTGTGTGCCAAATGCTGATTGGATCAATAGCTCCAGAGATGGTATAACTATTTGCGATGCAACATCTGCAGCTTTCGCTATGAAAATAGATTGGTTAAAATTAGATGTTACAACCTTTTCTTGGCAAAAATGTCTTGGTGGAGAAGCAGGTCACGGAATTTTAGTGTTATCTCCAAAAGCAGTCCAAAGGATTAACAGTTACAAGCCTCACTGGCCCATACCAAAATTATTTCAATTAAAAAGAAATGAAGAGTTAAATTATGACATTTTTAAAGGCTCAACAATTAATACACCCTCCTTATTATGTGTTGAGGATTTCTTGGATGCACTTGATTGGAGTTATAAGATTGGAGGATTGTCCGAATTAATTTTAAGATCAAAAAAAAATTTAGACATTATTAAGAAATGGGTAGCTAAATCCAGTTGGACAGATTTTTTGTCCGAACATGAGCTAAATATATCGAACACGTCAATTTGTTTAAAATTAACTGATCCTCGAATTATCAATTTTCCTTTAGAAATAAAAAATGATATTGAGAAAAATGTTATAAAGCTACTAGAGAAAGAAAATGTAGCTTATGATATAGGAAGTTATAGGTCTGCACCTCCTGGCCTAAGAATTTGGGGAGGTCCAACAATTGAAAATGATGATATAAAAAAACTTTTGCCATGGTTAGATTGGGCATACAATGAAACAATAGAACAATTTAAACATAGATCAAATTGAGAGTTATTATGCCAAAAGTTTTAATAAGTGATAAGTTAAGTAAAGCTGCTATTCAGGTTTTTAAAGATAATAATATTGCAATTACTTTTATGCCTGGCGTAAGTCGTGAAGAATTATTGGATGTTATTGGTGAATATGATGGATTAGCAATTAGATCTGCAACAAAAGTTAATAAAGATGTTTTTAAAAAAGCAAAAAACTTAAAAATAATTGGTCGTGCTGGCATAGGGACTGACAATATAGATAAAGATGAAGCTACCAAAAATGGGGTAATTGTAATGAACACACCCTATGGAAATGCAGTTACAACTGCAGAACATGCAATTGCTTTAATGATGTCATTAGTAAGAATGATACCTCAAGCTGATATATCGACAAGGCAAGGCAAATGGGAAAAATCTAAGTTTAACGGAACAGAAATTACTGGTAAATATTTAGGACTTATAGGCTGTGGAAATATTGGATCTATTGTTGCCACAAGAGCTTTAGGTTTAAAAATGAAAGTTTTAGCATATGATCCATTCCTTACAGATGAAAAAACAAAAGAACTAAGTATAAAAAAAGTAGGTTTAGATTATTTGTTAAATAATTCTGATATAATATCTCTTCACACACCTCTAACCAATGACACAAAAAATATAATTTCATCTGAAGCTATAAGTAAAATGAAAAAAGGGGCAAGAATTATTAATTGCGCAAGGGGTGGATTGGTTGACGAAGTTGCATGTAGAGCAGCTTTAGACACAGGACATTTAGCAGGTGCGGCTTTTGATGTTTTTACTGAAGAACCAGCAAAGAAAAATATTTTGTTTGATGCTCCCAACTTAATAGCTACGCCTCATTTAGGTGCATCAACTCTTGAAGCACAAGAAAATGTAGCTATTCAAATAGCTCAACAAATGTCAGATTATTTAAATACTGGGGCCGTCGTAAATGCGCTTAACTATCCAAATGTCTCTTCCAAAGAAGCACCTATTATAAAACCATATGTCAAGCTTGCTTATTTGATGGGCTCATTTTTAGGTCAAGTTACTCAAGAGGGTATTTTAAGTATAAATTTAGAATTAGAGGGCAAGGCATCATCTATACAAGATGTTCCATTAATGGCTAGTGCTCTTGTAGGCGTGTTAGAACCTACCTCAGCATCAGTTAATAATATTAATTCATCTTCTATAGCATCAAGTAGAGGTATAAATTTATTAACAATTAAACACGAAAGACGTTGTGACTATGAAACTTTACTAAAGATATCAATCGAACATGAGAAAGGTGAACGAACAATTTCTGGCACATTGATAGCTGGAAATAAACCAAGAATTATTAGCATTCAAGGCATACCAATTGAATCAGATTTTCCAAAAAATGCACTTTATCTTCGAAATTATGATAAACCAGGATTTATCGGTGATTTAGGTAATGCACTTGGAAAAAGAAATATTAATATTGCCTCTTTTCACCTTGGACGTCGTGAAGTAGGTGGTGAAGCAATTGCATTAGTAGAAGTTGATGAAATTATTGATAAGAAAATTATTTCTGAGATCAAAAAACTTCCTCAGGTTGCTAGGGTAAATACTATTTCTTTTGAATAAAAGTCTTATTTGAAAAATAAAAAAATGATTAGATACATTACCTACTTTATTATATAAATAGATTTTACATTAAGGATATTTATGATGACTAGTTTACCAGGTCGGAAAGGACTATTACCTGCTGGTTTGGCAGATATTCTTTATCCAAATGCTCAGGAACAAGCAATAAAGATTGAAAAACTTCTCAATGTTTTCTCTAAATTTGGATATATGCGGGTTAAACCACCATTGGTAGAATACGAAGATACTCTACTCTCTGGTGGCCCTGGAACTGAACTGAAAGAATCCACCTTTAGAATAATGGATCCTTTATCGCAAAAAATGATGGCGCTGAGATCAGATGTAACAGCACAAATTTCAAGGATAGCTTCTACAAGACTATTACATTCTCCTCGACCCCTTCGCTTATCTTATTCTGGGGATGTATTACGAGTAAAAGGTGATAGTTTCAATATGGAGCGACAAAAAACACAGGTTGGAGCAGAATTAATTGGCCAAAAATCTGAATATGTTGACTCAGAGATTATACTAGTTTGTTCAAAAGCACTTCAAGCAATAGATATTAACAACATAACTATTGATATTAATTTCCCTTTTTTAAGAAGATATCTTTTAGAGGACAATTCTACTTTTTTAAAAGAAAAGATAAACGAATGTATTGATAGGAAAGATAGACAATATTTAGGTAAGTTAAAATTTAGTAACAAAGATATTATATTAAAGTTTATGAATTTTTCAGGAAGCGTTGACCAGCACATCAAATATTTATCAGAAATTAAACTAAACGGGGTACTTTCAGAAATTAGGGAATACTTATTTAAGGTTATAAAAATTATTAAAAATAATAATAATGATATTAATATTTCCATAGATCTTTTAGAAAATAAGGGTTTTAAATATCATACGGGATTAACCTTTACAGTCTTTTCCGAACTATTTAAAGGAGAAATAGTAAAAGGAGGAAGTTACAAAACTCTTTCGAATGAAACAGCTACTGGCTGTACTATTTATACTGAAAAAATCAATAATGAATTTAATGTTAAATTAAATGATTTAGTATACTTGCCAAGCTTAAATATGAGAGATGCAGATTTGTTGATTAAAAAGGGATATAGAGTTGTTTTTGGTAATAATTATAAAATTAATTCAGAAAAAGAAGCCTTAAAAATGAAATGTAAATATATTTGGAGAAATGGTAAAATTTTTGAAATTTGAAAATATTTTAGTTTTAGGAAATTATTTATGAGTAATATTATTGTAGTAGGTACACAATGGGGTGACGAAGGCAAAGGCAAGATTGTTGATTGGCTTTCTGAAAAAGCAGATTTGGTGGTAAGATATCAGGGTGGTCATAATGCAGGACATACGCTTGTAATAAATGGTAAAGTTTTTAAACTTTCTTTGTTACCAAGCGGTATTGTAAGAAATAACACATCTGTACTTATTGGGAATGGTGTTGTAATTGACCCATTTCATTTAATAAAGGAAATAGAACAGTTAAAAGAAAAAAAAATCAAAATTACATCAGATAATTTATTTATTTCTGACTCTGCCTTTTTAATTTTACCCATACACCAAATGGTTGATCAAACAAGAGAAAGCAATAGTGGTAATAATAAAATTGGAACAACAAGTCGTGGTATTGGTCCTGCGTATGAGGATAAAGTTGGAAGAAGAGGCGTTAGAGTATGTGACCTTTTTTTACAAAGATATATTAGAAGAGAAAATTAAACTTTTATATGATTTTCACAATATATATTTATTAGCCAAGGGCGAAGATAAACAGAATTACAAACATATTTTTGACAGACTCTGCCTTGTTGCCAAAACCATTATACCTTTTGTTAAACCATCATGGGCAATAATAAATAAAATAAAAGAAAGAGGATTGAATATTTTATTTGAAGGAGCTCAGGGTACTTTTTTAGATATAGATCATGGTACTTATCCTTTTGTCACTAGCAGTAATACTGTATCTTCACAAGCTGGAATTGGAGCAGGGTTAGGGCCAACATCTATACATTATACTATTGGCATTACAAAAGCCTATACTACTAGAGTTGGTTCCGGTCCTTTCCCGAGTGAAGATGATAGTGAAAATGGAATTAAACTTGGTAAGCAAGGTAAAGAATTTGGGACAGTGACTGGAAGAAAAAGAAGATGTGGATGGTTTGACGCAGTCTTAGTCAAACAAGCAGTAGCATTGTCAAGTATAGATGGGATTGCTTTTACTAAATTAGACGTTTTAGATGGATTTGAAAAGATTAAAATTTGCACTGGATATACGTTAGATCAAAGAAAAATTAATTATTTACCTACAGCTAGTTGTGAACAAAAAAAAATAAAGCCTATATACGAGGTTATGAAAGGATGGAGTACGAGTATTAAGGGAATACAATCTTTTAATAAACTTCCAAAAGAGGCAAAAGATTATATTAGTAGGATTGAAGAACTAATAAATTGCAAGATAATAATTATATCAACAAGTCCAGAAAGATCTGACACAATTATTCTTGATAATCCATTGAAAAATAATTAATTTGTTTCTATTAAATTAAGTTCAATTGCTTTTACCTTGATTGCCTCTTGAAGTTTTTCGAAAGCTCTAGACTCTATTTGTCTAATCCTTTCTCTGCTGACATTGTATTCTTTTGATAAATCTTCAAGAGTTTTTGGAGGTTCTGTTAGTCGTCTCTGTATAATTACATCTTTTTCCCTGGGTTTTAGTAAATCTAAAGCTTCAAGCATCATTTTATTACGGATTACTTTTTCTTCGTGTTTAACAAATTGAGTTTCTTGATTTTCTCTTTCATCTGTAAGTAAATCTTGCCATTCAGTTTCTTCACCATCGCTTCTATTCATCTGAGCATTCAAAGAATGGTCACCACCTAGCATTCTTCTATTCATGCTAATTACATCTTCTTCTGAAACATTAAGTGTATTCGCAATGTGACCCACTTGATTAGGTGATAAGTCACCATCTTCAAGCGCATTAATTTTACTTTTAATTTTTCTGAGGTTAAAAAATAGTTTCTTTTGGCTAGCAGTCGTTCCAATTTTAACTTGAGACCAGCTCCTTAAAACAAATTCTTGAATTGCTGCTTTAATCCACCACATAGCATATGTTGCAAGTCGAAAACCCTTTTCAGGATCAAACTTCTTTACAGCATGCATCATACCAATATTACCTTCAGCAATTAAATCAGCTATTGGTAATCCATAACCTCTATAACCCATGGCAATCTTAGCTACCAGCCTTAAGTGACTTGTAACAAGTTTATGAGCAGCTTTGGTATTATTTTTATCTAACCAGTCTTTTGCTAAACTGTATTCCTCCTCAGCGTTGAGCATAGGAAATTTTTTTATTTGGTCCAGATATCTACCTAGATTATTATCTGGGGATAAAAGTGATAAATTCATTGAATCAGTTTTATGCATTAAATACTCCTGTCACCAACAATATATATAGATTATTTTTTAAATTTTTAAAGACTTTTCTAATATTTTTTATTTTTTACATTTTCAGAATACGAATTAATTCAAGCATGTCATTAGGTAATTTGCTTTCAAAGTATAATATTTTGTTAGTTATAGGGTGTTTAAAAGATAAACTAATTGCATGTAAAGCTTGTCTATCGAATTGTTTAGTTAATTTTATCTTTTCTCTTAAATCATGACTGTTTATATTTTTTGTTGAGGGTAATCTGCCATATACAGGATCTCCAACGACACTATGTCCTAGATCAGATAAATGAACTCTTATTTGGTGTGTTCGACCAGTTTCTAGTTTACATTCAACTAAACTTGAAATAGGAAAATAACTTTCTATAACCTTCCATTTTGTAATAGCTAATTTACCTCTATTATTTATTGACATTTTTTTTCTATTAAAGATGGATCGACCTATTGGCTTTTTTATGAAACCCTCTACAGGGGGCATGCCCCATACAATAGCATTGTAGGTTCTTTCTAGGTCATGATTGCTGAAAATTTCACATAACTTATGATGTGAAATTTCATTTTTGGCAACTACCATAATTCCACTTGTATTTTTATCTAATCTATGAACAATGCCGGGTCTTTTAATACCTCCAATACCTTGTAATTGCTTACCACAATGGTGTAGTAATGCATTTACTAGAGTATTATCAGGATTACCAGGTGCCGGATGCACAACCATTCCAGCTTTTTTATTTAAGATTATTAAATATTTATCCTCATAAAGAATTTCTAATTTAATATTTTGCGGAATAATTTTCCCTTCATCAATGCTTGGGATCTTAATTTCAATAGTTTGATTAATATTAATTTTCAAAGAGGGATTTTTTACAATAATTCCATTTATTTGAATATTATTAGTTGCAATTAATTTCTTTATTTTATTTCTCGAAAAAGATAAATTATCTAGTAGCGAATTTTTTTTAGAATTAACAATTGAATTAATTGCTCTTGTAACCCAAACGTCTAGCCTATCAATAGGTATATCATAATCTGTTACTCGTAAAATAATTTTTATAGGATCTTTCATGTCTAATATATATAACCCTAAGCAGAATACACAAAATTGGATATTAAATAATATAAAGTTTATAAAAATTATAGCTATAATTTTAGGTATATTAATATTAACAGGCGTAACTATTTTATTTTTTGGTTTAATGAATACCTACAAAAATTTAGAAGCCTCAAAAAAGATGGATCAGAATTTTGAAAATAATAAGAAAGAAATTAAAATATTTAACTTTTTACAACCAAAAAATGCACAGTTAATATCAACATCACTTGGGATTAATAATCAAATTTTGTTAAGATTTATTTATAAAGGTGATAATGTTTTGGTATTATTAGATAGTAGTTCTAACGAGGTTATTTCAATAATAACTCTAAAGAAAGAATTAGACAAGTGGTGATTTTTTTTATTTTCACATTGAGTCAATATGAAAAATAAAATTATTTTAATGGGCACAGACACTGTTGCTGGTGTTGCTCCTCAAATTATGAAAGCAATAATTAGAGCTTCAAATGCAAAGATGTTACCCTATGGAAATGATAGTTATACAAAAAATTTAAAAAAAGTTATACGCAAAGTTTTTGAAAAAAATGATTTAGAAATTATACCAATGATGTCAGGTACTGCCTCTAATGCATTAGCAATATCTTCCTTTCTAAAATCATATGAAATGATTTTGTGTCATGATGAGGCTCATATAAACAGGGATGAAGGTGGAGCTCCAGAGTTTTTTTCATGTGGTGGGAAATTAATAAACATTATTAATAATTCTGGAAAATTAACAGCACATGACATTGAAAATAAAATAAATAAAATTAACTTCAAAAATAAAGAAAAATCTAAAATTTCAGGAGTTTCTATTACACAACTAGCTGAAAATGGAACTATTTATTCGACTGATGAAATATTGCAAATAAGTAAATTATGCAAAAAGAATAACATTTATTTACATATGGATGGAGCTAGGTTCGCTAATGCACTTGCTTTTCAAAACAAATTATCTCCAGCTGAAGCTTCTTGGAAAATTGGTGTAGATTGCTTATCATTAGGTGCAACAAAAAATGGTGCGTTGGCAGCGGAGGTAATAATTTTTTTTAATTCTAAATTAGCAGCAGAAGCAATGCATAGAATTAAAAAGACAGGACATGTTATACCAAAAACACGATTTATTTCCGCTCAATTATATGCTTGGTTTAAAAATAATTTGTGGCTTGAATTAGCACAAAAAGCTAATCAAAAAGCAAAATATTTTAGTGATAAAATATCTAAAATGAATGACTTTGAACTTATGTATCCTACTCACGGCAATGAGATTTTTTTAAAAGTTAAGAAAAAAATATATGAAGAAATTTTAAAATTAAATATTGTTCCCAATCTTTGGTCTAAAGTAGATAATAACGAATTTGAAATAAGGTTTGTTGTATCTTTTGATACAAAAATGGCTGAATTAAACAAAATTTTAAGTAGATTAAAAAAACTAAACTCAGAATGTAAGTCCGTAGTTTAGATAAAGAGCTATTTCTAACATTGTAGTATTAATAAATGAAATTACATCTTTTTCAAAAACAAAAGCAAACTTGCCAACAGAAGAAATGTCATTTAATAGAGGAAAAAAATAAATTCGTAACATGAAAATTAACCAAGCCAAATAAAGAGGAATTATAGGTTTGACGATAAAGTTAGGAGTTGTAATTGATGTAAAATTTAAAATTGGTGTTGTGAGTTTCTTAACAAACCTAAAAAAATAAAAATTACTTCCTTCATTGAAAAATAAGTTTAATATAAAATTAATTATCAAAATTAACATTATAATCGCAAAAAAGTAATCTAAAGCTATTAGCCATATTGGAAAAACTTCATTCATGCTAATATTATACAAATTAAATGTAAAAATTAAAAATCTTAATTTATATTTAAAAAATAATTATTTCGAAAATAAATCAAATTCACAATAGAGAGAAATTTATGGATAATCTGCAATATGTCTTTTCAGCTTATAAATTAAATAAAACATATCCGGGTGGGAAAACTGTTATAAAAGATATAAGCCTTTCTTTCCTTCCTGGTGCAAAAATAGGTGTTTTAGGTAATAATGGTGCAGGTAAGTCTACTTTGTTAAAAATAATGGCTGGTAAAGAGAAAGATTTTAATGGTGAAGCAAAACTAGCACGAGGAATTCAAGTTGGCTATTTAGCTCAAGAACCAGAATTAAACGATAACTTAAATGTTCATGAAAATGTAATGGAAGGTATGAGTAAAGCTAAAAAACTTATAGATGAATTTAATTTAATTTCATCAAAGTTTTCAGAAGATTTATCTGATCAAGAAATGGATGAAATTATAGCTAGACAAGCTGACCTTCAAGAACAAATTGATAGCTTAGACGCTTGGGATATTGATAGGAAAGCAGAAATTGCAATGGATGCACTAAGTTTACCACCCTCCAAAGCTTCTATAGTTAATTTGTCAGGTGGAGAAAAAAGGCGTGTAGCTCTAGCTAAGTTGCTTATTTCAAATCCAGATTTTTTACTATTAGACGAGCCAACAAACCATTTAGATGCATTTTCTGTTACTTGGTTGCAAAGATTTCTTCATGACTTTTCAGGAACAGTAGTAACAATTACTCATGATAGATATTTTTTAGATGAGGTTGCAGGCTGGATACTCGAACTTGATAGAGGTGAGGGGATTCCGTACAAAGGAAATTATTCTGGTTGGTTAGTGCAAAAACAAAAAAGACTTGAATTAGAGGGGAAATTAGAAGAGGCGAGAAAAAAAAAATTAAGCCAAGAATTGGAATGGATTAAATCAGCACCTAAGGCTAGACAAGCAAAATCAAAAGCAAGAATTTCGTCATATGAAGAATTGTTAGCTCAAGAGCAAAAAAAAGAAATTAATACTTCTAATTTAATTATTCCTCCTGCACCAAGGTTGGGCAATCAAGTAATTAGTTTTAAAAATGTCTCTAAATCTTTTGGAGACACTCTTTTAATTGATAATTTATCATTTAATCTTTTACCTGGAGCTATTGTAGGTGTTATTGGAGCGAATGGTGCAGGTAAAACTACTTTATTTAAGCTTATAACTAACGAAGAAAAGCCAAATAATGGTGAAATTTTGCTTGGAGAAACAGTTCACCTTAATTATGTTGATCAGTCAAGAGATCTATTAAAACCTGAACTTTCTGTATGGGAATCTATTTCAGATGGTTTAGAGGAGATACAAATAGGTAATAAAACAATTAGTAGCAGAGCATATGTTAGTCAATTTAATTTCAAAGGGTCTGACCAACAAAAATTTGTCAATGAATTGTCAGGTGGAGAAAGAAATAGAGTTCATCTAGCAAAAATGTTAAAAAATCCTGGAAATGTTCTTTTATTAGATGAGCCAACTAACGATTTAGACGTAGAAACTTTAAGAACATTGGAAGATGCAATTCTTGGTTTTTCTGGTTGTGTCATCATAATATCTCATGATAGATGGTTTTTAGATAAACTTGCTACAAATATTCTTGCTTTTGAAGGAGAAAGTCATGTTGAATGGTTTGAAGGCAACTATCAAGATTATGAAAAAGACAAAAAAGCAAGACTAGGTGAAGATTATATGAATCCTAAAAGATTAAAATACAAACCAATTTCACGTTAATTTAATTATTTTTATTAAGTTTTTTTAGGAGCACCTCAAAGTTTCCTCTATTTTTTCTTAAAATAGACATTGTTTCAGCTTTATTTGAACTAATCAATGATATGCCTTCAATTTCTAAGTCAAGAACCATAAATTTTCCTTTGCTATTTGCTGCTAATTTCCAAAGTAAATTCACGGGAGGTTGATTTTTTTTAGGATCTTCAATCATCCCTCTAACATAAACAAGTTTTTTACCTCTTAATTCGGAATTTCTATGTTTGTAAGTCAAATTTGCTAGTGTATTTAAGTGCTCTTCAATAGTGTTTACAATTTGCTTTAATAAAGCATCTTTATACTTTTCTTTATGAACGTCAGATGCCTTTTTCCAAAAACTACCTGTGGTAGCTTTTGCCATAAAATCAAGATTTATATATTGTTTTATTAGATTTTGAATTTTCGAGGATCTCTCTTCAGGTTGTAACTTTATTGTTTTAATAGCATGCGTTTGAGCTTTACTAATCATCTCAATAATTAAGCTATTACCTTTTACAAGATTATCTGCATTAGAATTCAACGGATTAAAAACCATAATTAGAATCGACAGCACAGACAATAAATATATTTTTACTTTATTTTTATTATTGTAAAAGTTTTTCAAATTCTGCATCTAATTCATCATTTTTTGTATTAAGATATTTATCACCGTATACTTTATTTCTTCTATTTTGTATATAATATGATTTCATTTTTATATATGGGTCTGGTGATTCATAAATATTATCAATAGATTTGGATAATTTTTCTCGTTTATCAATAATATTAATAGGAATTTCAACTAAGTTTATTTCATCTATGATATCAGGTGAGGCATTAGACACATTTTGACGATCAATCAAAACACCTGTTAAGTCTCTAGTAAATTTGGGTCCAAAGAAAGGAACCATGAGAAAAGGACCTTCAGGAATATTAATTGAGGCTAGCGTCGAACCAAAGTCCTTTTGTTGTACTTTAGTCTCGCCTTCATCTAAATCATAAAAACCTAGTGTCAACCCATTTAACATGAACTTTGTAGATGCTAAAATAGTATTTTCTAATTCCATTTGAAGAGTGCTATTTACTATTGTTGTTGGTAAATTCATCCAACTAAGGTGATTTCTTATACTTTTTCTTGCATTAATTGGAACAGTGTCAGCGTAAGAAGTACTTATAGGTTTGACTATGTTTTTATCTAAGTACTGATTAAATGCAAAAACGTTTCTATTAAATCTTTCAAAAGGATCAGTTTTTTTTTCTTCATAAACTATTTTATTTGAACAACTTGTTAATAAAGTACTCATTATAACAAATAATAAAAAATAACGCTTTTTCATTTTATATTACAAATCCACAATTTTTTTTTAAATGTACTTAAATGTTATCATTTTATTTATTAATTTTATACAAGTTATTCAATGTATATGATAGAAATATATTAAAAAATAAATTTTATATGAACTTCCTTAAACAAAATGAATCAATTTTTAAATAACAAAGCTTTTTTAGAATTAAATGAAAATCAAAAACTTGCAGTAAAAACTCTAAATGGACCCTTACTAGTTCTTTCCGGAGCAGGCACTGGTAAAACTAGGGTTTTAACTGCTAGATTAGCAAATCTAATATACAGCAGAATAACAAATCCTTGGAATATTTTGGCAGTAACCTTTACAAATAAAGCTGCTAGAGAGATGAAATTTAGACTTGAAAATTTAATTGGTCAACCAGCTAATTCAGTTTTTTTGGGAACATTTCATTCTATTGCTGCAAAGATATTAAGAGAAAATGCAGAATTAGTAGGATTAAATTCTAATTATACAATAATTACACCTGATGACCAAGTAAGGCTCCTTAAACAGATTATGGTTGATGCCAATATTGACATAAAAAAATTTACACCTAAGTCAATGTCAAATTTAATAGCATCTTGGAAAGACAGGGCATATAGGCCGAAAGACGTTAGTATTTCTAATAATATTAATTTTGCTAACGGAAAAGGAATAGATATTTATAAAATGTATCAGCAAAGATTAATCACTCTAAATTCAGTAGATTTTGGTGATTTACTTTTATTTAATTTAACAATTTTTAGGGATCACCCTGACATTTTAGAGAGGTATTATACAAAATTATCTTATTTTTTAGTTGATGAATATCAAGATACTAACACTATACAGTATATGTGGTTAAAAATCTTAGCATCTAAAACAGAAAATATTTGTTGTGTTGGTGATGATGATCAATCAATTTATGGATGGCGAGGAGCTGAGGTTGGAAATATTCTACGGTTTGAAAAAGACTATCCTAGCGCTAAAGTAATTAAACTAGAAGAAAACTATAGATCAACTGGACGAATTCTTGAGGCAGCCAATAGCATTATTTTAAATAACAAAGAACGATTAGGAAAAAACCTTAAAACATCATCTGATTTGGGTGAAAAAATTGCTCTTTTCTCTGTTTGGGATGGAATGGAAGAAGCCAAAAAAACAAGTAATGAAATTGAAAATCTTTATTCTAATGGTTTTAGGTATGATCAAATGGCAGTTTTAGTGAGAGCAGGTCATCAAACTAGATATTTTGAGGAGAGGTTTATTGAGATAGGAATACCATATAAAGTCATAGGAGCTAAGTTTTATGAACGTCAAGAGATTAGAGATGCACTAGCATATCTCCGAGTAGTACAGCAACCAAATGATGATTTAGCTCTTGAAAGAATAATAAACGTTCCCAAGCGTGGATTAGGCGCTAGTACTATTAATATGATACATACTCATGCTAAAAAAAATAAAATATCATATTTTTTAGCTTCTCAAGAATTATTAATGACTGATGAGTTAAGACCTAATGTAAAAAAAGTATTACAAAATCTTATTAATCAATTTTTAAATTGGAATAGACAAAATAAAGACATATCCCATACTGACTTAGCTTTGAAAATTTTAGATGAGTCAGGATATATTGCTTACTGGCAGAATGAAAATTCTATAGAAGGTGAAGGAAGGCTTGAGAACTTAAAAGAGCTTGTTAATGCCATGAGTGGATTTGAAAATCTTGCTGGTTTTTTAGAACATATTTCTCTAGTAATGGATGGAGACAATGAAGCAGAAGCTGGTGAAGTTTCGTTAATGACGCTTCATGCTGCTAAGGGACTTGAATTTGAAGTTGTTTTTTTACCAGGATGGGAAGAAGGTATTTTCCCTAGTCAAAGATCGATAGATGAGACTGGTCTAGCTGGCTTAGAGGAGGAAAGGAGATTAGCGTATGTTGGAATTACGCGAGCAAAAAAAAGGTTATTTGTTACTTTTGCAGCAAATAGGCAAGTACATGGTTTGTGGCAAGGTTCTATTCCTTCAAGATTCATAAGTGAGTTGCCTAAAAATCATTTAATTGAATATATTGAGGGTAATCTCGGTGGAGATGCGTTTAGTTATAACCAAATTGATTTTGGGGTATCACATGATAAAGGAGCTTATGGACCTGGTTTCTTTAGAGCGAAACAAACTGGAATTAAAGCAATAGATTTATATAAAAAACCAACAGTTGGCCATAGTGATCTAGTTAATAATAATAATTTTAATAATGGGCAGAGAGTTTTTCATCAAAAGTTTGGAATGGGTCATGTGATATCATCTGACGGTGACAAATTAAACATAAATTTTGATAAAGCTGGCGAAAAAAAAGTTGTCTCAAGTTTTATTAAAATTATTGAATAAAATTTTTTAATATGGGTTTATGGTCATTAAAATTTTTAGTGCAAGATAATTCGAAATACTTATACCTGGATAGTTTTGAAGATATAGACGGTTATCTTTCAATAAGTTTATTTAAATATGAAAATAATAAAAAAAATTTAACTAAATCACATTTTTTTATTAATTTTGATAATACAAACCTAGTTAATTTTTGGATAATAGAGATAATTCTTGATACTAAATCGTCTATTAAAGTAATTAAAAATAAATTAAATTCCTTAGAAAAAGATTTAAGAATTAAAACTAAAAACTACAAAGAAAAATTAGTCTTCGATACTTTAAATATAACTGAGATTAAACCAAGGAATTGGCTTAAAGAGAATAGAAAATCTTTTCCTCCTATATTTGTAAACAACTTCTATATTTATGGATCACATGTAGTTAAAAACTGTTTGGCAAACAAAATACCAATAAAAATAGACGCTTCGGTTGCTTTTGGAACTGGTTCTCATGAAACTACAAAATGTTGTCTTAATGCATTAACTTTTTTGTTTAAATTTTTTAAGCCAAATAAGATTTTAGATTATGGTTGTGGCACAGGAATTTTAGGAATTGCTGCAAAAAAAAAGTTTAAGAGAAGTAAATTATTTTTAGTGGATATTGATAAAAATGCCTTAGGTTTAACCAAAATTAATTTGAAAATAAACGGAGTTAAATCTAATTTTATTTACTTGTCAGATAAATATTTCCTTCAAAAAATTAAAAAACCAAATTATTATGATTTGGTTTTTGCTAATATCCTATTCAATCCACTTTACTGTTTTGCTCCATCTTTTGGTGCTATCGTAAAGCGAAACAATTACCTAATTATTTCAGGTTTTTTAAAAGAAGAAATTCCATTTATAATAGGTAGATACAATAAATTTGGATTTAAAGTAAAAAAAATATTTTTATTAAATGAATGGGGAGCATTGTTATTAAAAAAGATTTAAAGCAATTGATGAGGTTATAATATTGAATAAAAATTTAAGATTATTAATAGATAACATGAAGAGAAAAAAACTTGATTTATTCTTAGTACCTAGAACTGATGTTTATTCATCTGAAGAAGTGCCTGAGAGTGAGGAACGTTTGAAATTTATTTCTAATTTTTCAGGTTCAGCTGGTTTTGCTATTATATCATCAAATAAAAAAATGAAATCAGCTATTTTTAGCGACGGACGTTACCAGTTACAATTAAAAAAGGAGGTTAATAAAGATGATTTTGACGTGTTCAATGGTGGGCTGAGAGAAATTGTGTTATTTTTGAAAAAAAACCAAAAATTTATTAATAAAATTGCAATCGACCCATGGTTAATTTCTAAAGATAATTTTAATGTACTAGAAAAAATTACTAGTGATACAAAGATAAACTTTCAATTTATTGATATTAATCTAATAGACGAAATTTGGTTTAATAAACCTCCTGAAATCACTAATAAAATATTTGAACTTAAAAAGGAGATAGTAGGTGAGACATCAGAATCGAAAATTAACAGAGTTATAGAAATTTTAAAAAAAAATAATTCTGATTTTTATATTTTATTTAGCCCAATTGGTCTATCTTGGTTACTTAACATTAGAGTAATGAATCTAAAACATACTCCGATTTTCAGAGGATTTTGCATTATTTCAAAATCTAATGAGTTATTTATTTTTTCAAATAATGTAAATTTCTATGAAAAATACTTTAAAAAATGTAAGATCAACTTATTTGATTTTGAAGACTTACTTTCTTTTCTCAAAAATCATTTTAATAAAAAATTTCTAATTGACACTGATGTACTTCCATTAAAAATTTATGATTATATAATTAAAGAGAAATTGAAATTTAAATTGATTACTTGCCCAGTAAATCAATTTAAATCAATTAAAAACTCAAAAGAGTTGAAAGGCTTCAAGAATGCACATATAAGAGACGGATTGGCAATCTTAAAACTTTTGCATTGGATTGAGCTGGAGCAATCTTCAAACTCATTATCGGAAATATCAATATCAAAAAAATTATTGGAAATTCGTTCTCTTGAAAATACTTTCTTGTGTGAGAGCTTTGAAACAATTTCAGCATTTAATCAAAATGGCGCTATTATCCATTATAAAGTTACAGAAAACTCAAACATTAAAATAGATACAAATGGCCTATACTTAATAGATACTGGTGCCCATTATTTAGATGGGACCACTGACACTACAAGAACTATTGCAATTGGAAATCCTAATGATGAGATGATCAATGATTATACTTTAGTTTTAAAAAGTCACATAGCCATTTCAACTGCAATTTTTCCTGCTACAACTAAAGGAAGGGATTTAGATGTAATAGCTAGAACACCTCTTTGGTCTTGTGGAAAAGATTATGCTCATGGCACAGGTCATGGTGTTGGTTTTTGTTTAAGTGTTCATGAGGGACCAATTTCAATTTCGAAAATATCCGAATGTCTTATCGAAAGTGGAATGGTAATTTCAAATGAACCTGGTTATTATAAAAAAGACAAATATGGGATAAGAATTGAAAACTTAGAGGTTGTTAAAAAACATAATTTTAAAAATTCGGATACTACTTTTTTACGCTTTGAAAATTTAACTAGAGTACCATTGGAACTTAGTTTAATTGATAAAAAAATGTTAAATGAAATCGAAATTAATTGGATTAATGAATATCATAAAAAAGTTTTCCTTGATTTATCCAAATTAATTAAAAGCAATGATTTAGAACTTTTAAAATTTTTAAAGAGGAAAACAGTTCCTATTTAGTCTTAAGTCCGTTAACTATTTCAATCCATTCTTTTTCTTCAATAATTTGAATATTTAATTCTTTAGCTTTTTTTGCTTTTGATCCGGGTTGATCACCAATAATTAATACATCTGTATTTTTTGACACAGATGAATTTACTTTTGCACCTAAATTTTGAAGTGTTTGTTTAGCTTCGTCACGACTCATATTTTTAAGAGTACCAGTCAAAACAACAACCTTATTATAATATGGAGAATTTATTGATGGGTTGTTCATTTTTTCAATATTAAGATAATTTAAGAGTTTTTTAAAGATAGCTAAATTGTTTGCAGAATTAAAATATATAACTAAATCTTCAGCTATACTTTCTCCAATCTGATCAATTGAAACGAGTTTAGAGAATGAATCTGAAGATTTATCTTTTGCCATTACCATTTCATTACAAAAGTTTTCAAATGAACTATAATTTAAAGCTAATAGTTTAGAATTTGTCTCTCCTATTTGCCTGATTCCTAGTGCATATATTAATCTATCAAGAGTGATTTTTTTTTTTGATTCAATCGAATTTAAAAGTTTTGAAACTGATAGTTCACCAAAACCTTCTTTATTTTCTAATTTATCCTTATAAGACTTAATATTAAAAATATCGCTAAAATCCCTTACTATACCTTCACCATAAAGCATTTCAATTAACTTATTTCCTAGTCCCTCAATATTTAGTGCATTTTTAGAAACGAAATGTTTTAATTTTTCTACAGCTTGTGCAGGGCAATTAACTCCAGATACACATCTTCTAATAGCTTCATTTTCTGTTTTATGTGTCTTATTGTTACATGATGGACAAACCTCAGAGGGAACATAAATATTTAAATTTTGTTTTCTTTTTTCTTTTACAACTTCAACAACTTGTGGAATGACATCACCCGCCCTTTGAATTTTTATAATATCCCCCACACGAATGTCTTTTCTGGAAATCTCGTCTTCGTTGTGCAAACTTACATTTGAAACTAAAACACCTCCTACTCTAACAGGCTTTAATTTACCAACCGGTGTTAGAGCTCCAGTCCTTCCCACTTGAGTTTCTATTCCATACAACTCAGTCTCAACTATTTCGGGTGGAAGTTTGTGAGCAATGGCCCATCTAGGGGCTCTCGATAAATTGCCTAGCCTATCTTGTAATTTTTTATCACTAACTTTATATACTACACCATCTATTTCATATTCTAATTTATCGCGAACTGATACTATATTTGAATAAAATATCTTCATATCTTTTATGTTGTGAACAGCTATATTTTTGTTATTTGTCTTTACACCCATCAATTGAAATTTTCTTAAGAGATCAACTTGATTTTTATAATCAAAATCATCAGTAAAATCACCAATTGAAAAAGCAAAGAAATTTAATTTTCTGTTTTTAAGAATGTTAAGATCTTTTTGTCTAATGGATCCTGCTGCAGCGTTTCTAGCATTGGCAAAAATTTTTTTACCACTTTGAAGTTGAATTTTGTTTAGTTCTTCAAAATTATTTTTTTTCATAAAAATTTCACCTCTAATTTCTACAAATTGAGGATAGTTTCCCTTTAATCTGTGAGGTATATCTTTTATTGTTTTAACATTTTCCGTAACTATTTCACCTGTATTACCATCTCCCCTTGTAACTGCATTTAATAAATTACCTTTGTAGTAACTCAAAGAAATTGAGAGTCCGTCTATCTTAGGCTCACAGGTAAATAATAATTTAAAATTTTTTTCTAGAGATAAAAATTTATATGTTCTTGTAATAAATTCACTAACATCCTCAAATGTGAATGCATTAATAAGTGAACCCATAGGCTTTCTGTGATTATGTTTTTGAAATTGATTTGATGGTTTTGAACCAACTGATTTTCGTTCTAAAAATTGATACTGAGGATATTTTTTAATAATTTCGTCATATTCTTTACAAAGAAGGTCAAAGTCAGCATCTGTGATTTCTGGATTATCATTAGAGTGGTATTTGTCATTATGATAATTTATTTGTTGAATAAGTTTATCTAACGTGTCTAATATTTTATTTTTCATTTTAAATATTATCTAGTAATTTTAAAGCTGCATTTCTAGCTTCTTTTGTGATGGACTTTCCAGATAGCATTCTTGCAATTTCTTCTATTCGTTCAGTTTGATTTAATTCTATAACATTTGTAGTTGTTTTATTTTGATAAGTTGTTTTATTAACAAGATAATGATAATCACCATTTGATGAAACTTGAGGTGAATGAGTTACTGCTATTGTTTGATAAACTTTGCCAAGTTTAGATAGTCTTACTCCAACTGCATTGGCTGCTGCACCACCAATCCCAGTGTCTATTTCATCAAATATTATTGTTCTTTTTTGAATTACTGTTTCAAGCACTACTTTGATTGCTAATAAAAATCTTGATAGTTCACCTCCTGAAGCAATTTTACTGATTGGTAGTGATGTTGTTCCAGAATTAGTGGTAGCTAAAAATAAGACTTTATCAAAACCATTATTTAAAATATTTTCAAGATTGAAATCATTAAATTCAACCTCAAATCTAGCATTTTCAAATTTTAATAAAGGTAGCTCGTCATTTATCTTTTTTGTAAGTTCTATAGCTGCTTTTTTACGACTTTCAGAAAGTAATTTACCTGAATGAATTAATTTGTCATTGGTAGTTTTTAGTTTATTTTTTAATTCTTGAAACTTACTATTATTATCGTCTACATCTTCAATTTTCAAAGAAAATTCTTCTTTTAATCTTATTAGATCATTGACATTACAATTATGTTTTCTTGCTTGTGATCTTAATTCATATAAACGATCGTCAATCACGTCTAAATTTTGAAAATTTTCACTAATATCGGCATTTGTACTATTAACAACATTTTTAAGTTCATCTATGTTGGCTTTTGTTGTGTTTGCAATTTCTGTTGCTTGGTTAATATTTTCAAAATTAAAAGATTTAGCATTGTCTAATATTTTTATTATTTTATTGATTAAATCTTCTAAGCCATTTTCCTGCTCAATTATTTCTTTGGTTTGATTAATGGCATTATAAATTTTCTCTCTATTAATTAAGATTTTTTTACTTTTTTCTAACTCCGTCTCTTCACCAAACTTTGGATTCAAGAAAACTAGTTGTTCATGTGCTTCTCTAATCCAATTATCATTTTCTTTTTTTTTCTTACTTTCAACTTCACTTTCAAGTATTATTTCTTCTAATCTTATTTTCTCCTTATAAATTTTCTTAAAATTTTTTATTAAATGGTCGTGATTAGCAAATGTATCTAAATGATTTAAGTGAGTATTTGGGTTTAATAAACCTCTATCTTCAAATTGGCCTTGAATTTCAATCAAATTATCTGAAATTTCGGATAATAAGTTTTGAGTTACTAAAGTATCGTTTATAAAACATTTAGATTTACCATCAGTTTTAATTTCCCTTCTGATTATCAATTCAGATACATAATGAATATTATACTTTTTCATACATGCAACTACAGGATGATTATTTTCAATGTGAAATGAGGCTGTAACTGATGCTTCTTTATCTTTTTGTCTTCTGAAGTTACTATCTATTCTATTACCTAAAATAAGACCAATGATGTCAATTAAAATTGATTTTCCAGCACCAGTTTCCCCTGTCAATACAGTAAGACCAGCGTTAAAGGTTATTTTTATATCTTCCAATAGAATAAAATTTTTTACAATTAATTCTTGAAGCATACTTACCTAATTAGTTAAAGTTTTTAGAAAATTCGTAATATTAGGAAAAAATCCTTTGTCAATATTATCATTTTGACTGTTTTTTAAAAGATTTTTGCTTAATATTGTCCATTTATTTTTGGGAAAATTATGTTCTAATAACACACTACTTTTTATAGCTTCTTGTTTTAGACCAATCATCAAAAGAGCTTCACACAATCTGTAAAGTGTCTCTGGTATTACAGCTGTATTTTGATAATTTTCTAATATTGACTTGAATCTCTTTATTGAACTTGCAGGAGAATTACTTCTTAAGTAAAATATTCCAACCATTAAATCGTTTTTTGCTAATGCATTATTTATGTATTGAATTTTTAATCTTGCATCTTTAGCGTATTTACTATTTGGGTACTTATTATTGACTATTTTAAAGTATTTCAGTGCCTCTTTTGAAAGAGCAGGATCCCTACCTTGATCGGAAACTTGAATGTAATAACACATGGCTAAAAGATAATGAGCATACTCAGATAATTCTCCGCTAGGATTCAATTCTATGAATTCTTTTAATTTTGTTACAGCTTTTTTAATATCATTATCTTCATAATAAGAATAAGCGGTCATGATTTCAGCTCTTGCTGCTAATGTTGAATAGGGATAATTAAGGAAAAGTTTATCAAATTCAGAGGCAGCCTTTTTGAATTGTCTATTATTTAAAAATTCTTGACCTTTACTAAAGATTTTCGTGTCAGAAACTTCATTAACAGTTAAATCAGATTTTTTTGAGCTACAATTTATAAAGAAAGAGATAATAAATAAAAATTGCGTGGTAATTAAAATATATTTTCTAAAATTTACCATTAATTTATTCCATTTATAAATATAACAAGAATTAATTTTATTCGGTATAAATGGATTTGTATATAAAAATTATTGAACGCTTAAATTAATCTAAGCGACAAAACTATCTTTATTTTGATGATGAGATTTATTAATCAAATTCATGTAATCGTTAGTTTCATTTACCACTTTCATCGTTTCAATTCTATAATTACTTTTATCATTTAAAATTTGTTTGACTAATTTTTGATTCAATTTATGGCCTGGTGCAAAGCAATTAACAGAACCAATGAGGGGCATTCCTAAAAGATAAAAATCACCTATACAATCTAGTGTTTTGTGTTTCACGAATTCATCATCTAATCTAAGACCACTAGGGTTTATAATGTTAAATTTATCAACAACTATAGCATTGTTTATATTACCACCCATAGCATAACCTGCAATTCTCATTTTTTCTACATCATCGAGAAATGCAAAAGTTCTAGCTTTTGATATAAGTCTGACAAAGTTACTTTGTGAATGTTCATATTTAAAATTGGAATTACCAATAATTGTGTTCGGATAATCTATAGTAATATCGATTTTGAGTTTATGATCTGGCTCTATAGAAATAAACCTGCTTTCGTCGCAAACAATAATTTCTTTTAAAACTCTGATACATTTTCTGTAATCATTTTGAGTTATTATTCCATTTTTAATTATTTTTGTTATGTAATCATAAGAACTTCCGTCTAATGCAGGAAGCTCAGGGGAATTAATTCTTATTGTGGCATTATCTATGTTCATACCACTCAAAGCTGCCATTAAATGTTCAATGGTCGAAACAGAAATACCTTTTTTGTTAGTAATCTTCGTACAGAGTGACGATTTATCGATATTTGATGCTGTCGCCTTTATAATATTGTCATTGCATAAGTCAGTTCTAATAAAGGTTATACCTGTATTAGGTGCAGATGGTTCAATTGACATTGATACTGCTTTACCATTATGTATACCTATACCAGAGAAAAATACTGACTTTTTTAGAGTAGATTGTCTACATATGTTTTCATTTACTAGATTATTTATGTAATTCATACCCAATACCTCAAAAATACTTGTAAACTAATGTGTACGAAATACAAATCACATTTAATTACTAAATGTTTCAATAAAAGTTAGTTGGCTTGTCTCCTTAAAAAAGCTGGAATTTCTAAAACTTTCTCGTCAATTTCATCATCTTCTTGATCAAATTTAATTAAATCTATTTGGTGATCTGGCTCTCTATTTACAGTTTCTTGTTTAAACACATTATTATTTTCTTCGATATCTTTTAGATTGTTTTCTGTATATGGAGTAGAAGAACTATTTTTATTTATAGTATCTTTTAGATGTTTCTCTTTTTTTGAACTCAAATTCGGTTCAAGTTTATTTTCTTCAACTTTATCTTCTACGAAGAAAGATGATAACTTCTTAAATATATTATTTGACTTGTTATTTAATTCCATATTTTCAGTTTGATCTTCAACCATAGAACTAAAATGTTCCTTATCACTGATCTGATATTTTTTACTATCCTCATTTGATATGTTTTGATCTTCATTTTTAACATCCATTTCATTAATTTGACTTTCAAGATCAAATTGTTCAGTTTGTTCATCTGAAAAACTTAAATCGTCTTTAGTGAATTTTTCTTCTGAACTTTTATCTTCATCGATTTCTTGGTTATTTAATGTTAATAAATCGTTACTTTGAGCATTTTCAATCTTCTCATTTTCAAGTGAGTGTATTGTTTTATTATAATCAATACCAGTTGCAACGACTGAAACTCTAATTATGCCCTCTAAATTTTCATCAATAGAGGAACCAAAAATAATATTAGCATTTTCGTCTACTTCATTTCTAATTTTACTCGCAGCTTCATCAACTTCAAATAAAGCCATGTCAGGTCCTCCTTGTATATTTAGTAGTATAGATCTAGCTCCTTTAATGTTACTTTCATCAAGTAATGGATTATTTAGAGCTGCTTGAGCTGCTTGAAGTGCTCTTTCTTCTCCTGAACTTTCACCTGTACCCATCATCGCCTTACCCATATTTCCCATAATCGATTTTATGTCTGCAAAATCTAGATTAATCATCCCAGGGTTGGTGATTAAGTCTGTGATACCACAAACACCTTGATAAAGCACATCGTCAGCTAATTTGAAAGCTTCTGCAAATGTAGTCTTTTCGTTGGCTATTTTAAACAAATTTTGGTTTGGAATCACAATTAAAGTGTCAACATTTTCCTTTAATAAAGACAAACCAACTTCGGCTACATCCATTCTTTTTTTACCTTCGAAATCAAAAGGTTTAGTAACTACTGCAACTGTTAATATTCCTTGTTCTTTTGCAGCTTTTGCAATTACCGGGGCAGCACCTGAACCTGTTCCTCCACCCATACCAGTAGCAATAAATAACATATTAACATCACCTAACTCAGACATGATTTCTTCAATTGACTCCTCTGCAGCCATTTTTCCTGTCTCTGCGTTAGATCCAGCACCAAGACCTAAGGTTAGATTTTTTCCTAATTGTATTTGTCTTTTGGTTAGGCTTCTAGATAAGGCTTGTCCATCTGTGTTAGCAACAATAAATTCAATGTTTTGAACATTAGCATTAATCATTGTGTTTACAGCATTTCCACCAGCTCCTCCGATACCAATTACTGAAATTTTCGGTTGTGTATCATTTATGTTTTTAGGTATTGTTATATTTAATGACATTTTTTTTCTCCTTTATAATTTAGTTAATCTCTCTATTTTATAAGTTTTGATCAAACCAATTTCCTATCCTCCCAAAGTAATTAAATAAACCAGAATTAAATTCCATTCGTGATGGTGTTTTTTCTTTATCGAAACTTTTAATTAACAATCCTGCTAGACAAGCAAAGGTTGGAGAATGAACTATTTCTGGAAGTCCAATTAATCCGATAGGTCTACCTATTCTTACATTTGCTTTGAAATATTGTGTTGCAAATTCTCTTATATTATTTAGGTTTGCGCCTCCTCCACATAGAATAATTTTATCAACAGATTTTGTTATTGACTTATATCGATTTAATCTGCGGTAAATTAATTCAAAAATTTCTTCAATTCTAGGTTTAATTATTGCAGTTATCATTGCTTTGGGTATGTTTTGGTTAATAATATTACCTTCATCAGATATTATTGGTATTTCTAAATTCGTAAATTCGTCGGTTTCATTTGATAGAGCTGATCCATGAATAATTTTTATTTTCTCAGCATCATCTGATTTTGTTCCAAGGCCTCTAACTATGTCACTAGTGATGTGGACACCACCAATAGGAATAGAATCTGAAAAAATAATTTTTTCATTTATGAAAACACCAGTACTAGTAATATTTTCACCTAGATCAATGATTATTGCTCCATTTTTGCGTTCATCTCTAATCATTGTGGATGCCCCTGAGGCTTCAGGACTTATAATAAAATTATCAACTTTAAGGTGACATAACTCTACCGCATTGGTAATATTTTTTATTACAGTCTTATTACCATATGTATTTGAGATTTCTACAGTCAGATTTTTGGTATACATTCCTATTGGATTTTCTACGTAATTATTATTATCGATTGAGTATTTTATAGGAGATGATGAAAGCAAAACATAATCGTTAATCTGTTTTGGATTATTAAGTTTTTGGATTTTTATAAGATCGCTTTTATAAACCTGATTATTGTGAATTTTAATATGATTTTGAATGACCTTTGTCAATGGTCTGCCTCCTGATAGGCTGCAAACCACTTCTTTAACTGGAAAACCTGCCATAGTTTCAGCTCCTTCAACAGCTCTAGCAATTGAATTTGCAATTTCATTCAAGTTTGTAACTATTCCATTACTAATTCCAATTGATACATGTTGGCCAAATCCTAATACTTTTAATTGTACATCATTGTTTTTGACAGGAGATCCAATCAAACACGACACTTTATTATTTCCAATATCAATTACAGCAAAAATACTTTTCGATTTTTTTATTTGATTTAGAACAGTCATAAACTTTTCCTGTCTTTGATTAAGTTTTTATCAAAATTAATTTTACCAAGAATGTGATTAGGATTTCTAAAATCAAGTTCTGTTAACCCGAGATTTAAAATATCATATTTATGATGTAGTATTAAAAGTTTTCGCCATGCTTCATGAATACCTTTGGCAGGTAAAAGAACAACAATACCTTGATTAAAATGCAGATTCCATCTTCGATTATTGACGAATGTTAAAGACCAAATATTTTTTGAGAAATTATCGTTAGATTTTAATACTTTAAGTATAGAGTTTACCTTTTTGTTGGCATTATTTCCATTTATTATTGGTAGAATATTTCTAAAGTTGTAAATATCTGCAGTAGCTATTACATCACCTCTATCAGTTATGAGTTTGTTCTCAAATTCATTTTGCCATATTGCAATTGCTTCCTTTTCTTTAACTTTAATTTGAATAGTATCAGGAAGAATTCGTTTAATATGTATTTTTTCTACCCATCCTATTTTGCTAAGTTTCTGATGTAATTCGATTAGACTTACATCAAAAATATTTATATTTTTATAATAATTTGTAATTTTTAAGATATCTTTATTAGGAATATTGTTGGTACCATATATTTCTATATTTTTTAATTCAAACCCGATTTCAATAAATATTTTTTTAAGGAAATTCAATTTTAAATTAACGTTTTCCAGATGCTTTGTATTAATAATAAATAAAACTAAAATGAAACTGATCAAAAAGCTAAATAAAGTTAAAACTTTATAATTTTTAAATTTTTTCTTTGTAGTAACTCTGTCAATAACTATTTCAGTATCATTCGCTCTATTAAAATTCGAAGTTAACATTCGTAAGTTGCCTCCTCTAAAAGGGTTCTTACCATTTCTTTCATACTAACATTACAAAAACGAGCCTGCTCTGGTGCTAAGGAATAGATTGTCATTCCAGGTTGTGTATTGATCTCTAACATGTACAGCTGATTTTTCTTAGTATCGTACCTAAAGTCAGTTCTTGAAATTCCTTTGCATCCAATTATGTTGTGAGCTCTAAGTGCCCAGGATTTTGATTTCTCAAAAATATCATTAGGAATTAGAGCAGGTATTTCGTGAAAAGACCCATTTTTTTCGTATTTTGCATCAAAATTATAAAATTCGTTATTTTTCTTAGGTTTAATTTCTGTTACAGTAAGTGGTGCATTTTTTAAAATTGTTACTGTTAATTCTTTAGTACCTACATATGCTTCGGCCATCATCTGATCATAATTAAAATTTTTGCTTAAAGGTATTTTATTTTGATCCTTTACAATTATCACTCCAACAGAACTTCCTCCATTAATTGGTTTAATTACATATGGACCTTTATAATTTTTGACAGATAAATATTTTCCGTATGAAATTTCTAGATTTTTTGGAAAAAAAATAGGATCATCTGAATTTTCTGTTGCATGAGTAATAACTCTTTTAAAGTGAATTTTATTCATTGCAATCGCGGAAGTAGTTACACCAGAATGAGTGTAAGGTATTTTTAATAAATTTAATAAACCTTGAACAGTGCCATCTTCACCAATTTTACCGTGCAAAGCATTAAAGCATACATCTGGATTTATATTTACTATATCTATTATTTTAAATTTACCAAGGTCGAATTCAGTAAGATTTAGTCCCATATCTTTAATTGCTAGAGAACAGGCCTCTGCTGACTTTAGAGAAACTTCTCTTTCTGATCCGAAGCCTCCTTTTAGTAATAACACATGTGTATCTTTATGTATTTTCATTTAATACCAACTCTTTGAATTTCCCATTTAAGCGTGATACCTGATCTTTCAAAAACTTTTCGTCTTACATGCTCGCCTAGTTCTTCTATTTCAGTAGCATTTGAATTTTTGGCATTAATTATAAAGTTACAATGTTTTTCTGAGATCATTGCTTTGCCAATCTTCAATCCCCTACAGCCTGCTTGATCAATTAATTTCCATGCTTTATAATTTTTTGGATTTCTAAATGTGCTTCCACCGGTCTTTACTCCTACTGGTTGTGCATCTTTTCTAAGTTTAATTATTTTTTTCATTTTTTTTTCGATTATAATTTTAGTCCCTTTTGAACTTTTAAAACGAGCTGAACAAAATATCCAATCTTCACCTATACCTATTTGTCTATAACCCATTTTAAGTTCGTTATTTTGAAAAGTTTTAAATTCACCTGAATGATTAATAGCTATAACGTCAATGAGAACGTCTTTAAATTCTGTTCCAAAGGCACCAGAGTTCATTCTGATACCTCCACCGATAGTACCTGGAATTCCCATCAAAAATTCAAGACCAGTTCGTCCATTATTTCTTGCAAATCGAGCTACATTTGCATCCATAGCACCAGCTTCAGCCGTAATAATGCCATTGTTATCAATACTTAAATTACATAGTTTTTTTGTTAAAATTGTGATGCCCTTAATTCCTTTATCTCTTATTAAAACATTTGATCCTGCTCCAATTGGAAAAACTTTTGAGTTTTGAGGTCTTTTTTTTAAAAAAACAGCTAAAGAATTTTTATCTTCTACTTCAAATAAAATCTCTGTATTCCCTCCAACACCAAACCAGTTAAATTTAGATAAATTTTGATTAAATTTGACAGAGTTTGAAAACTTCTTCTTTAGATAATCAATTTCCATTTATTAAGTCACTCTCAAGATTATTTGCAATTTTTGTTATTGATCCGGCTCCAAGACAAACGATAATATCCGCAGGCTTAACAAGATTAAGAATTGTTTTAATTAATGCTTTTTTATCATTAATATAAATTGCATTTTTATGACCATATTTTGATAAACCATTCTCTAAATTTATAGCTTCAAAATTTTTTAGTGGTGCTTCTCCAGCTGAGTAAACGTCTAGTAGTAAGACATAATCAGCATCATTAAAAGAACTGCAAAATTCATCAAATAAATCTTTTAGACGGCTATAACGATGAGGTTGAAAAATACTTATAATTTTATTTTTGGGAGTTAATAATCTTGCAGCTGCTAAGGCAGCATCAATTTCAACAGGGTGATGACCATAATCATCTATTATAAGTGATCCTCTAAAATTACCAACAGTTTCGAAACGTCTTTTTACCCCTGTAAAATTTTTTAACGAGTTTTTAATTTTATTAAGTGGAATTTTAAGCTCAATACCAGTTGCAATAGTCGCTAATGCGTTTTGAACATTATGAACACCAATCATTGAAAAATCTATTTCGTATTTTTTATTTACGGGTTCTCTTCTACTAGACACATTGAGTGTAAATTTCATTGATTGATTTTTGTAGTTTATATTAGTAGCTCTTATGTCTGCATTGGCCGATAAACCATAAGTAATTACTTTTTTATCTTCTAATTTTGATATTAATTTTTGTACTCGTGGGTGGTCAATGCAAAGGCAAATAAATCCATAAAATGGAATAGATGATAAAAATTTAAAAAAAGCATTTTCTAAATTTTCTTCATTTTTATGATAGTCAAGGTGTTCTAAGTCTATATTTGTGATTATTGCTACAGTTGGATTTAATTTTGCAAAACTTCCGTCACTTTCATCTGCTTCAACTATCATCCATTCACCATTACCTAATCTTGCATTACTGTCTAAGGAAGATATAATTCCACCATTTATTATAGTTGGATCCATTCCATTATCTTCTATCATTTTTGCAATAAGAGATGTTGTTGTTGTTTTGCCGTGTGTACCAGCTATAGCAATGGATTGCTTTAAACGCATTAGTTCTCCCAACATTTCAGATCTATGAACAATAGGTAAAAAAAGTTTTTTTGCCTCTAGAAGCTCAATATTTTTTTGTGGTATAGCTGTGGAAACTACAACGATTTTCGCTTTTTTTATATTAGATCTTTTTTGACCTATGAAAACTTTAATTCCAAGTTTTTTTAATCTAAAAGTATTGTTACTCTCGCTTATGTCACTTCCTTGTATTAAATAGCCTGATTGAGCCAGTATTTCTGCAATACCACTCATACCAATGCCACCAATGCCAATAAAGTGAATAATTCCTAGATTTTTGGGCCGTTTTAACATAATTTAAATGGTTTCGTAATATCAGAATTTATTAAACTTAATGCTATATTTGAAAGAAATTGAGCAGGAGATTGATTTTTTCTTAAACTTTCGAGACTATTTGAACAAGACTTAATTTTTTTACTTGCGTAAATTAGTTGAATCGGACTAGTTAATAAATTTTCTAATAATTCCTTTAATTTTTTACTTACAAATTCATCCTCTTTAAGAGTCCAAGCGCCACCAGTTGCTTCTAAAAATTTTGCATTAGCTTCTTGATGATTGTCTAATGCTGAAGGTAACGGTATAAATATAACCGGTCTACAAGAAGTCAAAATTTCGGCTACACTTGAACCACCTGAACGTGTAATTATTAGGTGGGATTGAAAAAACTTTTCTGGAATATTCTCAAAAAAACTTTTTAATTCATAATTTATTTTATTTTTATTATACATAGCTTCAACAAAATTTTTGTCTTCTGATCTAACTTGTTGAACTATTTTAAGTTTATCCTTTAATCTTTTGGGAAGAGAGCAAAAGACTTTTGTCACTTCATGTGAAAAAAATTTAGATCCCAAGCTTCCTCCAACAACTAAAATATTAAATTTTTGATTTTTTCTTGGAATTTTATAAAGAGATTTATCATTGTTATTAAATTCCTTGCGTGTTGGATTTCCAGTAAAAATATATGTTGGATTTTTTTTAATATTTTTTGTTTCGACAAAAGATAATGCAATCACATTTACTAAATTACTAAGAAATTTGTTTGCTCTGCCAACTATCGCATTTTGTTCGTGTATAATTATTGGTATTTTAAAAAGTTTTGCAGCTAATATTGGCGCAACCGAAAAATATCCACCAAAGCCAATTATAATTTTTGGTTTGGTTTTTAAAATTAAAATTATTGACTTAAAAAAAGAAATAATAAATTGATAAATCGATTTAATCTTATTTAAAAAACTATGTACTGAAGGACTAGAGGCTTTGTGAATAAAAATTTTATGTGAGTTGTTTTGTTGATTTAAAAAAACATTAAAAAAATTTTTTCCTCTTTGGTCTGTTATTATAACAAAATCATGTACTTTAATTTCATTCATTATAGATAATGCTGGAAAGATATGTCCGCCCGTTCCTCCAGTTGCGATCATGATTGTTTTTTTTGTATTATTATTCATAAAATTTTATCTTTTTTATTTTTTTACATTTTCTAAAAAGTTTTTTTTCTTGTTAATGATAGTAAAATACCTGCCGTAATTGCAGATGCGATTATTGATGATCCACCATAGGACAAAAAAGGTAATGTCATCCCCTTCGGAGGAATGAGATCAGTATTACTAGCCATGTGTATTAATGATTGAAATCCAAGTTGAAAAGCTAGACCACTTACAGCGAGTATAAAGAAAAGATTTTCAGTTTTTAAAGTTAAAAGAAATGACCTACCAATTATAAGGCCATAAATAGCAATAATCAGGCAACAAATTAAGACACCGTATTCTTCTGCTGCAACAGCAAATATGAAGTCTGAGTGAGCATCTGGTAATGTTTTCTTATATAAGCCTTCACCAGGACCTTTACCCCATAATCCACCAGATTCAAATGATTGAAGCGATTTAGTTATTTGATAAGTATTGCCATCGATAAAATTATCAATTCTAATTCTTACATGATCAAAATGCCTATATGCTAAAATCATAAAAATAGGAAATGCTAGTATCAGGCATAGAATGACAATAACTGGTAAACCAGCAATAAATAACTGGAGACCCCAGGTAAAGATTATAACAATTGTCATTCCAACATCAGGTTGTAACAAAAGGAGAGCAGATAGTAAAAGTATAGAGCCAATGGACCACGCCCAACCTGGAAAATCTTTCTTTTCCATCCATAATGTTAAAATCCATGCATTAAATATTATGTAAAATGGTTTACAAATTTCGCTTGGTTGAAAGCTAAAATTTCCTATGTTTAACCATCTTTGAGCACCTTTAATTTTTTCTCCCTCAAACAAAACAAATAATAATAAACAAATACATATTAAAAATCCAAGTATACAGAGCAGTTTTGTCTGTCGTGTATTTAAAATTGAAAAGAATATAATAACGGGGATACTTAATAAACTAAAAAAGAAATGTCGTATTGTAAAATAGTTAGAAGATATGTTTATACTTTCGGCAATGTGTTGACTAGAAGCCATGACAAGAAAAATACCAAAAACAATTAATATAAAAAAGCTTGTTAATAATAGTCTATCAACTGTCCACCACCAAAGTGCTATATTCGATCTATCAGAGCGTGTGATTAACATACTAAATAGCTTCCTTTAAATTTTTACTTACAATTTTTTTAAATTTATTCCCTCTATCTTCAAAACTTTCAAATTGATCAAAACTTGCTGCAGAAGGTGAAAGTAAAATCACGACGCTTTTAGCGCTAGACACTAAAGCTTTTCTGATGGTAAGACTTACAGCATTTTCAAGAGTTTCACACTTATTTAAGGGAATACTTTTATTATATTTCTTTATTTCTCTTGTAAAAAAATCGGTGTGATTTCCTATCAAAAAACATTCAATGACTCTATTTAAATAATGAGTAGCTTCTCCAATTCCATCTATTTTTGGTTTTCCTCCAACTATCCAAAATATATTATTATATGATCTCAGAGCAGCAGCAGTTGAATCACCATTTGTTGATTTACTGTCGTTAATGATTTTGATCTTTGAAGAATAAAAAATTGTCTCCATACGATGAGGTAAGCCACAAAAACTCTCTATTGACGATTCTATATTTTTATTTGAAAGTTCTAGATTTTTAGCCAAAGAAATGGCAATTGAAGCATTAACAAGATTATGATGACCTACTAAAGATTGATTATTACCAATGATTTTTTTGTAATCTTCTGTATTTGCTTTTATTATTCTAATATCTTTGTAATTTTTCCCAGAGATTAATTTATTTAAAGACTGGTTTTTTTTATCTATAACGATGGCACCTTCATCAACTAAAAAATTTAAGATTTTTAATTTGCTTAATCGATAATTATCAAAACTTCCATGATATTCTATATGATCTGGAGTAATATTAATTATAGCAGCCAAATCTAATTTTAATTTTGTAGATCCATCTAGTTGATAACTTGACAATTCAAGTATGATTATCCCATCTTCTCCTGGATCAATAATTTTACAAGCAGGGTAACCATAATTGCCCCCAACTTCGCATTTAATATTATTATATTTTAATATATGATATAAGAGTGCTACAGTTGTTGATTTTCCGTTAGTACCAGTAATTCCAATTATCCTAGCTTTGGGTTTAGTCTCAGTAAATAAATCAACATCATTTATTATTTTAACATTATGTTTTATTGCAAGTAAAATTGCTTGATGTTTGTTTTTGTTATTGATAGGTATACCAGGACTTACGATCAGTACTTCTAAATTATTCCAAGGCCAATTTTTATAATTTACCCAAATATGTCTAGGCAGTTTTAATTTTTTTTCATTTTTATCATCAAACGCAAATATCTTAGCATCTAACTTTTTCAAAATATTAATTGCTGCTAAGCCAGATATGCCTAAACCTAAAATTCCAATATTTTTATTCCTATAGTTATTTATATTATCCAAACTTACTACCTTAGTTTAAGAGTTGAAATACCAATTAAAGCTAAAATAACTGCTATTATCCAAAATCTAATTACAATAGTGGACTCAGCCCACCCTTTTTGTTCAAAGTGGTGATGCAGAGGCGCCATCTTAAATAATCTTTTTCCAGTTAATTTAAATGACAAAATCTGAAAAATTACTGAGATAGTTTCTAATACAAAAAGCCCACCAATTATAATTAATACTAATTCATGTCTTGATGCTGAAGCAGTTACTCCTATAACGCCACCTAGTGATAATGATCCTGTATCGCCCATAAAAACCATTGCTGGGGGAGCATTAAACCATAAAAAACCTAACCCAGCACCAATTATTGCTCCCAAAAATACTGTAATTTCTCCAACTCCAGGTATATAATTTATTTGTAAATAATTAGAAAAATTAAAGTTTCCCGCTAAATAAGCTATTATTGCTAATGTACCTGAAGCAATTATAACGGGAACAATTGCTAACCCGTCTAAACCGTCTGTTAAGTTAACTGCGTTAGATGAACCTACAATTACAATAATTGTAAAAGGAATGTAAAAAATACCTAAATATAAAATGCTTTCTTTAAGAAATGGGATTGACAAAGAATTTTTTAGACTCTCTGGAGAATTATCTGACAAAAACCATGCTGCGATAAACGCAACAATAATTTGGGGTATAATTTTTTGATAACTTTTTAGTCCATTTGAACTCATTCGAGAAACTTTTAACCAATCGTCTAAAAGACCAATACATCCAAATGAAATAGCAACTCCAAGAATAACCCATATATATAAGTTATCTAATCTAGCCCAGAGTAATGTAGACGTGGTAAAAGCAAATAAAATTAACAATCCACCCATAGTAGGTGTTCCAGTTTTGAAAATAATGTGATTTTTAGGTCCATCCTCTCGTATAGGTTGTCCTGTCTTCTGAAATTTTTTTAATAATAATATTATTCTGCCGCCAAAGATAAAACTAATTAGCAGTGCTGTAAGGAGCGCACCGATTGTTCTAAAAGATATGTATTTAAACAAATTAAGTGGTTGAAAATATTCTGTGAAATTTAATAAAAAATCAGGCAGCATTATGTGTCTCCTGATGCTTTTTTTTAATTGTTTTTACTAACTTCCATAAACCTGTTCCATTTGAACCCTTTACAAGTATAAGTTGTTTAGGTTTAATTAATTCATCAAATTGGTGTAATAATTTTTCAATTGATTTGTACGAAATACAAGTTGTAAAAGAACTTAATTGTTTCGCGATAAAATTAGTATAATTACCTACAGTAATAAGTAAGTTTGGATTAATTTCCTTAATTGCTGGAATAAGTCTCAGATGAAGTTCTTTAGATTTTCTCCCTAATTCAAGCATGTCTCCAATAATTAAAATTGTTTCATAATCATCAAATTTATTTTGAAATTTTTTAAAATCTGAAAGGGCATATTTCATAGATATGGGATTTGCGTTGTAACTATCGTCAATAAGTAATGATTTGTGATTCTTTTCAAAATTAATTATTATCTTTTCACCTCTCCCAGATAATGGTTTTATATTAGTGATGGTATTGAAGATATGAGTTAAATTTAATTTCAATTCCTTGGCAATAGCAACTGTTGCAATTGCGTTGACTGCTTGGGTTGTGTTCAAAAAATTTAAATACCAACTTTTTTGATGGTCAAAATAAATTTTTGAGCCTTCTTTATAATCTTTAATGTTTATTATTTTAGTATTTGCATTATCTGAAAAACCATATAAGTGGATTTTTGCATTAATTTCTTTTGCTTTTTTTACTAAATAATCACACCAAACATTATCTGAGTATAATATTACTATTCCTTTAGGTTTAATACCTGCAAAAATATTGCTCTTTTCACTTGCAATTTCCTTTTCATTTCTGAAATTTTGAATATGTGAATTTGATACATTTGTAATTAAAGCAATATCTGGTAAAGCTAATTTTGCAAGATCAGTCATTTCACCAACTTTACTAATACCTAGCTCTAAAACACAATAATCATAATTTTGAGGTAATCTAGACAAAGTCAGAGAAAGTCCAATAATATTATTATTATTTCCATGAGTGTAATGAGTTTTACCGTAATTGAATAATGACTTATATATAAAATATTTCGTGGTTGTTTTACCATTACTTCCTGTCAAAGCTATTGTTTTGCCTTTAAATCTTTTTCGACCAAATTTGGCAATATTTATCAAAGCTTGTTTTGTATCTTTGACTAAAAGACCTTCATATTTTTCTGCTAGTTTTTTATCTGAAACAATAACCCCATTAGCTCCCTTATGAATCGCCGAATTTACAAAATCATGACCATTAAAATTTTCACCCTTTAATGCTATAAATAAATCTCCTACTTTTATTGACCGACTATCAATGCTAATTCCAGACACAATTTCAATTTTTTTGAGAAAATTGTAAGTTGGGTCTGTGCCATTTGTAGCTGAAATTAAGTCTTTTTTTGTCCACAGTGTTTCCAACTTATGCACCAATCTTATCTAAATTTTTAATTGCTTCTTTTGCAACTGTATAATCATCAAATGGTAAAGTTTCTGTTCCTAGAGTTTGCGTAGTCTCATGCCCTTTACCTGCAATTAATAAAATATCTTCATTTTTAAGTTTTGAAATTGCATATTTTATGGCATTATTTCGATTTTCTATTTCAATCGCTTTAGGACAACCTTTTAAAATTTCTCTCCTTATATTTGAAGGAGTTTCGTCTCTTGGATTATCATCTGTAACAATCACTAAATTAGAATTTTCGTGAGCTATTTTACCCATGATTTGACGTTTATCTTTATCTCTGTTTCCACCACATCCAAACAGTGTTATTATTCTTCCCTTAGCATCTTTTTTTAACGAAATTAAAACTGACGATAATGCTTCAGGCGTATGTGCATAGTCGATTATGACTAATGACTTGCTTTTGCTATCTGTAATTATTTCCATACGTCCTTTTGCAGGTTTTAAATAACTTAAAGATTTAAAAACAAAATCTGGATCCATGCCTAGAGCTATACAAATAGAGGCTGAAGCAATAACATTATAGACCTGAAATTCACCTATCATGCCAAGTGTTATATTGTAAGATTTAAGTTTATATCTTATGATCAGATCTATGGATTTGTTCTGTTGATTAATGTTGCAAATCCTGATGTCTGCTTCACTATTTTTCCCAAAACTTAAGACATAGAAGTTAAAACTTTTAAGTTCTTCATAAAGTATATTTCCATAATTATCGTCAATATTAATTGCTAATGAAGAATTTTTTTTAAGAAGATGAGTAAACAATCTTTTTTTAGCCGAATAATAATTTTCTATATTTTTATGATAATCAAGATGATCATGAGATAGATTTGTAAAAACAGCTCCTGAAAACTTTATTCCATCTAATCTTCTTTGATCAATGCCGTGTGATGAGGCTTCTATAGCAACATGAGAAATCTCGTTGTCAGTCAAAGATTTGAGTTCTTTATATAAATGTGATGGTTCAAATGTCGTTAAATTTTGATTTGAATTATAATAAAAAGTTTGTTTAGTATGTGAAACAATTTTTGTCCCAAGTGTACCCATAGATGCTGATTTCCAACCAGCTTGACCCCATATTTGACGACAAAAATCTACTACGGAAGTTTTACCGTTTGTTCCTGTTACGCCAATAATTTGTTTAGGTTGTTTTTTATAAAAACAAGCTAGCAATATAGAGTATATTTCTCTTGCAGTACCTTTTTTTAATGATACGGTTTGGCTATCAAAATTATCTTCTGCTAAAGTTAATATAGCTCCTTTTTCTCTTGCTTCGGTAATATAGTTTAAACCATTATGCTTTTTTCCTTTTATTGCTACAAAGATATAATCATTTTTAATATCCTTGCTACTTGAAGAAATTCCATTGATATTATGATTGAGGATTTCTTTACTAACATTTTTAAAGGTTTTCTCTAATTTTGGATTTCTTGATATTATATCTTTCAAAAGAAACATCTTATAAGTTTGCTCCTTGTTCCTTGCCTCTTATTTTATATTTCAATAATTCTTTGGTGAAAGTTGAATTTTTTTCGTTACGAGGTTTAATTCCTAAAATAGGCGCAATTCTTGTTACAATTTTTTTTACAACTGGAGCAACGACCCATCCTGCTGTTCGATAGTATGATGAAGATTTTTGACCCTTAGGGTTGTCTATCATTATCGTAATTATAAATTTTGGGTCATCCATTGGAAACGCTGCTGTGAGAGCTACAATGTTTTCATTTTTTAAATACTTACCAAATTTATTAACCTTTTCTGCTGTCCCAGTTTTACCACCAACTATATAGCCTGCTGCATCAGCTTTTTTTGCAGTGCCATTTTTATCACTAACAACTAACCTCATTATACTTCTCATTTTCTTTGATGTTTCTTTTGAAAAAACTCGCTCTTTTTTTGTTAGTTGATGTTGGATTATTAAAGTTGGGTTAATTTTGATTCCATTGTTAACAATTGTTGCAGTCAAAGCAGCGAGATGACTTGGAGTAATGGCGATTCCGTGACCATATGATATAGTCATAGTTGTTAGTAATTTTTTGTCAGTCCTGACTTGAGGTCTTCCAAGCTCAGGTAATTCTAAAGAAAGTTTATCCATTAAACCTAATGATTTCAAATATTCTAGTTGAGCAGAAGAACCAAACTTTTCTGCTATTTTTGCAGAACCTATGTTACTTGAGTGAACAATAACTTCTGGAATATTTAATGCATAATTAAGAGGATGAAAGTCGTTAATTGTTTTTGAAGAAATTTTTAATGGCGTTGAAACATCAAAAACTTCGTTTTCTTTTATTAACTTACTATCAAAGGCAACCGCAGCAGTAATTAATTTTAGAGTTGACCCAAGCTCATAAATACCTTTAGTAGCTCTATTAAATAATTTTTGGTTTAGAACTTTTTTATAATTATTTGCATTATAATCTGGCAGAGATGCCAAAGCATAAATTTCTCCTTTTTTTGCATCCATTACGATTGCCGCTCCCCCAGGAGCTTGAAATTTTTTTATTTGTTCATGCAATAATTTTTTTGTTATGTGTTGAATTCCTGCATGTATAGATAAAAAAATACTTTCACCATTATTTAACTCTCTATCAAAATATTTTTCAATACCTGCAATACCTATCCCATCTATATTCGTGCTACCAATTACGTGTGATGCTAAACTATTGTTTGGATAAATTCTCTTATTACTCTTTTCAATCTTCATACCCTCTATACCTAATTTAAGTAAAGAAATATGCTCTATAGGGGAGATTTCTCTTAGAATATTAATATGCTTTTTATTTGAATTAAGTTTTTTAAATAAGGACTCTTCATTTAAATTTGGAAAAATAGTTTTTAATTTTGAAATCGTCTGATTTATGTCCAAAATCTCTTGTGGATTCATATTTAAACTTGAAGTTGTTATAGTTGTAGCTAGTAATATTTTATTTCTGTCATAAATATTTCCTCTAAGTATATTTTTAGACTTATAAATATTATTTTTTTTAAAAGAAATAACTTCTGAATTGTCTTTGGTAGAAATAGAAAGCGATATTGTTCTATATCCAATAGTTAAAAAAGCTGAAAATAAAAAAAATCCACATAGCATTAATTTAAATTTTCTCAATTTTAATCTGCTTTCGTTAACACTAGAATTATTTTGAGGATTTAAAATTTTCATTATTACCTATTTTTATTTAAAGAGTTTGTTACATTTACTAAATCTTTTAGATTCCAAATGTCTATAGGAAGGATTTCTCTCATATTTAATTTATTTTTAGCTATTTTTTCTAGCCTATCTGGTCTTTTCAAATATGTTAGTTCTGCTTTTAAAATATAAAGATCTGATTTAGTTTTAGTTATTTGATTTTCAATTTTTGATAATTCTATTTCTTTTTTTGTAATTAGATATTTTATCTGGTATAATGACGTTGCAATAAGAATTGTCATAAAAATAATTAGCATTGAAGGATATCTTATCATGCTACATCTCCAAATAGAGATGGAAATTTTGTCCTTCTAGCAACTCGAAGTTTTGCAGACCTTGATCTGATGTTAGTTTTTATTTCTAGCTCTGAGGGGGTAATTGGTTTTTTTGTTATAACTTCTAAACTATGCATTTTGATAGATTGTTCAGGCATATATCTAGATAAAACTTTATTTTTTGAACATTTTAAAAAAAAATTTTTAATAATCCTATCTTCAATAGAATGAAATGACACTACAGCTAAAATTCCATCAGGTTTCAAAATGCGCTCTGCGGCTTTTAAGCCAGTCTCCAACTCTGATATTTCATCATTTAAATACATTCTGATTGCTTGAAATGTTTTAGTTGCTGGATCAGTTTTATTCTTTGACTTTGGGATAGCTGCGCGTATTATTTTAGCTAATTGAATAGTGTTTACAATATTGTCTTTAGATCTCTCACGTATAATTAACTTTGCAATTCTTTTGGAAAATATTTCATCACCTAATTCATAAATAATGTCAGCTAGTGTTTTTTCATCTACTTTATTTATGAACTCTTCAGCAGTAGGACCTTCCTTAGACATTCTCATATCAAGAGGTCCGTTTAATCTAAAAGAAAAACCTCTATTACCTTGATCTAATTGTGGACTTGAAACACCTAGATCAAAAACAATACCTGCAACTTTATCAATTTTTTGAGAGTTTAAAATTTTTTCAACATCTGAAAATTTTCCTGTTTGAAAAAAAAATCTATTTTTATATTTACCTTTATAATAATCACTATACATTTTAGCCTCTGGATCTCGATCAATCGCTAAAACACTACAACTATTTTTTTTAAGAATTTCATTTGTATATCCGCCAACTCCAAATGTAGCATCAACATAAAGTTCTTTATTTCTTATGCACAAAGCTTTGATCGTCTCATTTAAAAGCACAGGTATGTGTTTAGTTCTGTAATTCATTTATTAAAACTTTTTAATCATTCTTTTTCTTTAAAATTAATTTAGGAGGTCCTTTTTCTTTTAAAATCTTTTGTGATTTCTGATATTGATTTTTATATTCCTCAGGTGACCAAATATAAAAAGACTCTCCAATACCCATAAAAACCGCTTTATCTTTAAGTCCTGAGAAATCCATCAACATTTCAGGAATTATTACTCTACCACTGGCATCAAATTTCATTTCAAATGAATCTGCCATCATCATTCTCAAAACAAATGCTTCATCAGATAAAGCATCTAACTCATCAATTGCATTCATGTAACTTTTCATTCTGTTATCAGACGTTCCTTCAATGCATTTAAATTGAAGGCTTTTAAATAAAATTAATTGTTCATTATTTTTTTCAAGCTTTAATCTGTAAGCTGCAGGAATAGATATTCTAGATTTTGAATCAATCTTATTATGTGAAGTTGATAAAAACATCTGATTTGTAAGACCCTTTCTAGTAAAATAAAAAAACATTTAAAATTTAAATTTAACTAGATTTTATGCTCAAAAGAGTTAACCTATCAAGATTATGGGATAACATGGGAATTAATGGGAGTCAATGGGAAATTATGTCCCAAAATAATATTAAAAGTTAAAAATTCTCTTAATTTGGTTGTCAGAGAGCTATAAGCCGGGTTTTGTATCTTAATTAAGATTGTAGTCATTCATCTTGAAAATTTGTTACCAAATTCTTCTAGCGACCTACCCGAGAAACTTTGTAGAAATATCAAAAACGTCTCTCCTATTTGGTCTTGCTCTAGGTGGGGTTTGCCTTGCCATTTTTATCACTAAAAATGCGGTGTGCTCTTACCACACCATTTCACCCTTACCAAATCTGGCGGTTTACTTTCTGTTGCACTTTCCCTAGGGTTACCCCCGCTGGATGTTATCCAGCACCTTATTTCTATAGAGCCCGGACTTTCCTCTTTAAAAAGCAACTACTTACTCTCTGACAATTTAAAAATATTACTTTAATAAATTAGGTCAATATTTTTTTAAATTATTAGGTTTTTTTAATTATATCCTAAGCTTTATTTATCTTTTGAACTTGGCATGTTTTTTCTTAAATAAAATCTTCAGGTGTTCTTTTTGCTAACATGCAATCTGAATGATCATTAATAGCAAGCAATTTCCATTTTTACTTAATTATACTAAGGGGGAGTTGATTTATTAATGCCAAAAAGGGAATATGTATCCATATAATGACTTAATTTTGTATTATGAATTTTAAGAAATTCATTTTCTGAAAAACTAAATACTCTACTTACCTCTACTAAAAGGAAATTTTTTATGTGTTATTTTTCCATCAGCTTTAGTAATAAGAAACAGAAGTTTAAGTAATACTTATAGAACAATGAATTTTTTAACAAATTTAATATTTGTTTTGAATATGATTGAAAACCATGGAATGTCTACTTGACATAATTCCAAAGTTTGGCAAAATTTTGTATTTCATTATCAGGAACATAAATTTTGCTCTTAAGGCCATCTATTTACTTTTTAGTTACTATTTCGTGAACTTTTGCCGTTTAAGCTGAAATAACAATTTAACTATTGTAAAGCCAATTTTTTCAAAGCTTAAAGTTCTGGTGATTTTTATATCAGTATTTGCTATAGAAAATTTTCATATTATTGTCCACTTATCATCGTTTATGGTAAATCCTGTTAAATTATCGATTATTTTTCTCTAAATATTCATTTCATATCTATTATAATTTGTGTCTGATGATTATGAGCAAAATTAAATTGGATAAATTAATAAAAATGTATAAAACTAGTTTTTTTATATTTGATTTGTTAGGTGGTCATTTGATTAAAAAATACGATTTTACTGGATTAAAATGTCCATTGCCAGTTTTAAAAGCTAAAAGAGTACTAAAAACTCTAGATAAAGGAAAAGTTGTTACTTTTATTTCTGACGACCCAGCAAGTCCAATTGATTTTTCTCATTTTTCAAAAAATGAGGGCTATAATATATCAATCGATAGTTCAGATAAAGGATTACACTATTTTACACTTTCAAAAATTGAATATTAAGTTTCGAGTTGATATAAAATGAATTTTTTAAAGTCCTTATTATTTAATGTTCAATTTTATGTAGGTACTAGCATATTGGTAACAATATGTCTTCCATGTCTATTGTTTCCCAGAAAAGTTGTAATTTTTATTAATAAAATTTGGTGTCTTAATATGACTTTGGGACTGAAATGGTGGTTAAACATAGATATTAAAGTGATTGGTAATATACCTTCACACAATAAAGCAGTTATATATGCTATTAAACACCAATCAGCTTGGGAAACTGTTTTTTGTACGGATATTTTCTCTATGCCTTCAATTGTTTTAAAAAAATCTCTTATATTTATACCAATTATAGGTCTCTACTTTCTTAGAGCAGGAGCTATTCCAATTACACGTGAACAGGGAATAAATGCTCTAAAAAAAATGAAGAGAAAAGCTAAAAAAGCTGTTGATCAAAATAGATCAATTATGATTTTTCCTCAGGGAACAAGAGTTCACCCTGGGATTTCTTCAAAAGAAAAACCATATCTTCCTGGTGTGTTTTTTTTATATTCTCAAACACAAATTCCTGTGATTCCAGTTGCTCATAATGCGGGATTGCTTTGGCCTAAAAATAGTTTTATGAAATATCCAGACAATCTTCGATCTAAGTCAATAACCTTGAAAATATTACCTGAAATAAAGCCTGGATTGTCTAAACTAGACTTCTTAGCTAAATTGGAGTTTATCATAGAAAAAAACTCAGACGATTTAATTAAATTGGAGCAATAATTATGGATGGCTTTTTTTATAAACAAAATAATAGAAAACAATTAAATGTTCTTGGTGGAGAACTTGAAGAATGCAGAGCTTCTCTAGATAATCGAACTATTGTTACAGGATTTTACAGAGATAATTGTTGTAATACTGGTCCAGACGATTTTGGACTTCATACAGTATGCTGTATCATGACGAAATCTTTTTTAGAATATTCAAGCTTAGTGGGAAATGATTTAAGTACGCCTATACCTGAGTATAATTTTAAAGGTCTTAGTGAAGGAGATAAATGGTGCCTTTGCGCTTCAAGATGGCAAGAAGCATTTGAAGCAGGTAAGGCACCAAATGTAATTTTAAAATCAACTAATATTGCAACCTTATCAGTTATAAATTTAGAAGATTTAAAAAAATATTCAGTCAATTAGTAGGATCAAAAATGCATTTAGACCAAAAAGTGAAAGTAATTTGTACAGATAATGATACCACAAGCAGTGGTAAAATTATAAGAATTTTCCCAAATGGAATAGACATAGAAGTTTCAGGTACAATAATTAAGCTCAAGAAAACAAAGCCTAGTTTATATGTTGGATCTATGGCTGGTTTAGAGTTTATTGTGAAAACGTGATTATATCACTCAGCTACTTTAGGGAGTATATCAATAACTTTATCTTGTTTGTTATCTATTTGTTTCATACCAGCTACGTTTATTATACCACCTTCAAATACAGCAATTTGCTTATAAAGAATGTCACCTGATATAACACCATTTTCCATAATCACAATACTGTCAGAATTTATATTACCATTAACATTTCCACTTACAATCAGCTCAGATGATTTTAGCGAGCCTTCAACTACACCCTTTTCATCAACTATTACTTGGTCAGCAGAAAGTTCACCAATAAACTTATTTCTTATTAATATTGATCCTGATGTTTTGTATTTACCCTCAAAAAACTCCATCACCATCTAGTTGAGAGCATGTTTCTAAATTTTTTAATTTATCTTTTAAAGGTGAAGAAATTCTACTAATTTTAATCATAATTTATTCCTCAAAATAATTATATAATCTCTTTTACTAAAATGATCAGCAATAGAAAAATATAACCAATTGAAAAATATGTATTTTTAGCATAGATTTTAAGACTTAATTAATAATTATTTTTAAAAAAGAGAATCAGTACATATAAATAATTATAAGTAATTATCGAGGTAAGAAAACATGATCCAACCCTTTTATGCTAGCTCTGCAATAAATCGTCAAGGAAACTATAGAAACGATAAAAAATTATTAAATAATATCATTTTAAAAAAAAATACTAAATTCATTCCATTCTATAAAGGTAAAAATTTATTCACAGAAACAAATAAAAATATAATCCCTGTCATTTTTAACAAAGTCCAACTTGATGAATTTTTTCCTGATGGAATGGGAGATACAATTTTTTTAGGCGTAGCAAATACCTTAAATTATATTGGTATAGACTTAAGCCCACCTATTCAAAAATTTGAATGCTGGTTAAAAGAAAATAATATAATTATTGATGATTTAAGAAAATATGGTCCTATTCTAGATGATATAGAAGCGTCATTCTTAGCACTTTCTAATGGAATGTTTTTTTGGCAGCATACGCATAAATTTTGTGGTTCATGCGGTTTTCAAAACTTTCCTACAGAAGGAGGTTTTGTGATGAAATGTTCTAATGGTGAATGTGGTAAAAGTCATTTTCCAAGAACTGATCCAGCTATTATTACTCTTATTTCTTTTCAAGATAAAGTTCTATTAGGAAGATCTTCTAGATTTCCTGAAAATATGTATAGTACTTTAGCAGGTTTTGTAGAACCTGGTGAAAGTCTTGAGCAGGCACTTGAAAGAGAAGTTTTTGAAGAGGTGGGAATAAAAGTAAAGAATATTAAATATTTTAATTCACAACCTTGGCCATTTCCTGCATCTTTAATGCTTGGTTTTTTTGCAGAGGCGGTAAATGATCATATGAAAATTGATTATGATGAAATCGAAGATGCTCACTGGTTTTCAATTGATGAATTAAAGTCTTTGAAACATCCATCCATCAGTGGAGGTTTCAAGTTACCAAGAGTAGATTCAATTGCACGCAGATTAGTTGATACATGGATCAAAAGATTTAAATAAAAATAGTCATAAAGAAAAAATGATTTTTTCTAAAATTAAAATAGGAAGTTTAGAAGTTTTCAACAGAATTGTTGTAGCTCCTATGTGTCAATATTCAGCTATTAATGGATTAATGACCGATTGGCACACACAGCATCTAATGCAATTAGGTTATTCAGGAGCGGGTTTAATAATGGTTGAAGCTACAGCAGTGGAGGAAATTGGAAGAATTACGCATAACTGTGTGGGAATATATAATGAAAAATGCATACAATCTCTAAAAAAAAATCTTCAATTGTCAAAATCAGTTGCTCCCAATAAGTCATGTTTTGGAATTCAATTAGCACATGCTGGCAGAAAAGCTTCTACTCAAAGACCTTGGGAGGGAAGAAGTTCTCTTAAAAAAGAAGAAAATCCCTGGAAGACTATATGTCCATCACCAATACCTTTTCAAGAAAATTGGCATGTTCCTGAAGAGATGAACTTATTGGATATAGAAAGGGTCAAAAAACAATTTATTTTAGCCTCATTAAAAGCTGTTGAAATTGGGTTTGATTTAATAGAAATTCATGGAACACATGGCTACTTGCTTCATCAGTTTTTATCTCCAATTTCCAATAAACGTAAAGATAAATATGGAGGTAACTTAGAAAATAGAATGAGATTTCCACTAGAAATTTTCTCTTCAGTCAAAGGTTGCCTTCCTAACGATTTTCCTCTTGGTATGAGAATTACTGGCACAGAATGGGAAAAAAATGGAATTGATGAAAATGAATCTACTGTCTTTGCAAAAGAATTAGAAAAAATAGGATGTCATTATGTTTGTGTCTCCAGTGGAGGAAACACACCTAGTCCTAAAATACCTGTAGGACCACACTATCAAGTTCATCTTGCAAAAAAGATAAAAAAAGACACTAAGATGGTTGTTAGAACAGTTGGAATGATTACAGATCCATTTGAGGCTAATAATATTATTATCAACCAGGATGCTGATATGATAGCAATGGCTAGAGCTTTTATATCTAATCCAAGGTGGGTGTGGGATGCAGCTAAAGTCCTTAATCAAAATATTGATGTACCACCTCAGTATGCTAGAAGATTTTAGTTATCTAATATTTTTATCTGATAGTATATCAATTAGAGATTTAGAATGTTCGGGTGATAAATTAAGTTCTTTTCTTAATTTTTCAATTTTTAAAGCTTCTTCGTCGCTTATTACTCCATCACTAAGGGCTTGATTTATTTCAGCTTCTAAAATAGCAGCCTTTTGAGCTCTTTGGTTAGCGAATGCTGAAGCTACAATACCCGTTAAAAGTGCAACTGTGCATACGCCCATAATTGCTGTAAAAGCACCAATAACTTTACCTAAAGGAGTAACGGGTGATACATCGCCATACCCTACTGTTGTTAGAGTAATTAAGCCCCACCACATCGTTTCTGGTATTGAACTAAATTTGTCTGGCTGACTTTCATGTTCAGCTATGTACATCAAAGAACTCGATAAAAATAATGCGATAATCATAAGGTATAACGCAGCACTAAAGGATCGCCAATCTGCCTTTATGGCTGAAAAAAAATCTTCAATGGCTGAACTGTAGTTGGATATTTTCAATAATCTCAATAATCTTAATACTCTGAGCCATCTTAAATCTATTCCGCCAAAAAAATAGGGAAGAATTGATGGAATAATTGCTAAAAAGTCAACAAGACCTGTAAAACTAAAAATATATTTTAAACGTTTTACAAAACCAGAAGAATTACCAAGATCTGTTCTTGCAGGAGCAGACCAAACTCTCAAGAGGTATTCTATACTAAAAATAATAACTGAAAAAATCTCAAATGCAAAAAAAAGATCTCTATAAGTTTCACCAATATATTTTACGGACTCTAAACATACTGCGGTAACATTTAGAAGTATTAATATAAATAAAATCATATCAACATACTGACTTGGCTTGTCAGTAACATTACCTTTAGATAAGAGTTCACTAGTTCTTTTTTGAATTCTTAAATACATAATTATGCCTAGCAATTTAAAATAATAATTAAAACTTAACTTATATTTATATCTAATTCAGCAATTTATTTATGGAGTTGCTGCAGTGAGACCGCCATCAACTATTATTTCTGTTCCTGTAATATATTTAGCTTCATCAGAGCATAAAAATAATACAGCATTAGCTACATCCCAAGATTCTCCCATTTTACCCATTGGCACTTGCTCATGTCTTCGTTTAACAAATCCAGCATAATCACCATCAGCATATTTGTTGGCTAACCTTTCTACTAAAGGTGTGTGCATTAAACCTGGAACCACACAATTTAGCCGAATATTTTTTTTTGCTTCTATTACAGCTGTTGTTTTAGTCATTTGTATAAGAGCGGCTTTTGAAGCACTATAACCTACTTGAGGTTTTCCTATATACCTTAATCCTGCAACTGATGATATATTTACAATGGATCCACCTGAATTTTTTTCCATAATCGGGATAACAAATTTAATACAAAAATAAGCTGTATCTAAATTCAAAGTAAATTGTTTTTGCCACGTAGGACTATCAATTTCTACTGGTCCTCCAGGTTCAGATTGACCAACAACATTGACTAAAATATCTATTTTTTTATGTTTTTTTTCTATTATCTCAAAAAAATCTTTTACATCATTCTCATTGGTCATATTTACCTTATAAAATGTAAAATCGTTACCTTCTTCTTTAATAAAATTAGCAGTGTTTTGACCTGCTTCTTCATTTATATCAGTACCAAAAACTTTTGCACCCTGACGCGCTATAAGTGTTGAAATTGCGCGGCCATTGCCAAAACCACTGCCGATAGAGCCACATCCAGAAACTACAGCAATTTTATTATTTAGATTAAGCATTAGATAAACCTCTAGCAGTTTTATATGATAGTATTAACATAAGGTATTTAATTTACAAGAAAGTATAAATCGTAATGAAATTTTCAAAATTAGTTGCAGATAGATATGCTAAGGAAATTGATCTAGATTTTTCAAAAATCCAAGAAACAGAGACTCTTAAATCTATTTTATCAAGAAAAAGTATAAGAAAATTTTTAAAAAAGCCAATATCAAAAGAACTTTTATATCTAATTTTAGCTGCTGCACAATCTGCTCCATCCAAATCAAACCTTCAACAATACTCAATTTTAGTAATTCAAGATCAAAATATTAAAAATGAAATATCTAACTTAATAGGAAACACCAAGTGGGCATTAACGGCCCCAATATTTTTTTTATACCTTGCAGATATAAGAAGAAATATAAAAATAACAAATGATAGAGGATATGAGCATAAAAATAACAATGTTGATACCTTCATGAATGGTGTAATTGATGCTGCTTTATCTATGCAATCAACTATATGCGCATCAGAGTCTTTAGGTCTGGGAGTATGCCCAATTAGTATGATTAGAAATATAATTGAGGAGGTAAAAGTTATTTGTAAATTACCTAAAGGAGTTTTCCCTATTGCAGGTCTGGCTTTGGGTTGGCCTGATCAAAAGTCAAATGTGTCTATAAGATTATCTCAAGATATTGTAATACACTTTGATAAATATAGTGAAAAAGATTTAATTCAAAAAATAAATAAATATGACGAAATAGTTTTTAAAAAAGATCCAATTCCAGAAAACAAGCAACGTCACGTTGACCTTTATGGGGTTGCAAAAAAGGGAACTTGGTCAGAAAATATTAGTAGACAATTATCTGTTCCAGAAAGAAGTAATTTCAAAAACTGGCTTAAAGAAAATGGATTTAATCTCGAATAATATTATCTAATATCTTATTAAACAGCACTTCGTTTTCATACATTATCCAATGACCTATGTTAAATTCCACATGAAATCTGACTTTAGGATTTATAGATCTCAGTATTGTCATTCTATCCTCTAGATAAACTCCAACACTTGCATCCTTTTCTCCCCAAATTACATACAGTGGTATATCTTGTTTTTTTAATATTTGAGCTAAAGTATCAGTTGCTGAAATTGGTCGGCTTTTAATGCGGTGAGCGTCTGTATTTTGTTTTTGCATGTGGACTGCAAAGTCGTCAATTTTCTTTGGATTATGAAACATTAGGATTTCAAGATTTATTTTATGAGCATGGTAAATTTCTTGTTCAGTCATCTTTGAGTGTCTAGGTATCATAGTCTTCATTTCGCCTCTTTTGGCTCCTAAACCTCCAGGCCCTACCAAAATTAATTTTCTGGGGGATAATTTTCTTTTAATCAGTTCGTAAGATAAGTGTCCCGCAATTAAACCTCCGAAGGAAAAACCGCATACCAAAGGATTGTCATTTGCTGAGATTAATTCATTTAAGGTTTCCGCCAAATTAGATGCAATTTTTTCTGGTGTATGGGGTAGTGCCAAATCATCTGATTCTCCAAAACCTGGCATGTCTGGGATTAAAACATTGAAATTTTTAGAAAATGGTATTGCTTGTTTTATCCAATGTTTCCAACTTCCATAACCACCATGCAAAAGAATTAGAGGTGTCCCTTTACCCCAAGATCTCCAACATACTTTACCACCATTAGAACCTAATAATTTTTTTTGGGAGTTTTTTTCAATTTTAGATAAATAATTACTATATTTGTTAAAATTAAAATTATTTTCCATTAATTACCTCAACGTTATCTTTAAAGACTAATAATTTTTTTTTTATATTTTAACAAGCATTTTATTGATCTCTTAACATTTAATAATATAAGATGAGACAATTAAAAAAACTTGGTAATGGAGAACACCTAATGCCACATTTAGCTGCATCTGATGCATTGTCACATATAAGAGTTATTGATCTTACTAGAGTAAGATCTGGTCCGACAGCGGTTAGACAACTTGCTGATTGGGGAGCAGACGTCATAAAAGTAGAAGCTCCAGAAAGTGTTGAACCAGATGGCGCGTTAGGTGCATCAAGGCACACTTCTGATTTTCAAAATTTACATCGTAACAAAAGAAGCATTACTCTTAATTTAAAAAAATCTGAAGCTATAGAAATTTTAATGAAATTAGTAGAAAAGTCAGATGTGGTAGTTGAGAACTTTCGACCAGATGTAAAACAAAGACTAGGTATTGACTACGAGATCTTAAAAAAAAGAAATCCTAGAATTATTCTTGCTAGCATATCAGGATTTGGTCAGGATGGCCCATATGCAAAAAGACCAGGCTTTGATCAAATCGCTCAAGGCATGGGTGGATTAATGAGTATAACTGGAGAACCTGGAAAGGGCCCAATGAGAGTTGGTATTCCAGTAGCTGATTTAACAGCAGGATTGTTTTGTGCAATGGGAATTCAGACTGCCCTTATAGAAAGAGAAAAATCTGGTCTTGGTCAATGGGTTAACACATCATTATTACAAGCTCAAATTTTTATGTTAGATTTTCAAGCCTCCCGGTGGCTTTGTGATAATAATGTAGCAGGACAGGCTGGTAATAATCATCCAACTAGTGTTCCCACTGGAGTTTTTAAAACTTCAGATGGTTCAATTAACTTAGCAGTTGCGGGTGAAACAATTTGGAGACGTTTTGCTGAAGCAGTTGACAAAAGAGATTGGCTGGAAATGGAAGAATTTAAAGATGCAAAAAATCGATTAAAAAACAGAGATTATCTAAATAGCTTAATTGAAGAACTAACCGTCACTAAATCATCTAATGAGTGGGTTGAAAAATTAGAAAAGGTCGGCGTTCCCTGTGGTCCAATCAATTCTATAGATAAGGTTTTTGATGATCCCCAGGTAAAACATCTTGGCATAGCTCAATCTGTAGATACAATTCCTTTTGGTGAAACGGAATTAGTTGCACAACCTTTTAATTTATCTCGTACTCCTAGTAGTTTAAAGCAACGTCCACCAGAAAAAGGTGAACAAAATAGCGATGTCCTCAACGAACTGGGTTTCAGTGATAAAGAACTTAATGATTTAAAAAATCAAAACATTATTTAATTTATAGGAATGATCATGACTGAAGAAAAAATGTTATCTCGAACACAAGAAAATGTAGGACATATTATTTTTAATAATCCAGAAAAACATAATGCTGTATCTATAGAAATGTGGGATGCCCTTGAAAAATTTCTTAATCAATTCAGACAGGACAACAATATCAGAGTTGTTGTTCTTGAGGGGGCTGGAGGTAAATCATTTGTTTCTGGAGCTGACATTTCAAAATTTGATAAAGAAAGGAGTACAAAAGAAGCTATATTAAGCTATAACAAGCGAACACATAAAGTTTATGAACTTCTTGAAACATTTCCAAAACCAACAATAGCCAAAATTAATGGATACTGTATTGGTGGTGGACTGAATTTAGCTGTGTGTTGTGACATAAGGATTTGTTCTGAAAAGTCAAAATTTGCAATGCCTGCAGCAAAATTATCTCTAGGTTACCCCTTTTCATCAATAAAAAGATTGTTTGATATAATGGGACCAGGTATGGCTAGGCACTTTATGTTTACTGCTGAAAAAATCTCTGCGAATGAGGCCGTTTCTTGTGGTTTAGTTCAAAAGCTTGTTACCGAAGAAAATTTAGAAACCTTTGTGAATGATTATGCTTTTACAATTTCTAAAAATGCTCCTTTAACTATAAAGGCAATGAAACAAATAGGTATTGAAATTTTAAAAAATCCTTCTGAAAGGGATTTGACTTTATGTGAAAATTTAGCTTCCACTTGTTTTGATAGCGAAGATTACAAAGAAGGAAGAAAAGCATTTATGGAAAAAAGGAAACCAAATTTCAGAGGATTTTAAACTTTATAAGGGATTATAATATTTAATTGCATTGTCATGAAACAAACACCTAATTTCATTTTTGGGCATCCCTACAGTTATATTTTTAAATCCATTATAAATTTCATCAAAAGTAGCCCATAAACTATCTACAGGAAAATTAGATGCAAACATGCATCTTTCATATCCAAAAATATTTATTACATCCAATATAATTCCTTTGTTGAGTTTAACAGTCCATTTTTCACCAGGAACACAAATACCAGAAATTTTGATAGCAGTATTTGGTTGTTTGGAAAATTCTTCTAAATTCATTTTCCATTGATTTAATCCATTAAAAGATCTATCAGAAGGAAGTCCTGCATGATTTAATATAATGATTGTATCTGGAAAATCTTTTGCTAATTGTGTTGCGTCATTAAGGTGCCACCATGGAATTTGAAGATCAAAATGCAGTTTGTATTTTTTTAATAAAGAATATCCTTTTCTAAAAATAGGGTCATTTAGTGAGCCCCTTATATTGTCAAGTTTTGTATCTGGATTTTTAGTTGATTTAGGTTTATGTCTAATGCTTCTTGTGAGACTAAATTTAGATTGATTTTCTAACACTTTTTCAATGTCATTTCTATCAAACCATGCTTGTGCAACTACTGCATTTGGAAAACCTGTAAGTTCATATAATTTATGCAGCCATTCAGTTTCCCCAATGGGATCGTTTGGATCCCACTCAGTTTCCATATGGATTGTTTTTACAATATTATGATTTTTACTAACTTCAAAATATTCTGATACTAAAAAATTTTTACAAATAGATTTATAATCACCATATCTAAATGATATTTGCTTATTTGGGTTTAACCAAGGATTCTTATTTAAACTTAAATCCCAGAAGTGATGATGAGCATCGATTATAGGTATATCTTTCATTACAAAATTCTTAAATATTTTCCTTTAAATCAAATAATTTAACGATAGATGTGCCATCTAATTTTTCTTTTGATTTATTAACCAAAATTGTAAATAATTGTTTGGTTAGAGAAGACATAGGAGTTGGTGTGTTTTTAGAATTAGCTAATTTCGATACCATTTGTAAATCTTTTAAAATCTGTGAAGCATACCCCTTAGGTTCAAAGTCTCTATTTATTATTCTAGGAAATAGATCATTTAACAAATTAGAGCCTGCATGACCATCAGAGAGTGCTTGTGGAATTTTGCTAGCATCAACATTCCAAGCTTTAGCAAAGGACGCTGCTTCTGCTAAAATAGTGTAATTATTTAAAACTATTATTTGATTAATCATTTTTACTATTTGACCAGAACCAGATACCCCAAAATAAGTAAATTTTGAAGATATTGCCTCTAATATAGGTTTAACAATTTCTACAACTTTTTCATCTCCACCTACCATAATAGCAAGGTTGCCCTCTAATGCTTTATCAGGGCCACCTGAGACTGGAGCATCAACCCATGAAGCTCCTGTTTTTTTATTTAGTTGATTAGCAAAATTAATTGTTTCATTTGCTAACGTAGTTGATAAATCCAAAATAATACTATTGTTATGAGCATTATTTACTATGCCGTCTTTCCCGAATATTACTTCTTTTACGCTATCTGTTTTATCAAGGCATAAAATTATTATGTCATTATTTTTGGATATTTCAGAAACATTTTGGTTCAATCTGATATTTGATATTTTTTTTAATGGTTCAAGTTTTTCTATGTCTTTATCATAAGCATCAATTTTGTAATCTAAGTAAGATAGCCTCTTAACTAAAGACAGCCCCATTAATCCTACACCTATAAAACCTAAATTATTCATTTTTAGTTCGTAAAAAGTTAAAATTTATTTACACATGTTAAACTTAAATATAGTTATTAATACCACCTTTTATAAAACTCTAATTGTAAAATTATATATTTTGAGACTTAAAGGCAAATTTTCTTGGAATAAAAACTGCCATGATGAATAATGTTAAGCTAGGTATCTTTATAATAATACTTTCCACACTATTTTTTGCTATCATGGATGGAGTTTCAAGATATTTAGCTGATACTTACAATGTCTTCGTCATAAACATGATTAGAAGCTGGGTTTTGGCATTGCTAGTTGTTTCTATAAGTCTTAGAAATAAAAACGGTATTGTGAAAGTTTTAAGAACGAAACAACCTTATATCCAGTTCATTAGAGGATTGTTACTTATAAGTGCCATTTTAATTGGGGTTTATTCGTTTACTAAACTTGGACTGGTCCAAACGCATTCAATACTATCCTCATTCCCATTAATTGTTATTGCTTTTTCAGGACCAATATTAAAAGAAAAAATTGGTTTTCAGAGATGGTTGGCAGTTATTTTTGGTTTTACTGGTGTTTTAATCATACTGGATCCCTCAAATTACATATTTAGTTTTGATGCTATTTTACCAGTAGTAGGTGCTTTTGTTCTAGGTTTTTACTCTATTCTTACAAGAAAAGTTTCAGAAACAGACACTTCAGAAACAAGTTTCTTCTGGGTTGCCATTGTTGGATGTATTATTATGACAATAGTTGGTCCATTTTACTGGGAGCCAATCTTATTTAAAGATTGGGGCTGGATGGCATTATTATGTGTTTTAAGTACTGCAGGTCATTTTCTTTTAATTAAGGCATACGAAAACGCAGAAGCAAGTGTTCTTCAGCCATTTACTTATTTTCAGTTATTCTTTGCGTCTATTATTGGAATAATAATATTTAATGATAAAGTAACCCTGTCAATTCTTCTTGGAGGCAGTATAGTTGTTGCAAGTGGTATATTTGCAGCTTGGAGAACACACATAAAACGCAAAAATAATTAAAATTTAAATTTTTTATTAAATGATTAGTCAATACAGGAGGTATAATGAATAAAACTATTTTAATTACTGGTGCCAATAGAGGTATTGGTTTGGCGCTAACAAAAAAATGTCTTAGTAAGAATTTTTATGTTGAAGCATGTTGTAGAAATCCAGATACTTCTAATGAATTAATTAGTTTATCAAATAACAACCCTCATCTCAATATAACTAAAATGGATGTTACCTGTGCGAAAAGTATTTTGAGTGCTTCAGAAAATTTTAAGAATGAAATTGATATTATGGTTTGTAATGCAGGTATTAATAATGGTAAAGGTGATTTATTTAGTGATGAGCATAATGAAAATGCTATTATGGAAGTAATGATGGTAAATGTTGGCGGACCATTCTTAACAATACAAAATCTCTATAAAAACCTTAATAAAAAATCTACATCTAAAATTGTTATTATTTCTTCTTTAATGGGAACTCAAACTCATCTCTCAAAAAATGCTCCTATTTACAGAGCTTCCAAGGCTGCTGCTAATAATTTAATGAGAACAATATCAAATCATTTCCTGAATCATAATATTATTGTGTCATCATACCATCCAGGGTGGGTAAGGACAGATATGGGTGGAGTTAATGCCGATATATCAACTGAAGAAAGCGCAACTGGGTTAGTAAATCACTTTTTAAACCTAGAACAATCTGATTCTGGAAAATTTTTCAATTATGATGGAAAGCCACTTCCATTGTAGAAGTTTGTTTTACATTTAAATTTATAGTTGATAAAAGAATATGCATAATTTTACCTTTAAAAAAGTAAGTTCAAAAGAAGAAATGGTTAAATCTTATGCCATTAGAACGGAAGTATTTTGTGAAGAACAAAAAATATCTAAAGAAATAGAGTTTGATAACTTGGATCACCTTTGTGGACATTTTTTAATTTTTAATAATAAAAAAGCAATTGCAACAGCAAGAGTGCGTCAAAAAGAAAAAAATCTACTTAAGATTGAAAGAGTATGTGTTTTATTAGAGTTTAGAAGATTAAAAGTAGGATCAATTTTAATTAAAAATATTATCAAATATTACATGAACTTGGATGATAAAAAACCTATTGTTTTACATAGCCAAGTTGCTGTAGCAGATTTTTATAAAAGTTTAAATTTTATTTCATACGGCAATGATTTTTTTGAAGATGGTATCCCCCACATAGCAATGAAATATGTAAAAAAAAGTTAAAATTTTTATGGATATTTTTTATGAAAAATAAAGTTAGGATTGCAATTGTTGGAACTGGATATTTTAGTCAATTTCATTTTGATGCATGGAAAAGACTTGAAGTTTGTGTTGTTGCAATTTGTTCATTAAATGAAAATGATGCTATTCATTACTCTAAAAAATTCGATAATTGTCCTATTTACACTAACTTTCAAAAAATGATAGATGAAATAGAATTAGATTTTGTAGATATTGTTATTCCTCCAAAAAATCATTTAAAATTCATTAAAATTGCTGCAAAAAAGAATATTAATATAATTTGCCAAAAACCCTTTACAAACTCATATTCTGAAGCATTAGACGCAGTAAGTTTTGCAAATAATAATAATGTACTTTTAATTGTTCATGAAAACTTTAGATTTCAGCCATGGTATCAAAAAATTAAAACAATATTAGATACTAATTTATTAGGTGAGCTATACCAAGTCAGTTTTCGGATGCGACCTGGTGATGGTCAGGGAAAAGATGCTTATTTGAACAGACAACCATACTTTCAGAAAATGGAAAGATTTTTAATACATGAAACAGCCATTCATATTATAGATGTATTTAGGTTCCTATTTGGTGAAATTGATTCTGTTTTTGCTAATTTATTTAAGTTAAACAAACATATTAATGGGGAGGATGCAGGCTACGTACTTTTTAATTTTAAGAATGGTATCAGGGGTATTTTTGATGGTAACAGATTATCTGACCATATTGCACAAGATAGAAGGCTGACGATTGGAGACATGTTAATAGAAGGCTCTAATGGTACATTAAGATTGAATGGTGATGGAGAAATATTTAAGAGAAAATTTGCTAGCAATAAAGAGTTAAAAATAAGTTATAAATGGGATAATAAGGGATTTGCAGGAGATAGTGTTTTCAGATGTCAAAGTCACATAATTAATCATTATATAAAAGGAACAAAGTTATTCAACAGTGCAAAAGATTATCTAGAAAATTTAAAAATTGAAAAATATATATATAAATCTAATTCTGTAAGGAAAATTTTACAAACAAAATAACTAAGTGGTGCCGGCTGGGGGACTCGAACTCCCGACCTGATGATTACAAATCAACTGCTCTACCAGCTGAGCTAAGCCGGCACAGGTCAAATAAATAATAGATATTTAATTTCTAGACAAGAAATTATTTAATTTTTTATTATATTTTTCTGCAATTGATACATCGCTATAGACGCAGCATTAGAAACGTTTAATGACTCGCTTTCTTCATTAATGGGTATTTTAATTAAATAATCGACATTTTCCCTAGTTAACCTTCTCAATCCCTTTCCTTCAGATCCTAATATTAAAGCAATATTCCCAGTTATATTTTCAAGATCGTAAATATTCATTTCTCCTTTATTAGCAAGTCCATAGATACTAAAATCATTCTTTCGGAGTTTTTTAATTTCCCTAGTCATGTTAGTGAACTTTATAATTTTTAATTTTTCGATTGCACCGGATGATGCTTTAGATAAAGAAGCTGTTTCGTTAGGACTATTTCTCTGAGACAATGCTAATCCATCCATCTTAAAAGCTAGTGCAGATCTGATAATAGCCCCAACATTTTGAGGATCAGTTACGTGATCTAATAGAATTAGTCTTAAAGGGATTTTTTTATTTACTTTCGCATTTGACAAAAAATCGTCCATTGACAATCTTTTAAGAGCTTCAGTAATTAACAAAACATTTTGATGAGGTTTGTAGTTATTAATTTTATCAATTTCTTCTTTAGATTTGATTTTAATGTCTAATTTTAAATTTAATTTACTAATTTCTTCATTCCATTTAAAATAATTCCCCTCCGTAGTAATAAGATAATAAAGTTTTCTACCTCTATTTCTTATTGCAGATAAAATCGAGTGTTTACCTGCTAAAGATATTTGATTTGTTCTTAATACAATATCTTTAGACTTATATATTTTTTTTGGTTTTATGATTTGAGTTGTGGAGTCATTATAACGAGACTTAATTATATTCTTTGAATTTTTTTTCATTTTATTTTTTTGTACATAAATTGTTTTTTTTTATTTACTTTCAATAAAAGCTTTCATATTTAAAGAGCTTTGTGTATATAACAAACGAATTTGCATATTTTAGTAAGATGAAATTTAAAAGTAAATTATTTTTAGATGGTGGGGTGGCCGAGTGGTTAAAGGCAGCAGACTGTAAATCTGCCCGCGTAGCGTACGTAGGTTCGAATCCTACCCCCACCACCATAGCGTTTAATTTAATGAAGCATTATTACAGAAAGGTCATATAAAGATGTCTAAAGAAAAATTTGATCGTAGCAAACCTCATGTGAACATTGGTACAATTGGCCATGTTGACCATGGTAAGACTACTTTAACTGCCGCAATTACAAAAGTTATGGCTGATGCTGGTCGTGCTGATTTTTCTGCTTATGACCAAATTGACAAGGCTCCTGAAGAAAGAGAAAGAGGGATCACTATTTCAACTGCTCATGTTGAGTATGAGACTGAGAACCGACATTATGCTCATGTTGATTGCCCCGGGCATGCTGATTATGTAAAAAACATGATTACTGGTGCTGCTCAAATGGATGGGGCAATATTAGTTGTGAATGCTGCTGATGGTCCTATGCCACAGACTAAAGAGCATATTTTACTTGCTCGCCAGGTCGGTGTTCCTTCATTAGTGGTTTATATGAACAAGGTTGATCAAGTTGATGATGAAGAATTATTAGAGTTAGTTGAACTCGAAATTCGTGAATTATTAAGTAGTTATGAATTTCCTGGTGATGATATTCCAATTATAAAAGGTAGTGCTTTAGCAGCATTAGAAGGTCGCGACGAGGTCATTGGTGTGAACTCAATTACAGAGTTAATGGCAGCTGTAGACTCTTACATTCCTCAACCTGAGCGTGATAAGGATAAACCTTTCTTGATGCCGATTGAAGATGTATTTTCAATTTCTGGAAGAGGTACAGTTGTGACGGGTCGTGTTGAAAGGGGTGTTGTGAAAGTTGGTGAAGAGATAGAAATTGTTGGAATTAAAGAAACAGCTAAAACAACATGTACTGGTGTTGAAATGTTCCGTAAATTATTAGATTCTGGTGAAGCAGGTGACAATGTTGGAGTTCTTTTAAGAGGTACAAAAAGGGAAGAAGTTGAACGAGGTCAGGTATTATCTGCACCTGGCTCGATTAAACCTTACTCAAAATTTAAGGGTGAAGCTTATATATTAACTAAAGATGAAGGTGGAAGGCATACACCGTTTTTTAGTAACTACCGCCCACAATTTTATTTTAGAACAACTGATGTGACTGGAGCGGTAGAGTTGCCTTCAGGCACAGAAATGGTAATGCCAGGAGATAACATAGCAATATCTGTTGAATTAATTACACCAATCGCGATGGATGAAGGCTTAAGATTTGCGATTAGAGAGGGTGGAAGAACCGTAGGTGCAGGAGTTGTTTCAAGCATCGAAGCTTGATTAGAAAATATTTTGAAAACATAAAGAGGTTATTTATTCTATTAGGAGTGTAGCTCAACTGGTAGAGCACCGGTCTCCAAAACCGGGGGCTGGGGGTTCAAGTCCCTCCACTCCTGCCAAATTATTAGAGGCAAAACAATCATTAGTTTTGACTTATAAAAAAAAAAAATGTAAATAATCATTTTATTATTGCAATAAGGGCTACTCATGGCTAAAACAAACCCTGCACAATTTGTACGGCAAGTCAGACAAGAAATAAATAGAATTACCTGGGCAACAAGACGCGAAACAATGTTTGCTTCTCTTAGTGTATTTGTTATGGCCTTAATAGCTTCAGTATTTTTCTTTTTGGTTGATTTACTGTTATCTAATGTTGTGCAATTTTTACTCAGCTTTGGTGGTTAATTAAATTGTTTAAGTTTAATATTAATTTTAAAATTGGGCGGGTTTAATGGCCAAAAAATGGTATGTAGTTCATGTCTTTTCAGGATTTGAAAAAAAGGTATGTCAAGGAATAGAAGAACAGATAACTTCAAAAAAAATGGAAAATGTAATTGAAGAAATATTGGTGCCAACAGAAAAGGTTGTAGAAATTAGAAGAGGAGCAAAAGTTCAAATTGAAAAAAAATTTTTTCCTGGATATATTCTTGTAAAAATGGAAATGACAGATGCATCATGGCATTTCATAAAGGGGCAAACAAAGGTTACTGGTTTTTTAGGCGCGAAGGGAAAGCCTGTAGCAATTAGTAATACAGAAGCACAAAGATTGATCAATCAAATTAGTGAGGGTGTTGAAAGGCCAAGATCGAGTGTTATATATGAAATCGGAGAAGAAGTCAGAGTTTCTGAAGGTCCATTCCAGAGTTTTAATGGTTTGGTTGAAGAAATAGACGAAGATAAATCAAGATTAAAAGTTGCAGTCTCAATATTTGGTAGATCAACACCAGTTGACCTTGAGTATAGTCAGGTTGAAAAAATTTAAAAATATTCACTAGGAATGTTTACTTGAAGGGTAGTTTAATGGCGAAAAAAATAGAGGGATACATAAAATTAAATATACCGGCAGGTGCAGCAAACCCATCTCCACCCGTTGGTCCAGCACTAGGCCAAAGAGGTGTAAATATAATGGAGTTTTGTAAAGCTTTCAACGCATCAACTGAAAGTCTAGAAAAAAATATGCCTATACCTGTTGTTATTTCTGTTTTTAATGATAAAAGTTTTAGTTTTGTAACTAAAACACCTCCAGTTTCTTATTATCTAAAAAAAGCTGCAGGTAAAGAAAAAGGTTCTAGTGAACCGGGTAGAGCTGTAGCTGGTTCTGTAAAGCTTAGTCAAGTGAAGGAGATTGCTGAAAATAAATTTAAAGATTTAAATGCAGCTGATATTGAAGCAGCAATTGAAATGGTAAAAGGTTCGGCAAGATCGATGGGTCTCGAAGTATTGGAGTAATTAATGAAAAAAAGTAAATTTTTAACAGATATGTATAAAAAGACTAATAATGTAACCTTAAGCGTAGCTGAAGCAGTGAAGTTTTTTTTAGAAAATAAAAGAGAAAAATTTGACGAAACAATTGAAGTTTCGATGAACTTAGGTATTGATCCTCGACATGCTGATCAAATGGTTAGAGGAGTCGTTTCTTTGCCACATGGTAGTGGAAAAAAAATGAAAGTTGCTGTTTTTGCTAAAGATAAAAAAGCAGATGATGCAAAAAATGCAGGAGCTGACGCTGTGGGTGCAGAGGAACTTGCTCAAGATATGGAAAAAGGTAATCTTGATTTTGATAGAATCATAGCCACTCCTGATTTAATGGGAGTAGTTGGAAGAATTGGTAAAATATTAGGTCCTAAAGGTTTAATGCCAAACCCTAAACTTGGAACTGTAACTGTAGACGTATCAACTGCTGTGAAAGCAGCTAAATCAGGACAAGTTCAGTATCGAGCAGAAAAGACAGGTATTGTTCAGGCTGGCGTTGGTAAAGTTAGTTTTGGTCAGGATAAGCTTGTGAAAAACGTCAGCTCGTTTATCGATGCTGTTCAAAAATCAAGACCATCTGGTGCTAAAGGAACTTTTATAAAAAAAATATCACTAAGTTCAACAATGGGAGTTGGTGTACAAATAGATGTATAGTAATTAGATACATCTAAAGAGAGTGAAATTTTCACTCTCATTCAGTTTGAAAAAACTGAACCTGTCCAAGACTGTAGGCGAATTTTTATTCTTAATCACCTACATAGACATATCAAGCAGCTAGCTGCTTTAATTGATAGGGCGGGCCGTGGGTAAGCAATTACCTTAAGTGCAACTTATAATATGACTTAGTTAAAGTCATAGTTTTAAAATGGAGGCTTTTCGGTGAATAGAAATCAAAAAACCGACTTGGTCAATAGTTTGCATAATACTTTTGACGCAGCGGCATCAGTCATAATTGTCAATTGTATTGGTCTAACAGTATCAGAGAGTACAGATCTTCGAACAAGGATGCGAAACGAAAAATGTAGTTTTAAAGTAACAAAAAACCGTATCGCTCGCATTGCACTCAAAGATACTAAATACCAGCATATGGATCCAATGTTTACGGGACCAACAGCAATTGGTTTTTCTGATGATCCAGTTATGGCTGCAAAAATATTGGTCGATTATGCAAAAAATAACGAAAAATTGGTTATTATTGGGGGTGGTTTAGAAGATAAGCCACTTTCTAAATCGGACGTAGAAGCTTTAGCAAAGCTTCCGAGTTTAAACGACTTAAGAGGAAAACTTTTAGGCCTTCTTCAGGCCCCAGCTTCAAAGCTTATACGATTAAACTTAGAGCCTGCATCGCAAGTTTTAAGATTAATTTCACAAAAATCAAAATAATTAGTTACCATTATAGGAGAAAAAAATGGCAGACATTCAAAAAATAGCAGAAGAATTAAGTTCATTAACAGTTTTAGAAGCTTCTGAACTAGCAAAATTATTAGAAGAAAAATGGGGGGTCTCAGCATCCGCGCCTGTTGCAGTTGCAGCAGCGGCTGCTGTAGGTGGAGAAGCTGCACCCGCTGCTGAAGCAAAAACTGAGTTTAGTGTATTATTATCATCAGTTGGTGACAAAAAAATTAACGTTATTAAGGAAGTTAGAGCTGTAACTGGATTAGGTTTAAAAGAAGCTAAAGACCTAGTTGAATCAGCTCCTGCGATGGTGAAAGAAGGAGTGCCTGAAGCTGAAGCGAATGAAATTAAATCAAAGCTTGAAGAGGCTGGTGCTTCTGTTGAAGTTAAATAATTAATTTTCTAAGAAACAATTAACCATCCATTAATTTGGCTTGTTAACCAGTATATATAGAGATATTAAAATATTTTAATAACACAAGGATTATAAATGTCAGCTCAGTCAAGCACTTTATTAAACAGAAGAAGAATTAGAAAATCATTTGGTAAGATCAAAGAAGTAGCGCAAATGCCAAACTTAATTGAAGTCCAAAGAAATTCATATGAACAATTTCTGCAAATGTATATACCAGATGATGAAAGAACTGATACAGGGTTGCAAGCAGTTTTTAGTTCTGTTTTCCCTATTAAAGATTTTGCTGGTAGGTCGATGTTAGAGTTTGTTTCTTACATTCTTGAAGAACCTAAATATGACGTAGATGAATGCCATCAACGTGGCTTAACTTACGCATCACCACTTAGGCTTACCTTACGACTAATTGTATGGGATATTGATCCTGATACTGGAACACGTTCTATTAGAGATATGAAAGAGCAAGATGTATACATGGGTGATATGCCTTTAATGACTCCAAGTGGTACGTTTGTTGTTAATGGTACCGAACGCGTAATAGTTTCTCAAATGCATAGATCACCAGGAGTATTTTTTGATCATGATAAAGGCAAAAGTCATACATCTGGAAAATTTCTTTTTGCAGCAAGAGTTATTCCATATAGAGGTTCTTGGTTGGATTTTGAATTTGATCCTAAAGATATTCTTAATGTTAGGATTGATAGAAGAAGAAAGTTACCATGCACAACTTTATTGATGTCTTTATTAGATGATACTTCAGAAAAATATCTTGAGGAATGTCAAAAAAAACAAGTCGAACCTGACAGAAATCAACTAATAGGAATGACTAGAGAGGATATACTAAACTTTTTTTATGAAACTCAATCTTACGTTTTTAAATCTAAAAAATGGATAACAAAATTTATCGCTGAAAGTTATAGGGGCCAACGTTTATCATTTGACTTAATTGACGCTAAGACAGAGAAAGTTGTTGCTAAATCTGGTGATAAAATTACTCCTCGAACTATAAAAAATTTGATATCAAGTGGTCTTGAAAATATAATCATAGAGCAAGAAGAAATTATAGGTAAATTTCTTTCTGAGGATGTAATAAATGAAAATACTGGCGAAGTTTATGCGGAATCTGGAGATGAAATTACTGAAGAGCTTTTCAACCTTTTTAAGTCAATTAAATTAGATAAAATAAAAGTACTTTTTATTGATAACTCTTCAGTGGGTCCTTGGATCAGAAACACACTAGCTTTAGATAAAAATGCAACCAGAGAAGAAGCGTTAATTGATATATACAGAGTAATGAGGCCAGGAGAACCCCCTGCTCATGAAACTGCTGAGGCTCTGTTTAATGGATTGTTCTTTGATAAAGAAAAATATGATCTTTCTGCTGTAGGTAGGGTTAAAATGTCTGCAAGATTAGACCTTGAAGTAGATGACTCTATGAGAGTGCTTAGAAAAATTGATATATTATCAATACTGAAAGAACTAATTTCTTTAAAAGATGGTCATGGAGAAATTGACGATATTGACCATTTAGGCAATAGAAGAGTTAGATCTGTTGGTGAGTTGCTCGAAAATCAATATCGAGTTGGATTATCTAGGATGGAGAGAGCTATTAAAGAAAGGATGAGTTCAGCAAATGAAATTGAAAATTTAATGCCCCAAGATTTAATCAATGCTAAACCAGCAGCAGCATCTATAAGAGAATTTTTTGGATCTAGTCAGCTATCTCAATTTATGGACCAAACTAATCCTCTATCTGAGATTACTCATAAAAGGAGGGTGTCTGCTTTGGGGCCAGGGGGTTTGACACGAGAAAGAGCAGGATTTGAAGTCAGAGATGTCCACCCAACACATTATGGAAGAATTTGTCCAATAGAAACACCAGAAGGTCCAAATATTGGTCTAATCAATTCTCTAGCAACTTTTGCCCAAATTAATCAATATGGTTTTATTGAAACACCTTACAGAAAAGTAGAAAATGGAAAAGTTACTAATGATGTTGTTTATGTGTCAGCAATTGAGGAAGGTAAATTTACAATTGCACAGGCGAATGCAGAATTAGACAGTAAAGGTAGCTTTGCTGGTGAATTATTGCCTGTAAGAAAATCAGGAGATATTGGGCTAGCTAATCCTAATGATATAAATCTTATGGATGTATCTCCAAAACAGTTAGTTTCTGTTGCTTCGGCCTTAATACCTTTTTTAGAAAATGATGACGCTAATAGGGCCCTAATGGGATCAAATATGATGCGACAAGCCGTTCCTCTTGTTAAGTCGGAAAGTCCGTTAGTGGGCACAGGCATAGAAGCGACTGTAGCTCAAGACTCAGGAGTTACATTAGTTGCTAGAAGATCAGGTGTAGTTGACCAAGTTGATGCCACTAGAATAGTAATAAGAGCTAATTCAAAAGATGAAGCCGATATCAGTCCTGTTGACATTTACACACTATCAAAGTTTCAGAGAAGTAATCAAAACACTTGCATTAATCAAAGACCACTAGTTCAAGTTGGTGATATAATTAATATAGGTGATATTATCGCAGATGGTCCTGCTACCGAAGATGGAGAGTTAGCACTTGGAAGGAACGTATTAGTAGCATTTATGCCATGGAATGGATATAATTTCGAAGATTCAATTTTAATTTCTGAAAGAATTGTTAAAGAAGATGTATTCTCCTCTATTCATATAGAAGAATTTGAAGTAATGGCACGGGATACTAAACTTGGTCAGGAAGAAATCACTCGTGATATTCCAAATATTGGGGAAGAAGCTCTTAGAAACTTAGATGAAGCTGGTATGGTTTATATTGGAGCTGAGGTAAAACCAGGTGATATTATGGTAGGTAAAGTTACACCTAAGGGTGAAAGTCCTATGACGCCAGAAGAAAAGCTTCTTCGAGCAATTTTTGGAGAAAAAGCGTCCGATGTTCGTGACACCTCTCTAAAGGTGCCTCCTGGTGTGTCAGGGACAATAGTTGATGTAAGAGTTTTCTCTAGAAGAGGCGTTGACAAAGACGAAAGAGCTAGAGCAATTGAAAGGGCAGAAATTGAAAGGTATGCTAAGGATAGAGATGACGAAAAGATAATTTTAGAAAGAGGTTACTATGGTCGTTTGAAAGAATTCTTATTAAATCAGAAAGTATTATCTTCATCTGACAAAACTATTAAAAAAAATGATGTTTTGTCTTATGAAGTGTTAGATGGTCTCACAAGAGTTGATCTTCGTTCAATATCAATAAACGATGATAAGGTTCAGAAAAAAATTGAAAAATTATCAAGTCATTTTGATGGAGTTATAAAGACTTTAGAAAATAGATTTAATGATAAAGTTGATAAACTTCAAAGAGGTGATGAACTCTTACCAGGCGTTATGAAAATGGTCAAAGTTTTTGTAGCAGTTAAGAGAAAATTACAATCGGGTGACAAGATGGCAGGCCGACATGGCAATAAGGGCGTTATTTCTAAAATAATTCCAACCGAAGACATGCCTTACTTGGAAGATGGCACTCCAGTAGATGTTGTACTAAACCCGCTTGGTGTTCCGTCACGCATGAATGTTGGTCAAATACTTGAAACACATCTGGGCTGGGCAGCTGCTGGACTTGGTCATAAAATAAATAAAATGGTAAGTTCAGAAGTTGAAAATAACGATAATATTAAGAAATTTCTATTACAAATCTACGAGAATAAACAATTCAAATCTCAACTATCAACCTTAACAGATAATCAATTAATTCAACAAGCTCACAATTTAAAAAGAGGTGTTCCTATGGCAACGCCTGTTTTCGATGGAGCAAGTGAAAAAAATGTTAGAGATATGTTAAAATTGGCAGATTTAGATGAAACCGGACAAGTTTGGCTAACTGATGGAAGAACAGGTGAAGTATTCGATAGAAAAGTTACTGTAGGATACATATACATGTTAAAACTCCATCACTTAGTTGATGATAAAATACACGCAAGATCAATCGGTCCTTATTCTCTCGTAACACAACAACCATTAGGAGGAAAGGCCCAATTTGGCGGTCAAAGATTTGGAGAAATGGAGGTTTGGGCGTTAGAGGCCTATGGTGCCGCTTATACGCTTCAAGAAATGTTAACAGTAAAGTCAGATGATGTGTCGGGAAGAACAAAAGTCTATGAATCTATAATTAGAGGAGATGATGATTTTGAGGCTGGTATTCCTGAATCATTCAATGTCCTAGTAAAGGAATTAAAATCTCTAGGATTAAATGTGAATATGGATATTGTAGAATAAGTTTTAACCAAAACAAATTTATCAATAAGATTGGAAAAAGAAATGAATGAATTAATTAGTCCTTTTGGACAATCTGGTATAACTCAAAGCTTTGATCAAATTAGCATTTCAATCGCCTCCCCTGAAGCAATAAAAAGTTGGTCATTTGGTGAAATTAGAAAACCAGAAACTATAAACTATAGAACATTTAAGCCAGAACGTGATGGTTTGTTCTGCGCAAAAATATTTGGTCCGGTTCGAGATTATGAGTGTCTTTGTGGTAAATATAAGCGTATGAAATATAGGGGTATTATTTGCGAAAAATGTGGTGTTGAAGTAACTCTATCGAAAGTAAGAAGAGAGAGAATGGGGCATATAGAATTAGCTGCTCCCGTAGCGCATATTTGGTTTTTAAAATCACTTCCATCTCGTATAGGTTTACTCACTGATATGACATTAAAAGATCTTGAAAGGGTTCTGTATTTCGAGCATTTTTTAGTTACCGAGCCTGGTCTTACCTCATTAAGTAAAGGTCAATTATTAAGTGAAGAAGATTATGACAAAGCTCTAGACGAATTTGGAGATGAAAGTTTTGAGGTCTCGATTGGTGCGGAAGCAATTAAGAAAATACTAATCGAAATGGATTTAAATGAAGAGCTTATTAAAATTAAAGATGAATTAGCAAAAACTGGATCCGAAATTAAAAGAAAAAAATTAGTTAAAAGATTGAAATTAGTTGAATCATTTATTGAGTCTGGATCAAAGCCCGAGTGGATGATTTTAGAAGTAATTCCTGTTATTCCACCAGAATTAAGACCTTTAGTGCCTCTTGATGGAGGTAGATTTGCCACTTCTGATTTGAATGATTTATATAGAAGAGTAATAAATAGAAATAACCGTTTAAAAAGATTAATAGAGTTAAGAGCTCCTGACATCATTATACGTAATGAGAAGCGTATGCTTCAAGAATCTGTTGACGCTCTATTTGATAATGGCAGAAGGGGTAGGGTTATAACTGGTGTAAATAAAAGACCATTAAAATCACTATCAGATATGCTTAAGGGTAAACAAGGAAGATTCAGACAAAATCTTCTTGGCAAAAGAGTTGATTATTCTGGAAGATCTGTAATTGTTGTTGGCCCAGAACTTAAATTACATCAATGCGGAATTCCAAAAAAAATGGCTTTGGAATTATTTAAACCTTTTATTTATTCAAGGCTTGAGCTTTATGGCCTAGCTAGCACAATAAAAGCAGCTAAAAGAATGGTAGAAAAAGAACGGCCTGAAGTATGGGACATTCTTGAAGAAGTGATTAGAGAGCATCCAGTAATGTTAAATAGAGCTCCAACACTTCATAGGTTGGGTATTCAAGCCTTTGAGCCAGTCCTGATTGAAGGTAAAGCTATAAATTTACATCCTTTGGTCTGCACAGCATTTAACGCAGATTTTGATGGTGATCAGATGGCTGTACATGTTCCTCTATCTTTAGAAGCTCAACTTGAAGCTAGAGTTCTAATGATGTCCACTAATAATATTTTATCACCTTCTAGTGGTAAACCAATAATTGTTCCTTCACAGGATATTATACTAGGACTTTATTATTTATCTATGATAAGCGAAAGTCAAAAAGGTGAAGGTATGGTTTTTTCTTCTCCTTCTGAAGTTCTTATGGCCTTAGACAGTGGTGAGGTCGCTCTACAGGCTAAGATAAGAGTAAGAATTGACACCAATGATATGTCTGGAAATGAAACAAAAAAAATTGTTGAGACTACTCCAGGAAGAGCTAAATTATCTACACTACTGCCGAAACACTCTTCTGTTAATTTTGAAACTATTAATAAGCTTATGACTAAGAAAGAAGTAACTAATGTTATTGACTACGTTTATAGACATTGTGGACAAAAAGACACCGTAATTTTTTGTGACCAATTGATGGCAATGGGATTTAAACACGCTTGCACGGCTGGAATCTCATTTGGTATCTCAGATTTAGAAACACCTAATGCAAAGGCGAGTTTAATGGCTGATGCTGAAAAGCAAGTTAAGGATTTTGAACAACAATACCAAGACGGTTTAATAACACAAGGTGAAAAATATAATAAGGTTGTTGATGTTTGGTCAAAATGTTCCGATGATGTTGCAGCAGAAATGATGAAAAATATTTCAACTACAAAAATTGGTCAACCAGTTAACTCAGTGTGGATGATGGCACACTCTGGGGCTAGGGGGTCTGCAGCCCAAATAAAACAACTTGCTGGAATGAGGGGTTTAATGGCAAAACCATCAGGTGAAATTATTGAAACACCCATAAAATCATCTTTTAAAGATGGGCTGAATGTCCTTGAATATTTTAATTCTACGCATGGAGCCAGAAAAGGTTTAGCTGATACTGCTCTTAAAACCGCTAATTCCGGTTATTTGACAAGAAGACTTGTTGATGTTGCTCAAGATTGTATTGTAACTGAAGAAGATTGCGGAACAGAAAACGGTTTTATAATGCGGGCTGTTATTGAAGGTGGAGACATAATTGAACCTTTAACAGAAAGAATACTAGGTAGAACTTTAGCGAGTGATCTAATTAATTCAAAAGATAATAGTATAATTATCAAAAAAGATACAATTCTTAATGAAGATGATGTTGACAAAATTGAAAGAGCTGGAATTGACCAAGTAAAAGTTAGATCAGCTTTAACATGTGATACACAACCAGGCATCTGCGCTATGTGTTATGGTAGGGATCTTGCTAGAGGTACTCCTGTGAATATTGGTGAAGCTGTGGGTGTGATTGCAGCACAATCAATAGGTGAGCCAGGAACTCAATTGACAATGAGAACTTTTCATATAGGTGGTGCTGCTCAAAGAGGAGCGGAACAATCTAAAATAGAGGCACCTTTTGATGGTAAACTAAGGCTTGACAATGTCTCTTTAGTTACAACAGATGATGGAAGTGAGGTGGTGCTATCAAGATCCTCTGAACTGCTTTTATTAGATGAACAAGGAAGAGAAAAAGCTAGATATCGGTTACAATATGGAGCAAAACTGTTAAAAAAAGATGGTAATAAAGTTAAAGCTGGAGAAATTTTAGTAGAATGGGACCCTTATACCATTCCCATAATTACTGAAAAAGAAGGAACTGCTCACTATGTCGATTTAGTTGAAGGTATTTCTATGAGAGAAATAGTGGATGAATCTACTGGAATTGGAAGTAGAGTTGTAATGGACTGGAAACAACAGAGTGGTGGATCAAATTTGAGACCTAGAATCACACTAAGGGATGATGATGGAGAAGTAATTAATTTACCAAATGGATTAGAAGCTAGATATTTCATGTCAATGAACGCTATACTGAGTGTTGAAAATGGAAGCAAAGTTAAAGCTGGTTCAGTTTTAGCACGTATACCAAGAGAAAGTTCTAAAACTAGAGATATTACTGGTGGATTACCAAGAGTAGCTGAGTTATTTGAAGCAAGAAAACCTAAAGATTTTGCAATAATTTCAGAAAGTGATGGGGTTGTCGAATTTGGAGCTGATTATAAAGCGAAAAGAAGAATTAGAGTAGTTCCTCAAGATACTAGTGTTGATCCAATAGAATATATGGTTCCTAAAGGTAAATTATTAGCTGTGCAAGAAGGAGATTTTATTAGAAAAGGTGACATGATAATTGATGGTAGTCCTGTTCCTCACGATATTTTAAATATACTTGGCATTGAGGCGTTAGCTGACTATTTAGTAAAAGAAGTCCAAGATGTTTATAGGCTTCAAGGTGTAAAAATAAACGATAAACACATTGAGGTTATTGTTAGACAGATGTTACAAAAAATTGAAATAATTGATCATGGAGGAACAACTTTCCTAAATGGTGAGCATGTAAATAGATTAGAGTTTAAGAAAGCCAACGAAAAGGCTGTCGAACAAAACATCGAACCAGCTAAGGGGTCACCTGTTTTATTAGGTATTACAAAAGCTAGTTTGCAAACTGAAAGTTTTATATCTGCAGCATCTTTTCAGGAAACAACAAGAGTACTTACTGAAGCTGCTGTATCTGGAAAGTCAGATGCCTTGTTAGGATTAAAAGAAAACGTAATTGTTGGCCGATTGGTTCCGGCAGGAACGGGTTCTGTCGTAAACAAGTTAAGAATGACAGCTAACAAAAGAGATAGAGAAATTTTAGAAGCTAAAGCAAAAGAAGAAGCGCTCATGATTGACGAAACTAATGTAGAAAGTGATTGAGAAAAAAAAAGCAGAACTTTGTTCTTTTGTTCTTGACCAAATTGATTGTAAATAATACAATCCCGCCACTAATGAGCCCTGGTTGTAATGAAAATTAGACGCTAGCTTATTATTGTGTGATTAATTATTAATATAAAACGATGCTCTTAATGGTATTGAATTATTTTTGAAGGATTTTAAAATGCCTACGATTAACCAGCTTATAAGGCGTGGTCGAGATAAACCTGTTAATAAAACCAAAGTCCCTGCTATGCAATCGTGTCCACAAAAAAGAGGTGTTTGTACTAGAGTTTATACTACTACACCTAAAAAGCCAAATTCTGCACTTAGAAAAGTTGCTAGAATTAGACTTACGAATGGATTTGAGGTTACATCATATATACCTGGTGAAGGTCATAACCTTCAAGAGCACTCTGTTGTATTAATTAGGGGTGGAAGGGTAAAAGATTTACCAGGCGTGCGGTATCATGTGGTTCGAGGAACATTAGATACGCAAGGTGTATCGGATAGAAGACAAAGAAGATCTAAATATGGTTCTAAAAGACCTAAATAAGTAGGGTATAATTATGTCAAGACGAAGAAAAGCTATTAAAAGAGATGTAATGCCAGATCCTAAATTTGGTAACAAAATTATTTCTAAATTTACTTCTTGTTTAATGTATGATGGTAAAAGATCTACAGCTGAAAAGATAGTTTATGGGGCATTTGATGTTATTGAAAAAAAATCTGGTTCAGAGCCAATAAAAATTTTCAATGATGCAATAGATAATGTACAGCCTCAATTAGAAGTGAGATCTCGGAGAGTAGGTGGTGCAACATACCAAGTTCCTGTAGAAGTAAGATCGGAGAGGGCTCTTGCGCTTGCAATAAGATGGTTGATTAATAGCAGTAGAAATAGATCAGAAAAATCAATGACTGAACGTCTGAGTGGAGAACTTTTAGATGCGTCATCAAACAAAGGAGCATCAGTCAAAAAAAGAGACGATACTCATAAAATGGCAGAAGCTAATAAAGCTTTTTCACATTATCGCTGGTAAAATAAGGATTGAAAATGTCTCGTGGATACGATTTAAATAGATATAGAAATTTTGGCATAATTGCTCACATTGATGCTGGTAAAACTACAACATCTGAAAGAATACTTTATTACACTGGAAGGTCTCATAAGATTGGTGAAGTTCATGATGGTAACGCAACTATGGATTGGATGGAACAAGAACAAGAGCGTGGCATTACTATAACTTCAGCTGCCACTACTTGCTTCTGGTTTAGGACTGAAGACGGAAAAAACTTTGATCCGAGCTTTGGAAATTCAGAAGAAGATGCTAAATTCAGGTTTAATATTATTGATACACCTGGTCATGTCGATTTTACTATAGAAGTTGAACGTTCTTTAGCAGTATTAGATGGCGCTGTAGTTGTGTTGGACGCTAACGCTGGTATAGAACCACAAACTGAAACCGTTTGGCGACAAGCTGATAGATATAAGGTTCCTAGAATAGTGTTTGTTAACAAAATGGATAAAATTGGTGCGGATTTCTTTAAATGTGTTGATATGATTAAAGATAGAACTGGGGCCACACCAATGCCATTAAATCTACCTATTGGGGTAGAAAATAATTTTGTTGGTTTAGTTGACTTAGTATCTATGAAAGAATGGGTTTGGGATTCAGAAGATCTTGGTGCTTCATGGACAATTGGTAATATTAGGGATGATTTAATTGAAAAAGCTAAGGAGATGAGATCTAACCTTCTAGAACTCGCTGTTGAACAAGATGATGAATGGATGGAAAAATATTTAGATGGTGAAGAACCTGATGAGTTTGCCTTGAGAAAACTGATTCGAAAGGGAACCTTAGCAATGGATTTTGTGCCTGTGCTTTGTGGATCTGCTTTTAAAAATAAAGGTGTTCAAACAATGTTGAACTCAGTTATTGATTATCTACCAGACCCTCTTGACGTACCACCTTATGTAGGATTTTTACCTGGTGACACTTCTGAAACAAGAAATGTTGAGAGAAAAGCTAGTGATACAGAGCCCTTCTCCGGTTTGGCTTTTAAAATTATGAATGATCCTTTTGTGGGCTCTCTAACCTTTCTAAGGATATATTCGGGAAAAATTAAAAAAGGTGATTCTTTGCTTAATGCAACTAAAGGGAAAAAAGAACGTGTCGGTCGAATGATGATGATGCATTCTAACAACAGAGAGGAAATTGATGAGGCATTTGCTGGTGATATCGTAGCACTCGCTGGAATGAAAGAAACTACTACTGGTGACACTTTATCTGATCCAATCAAACCTGTAGTATTAGAAACTATGACATTTCCTAATCCAGTTATAGAAATTGCTGTAGAACCAAAATCTAAAAATGATCAAGAAAAAATGTCTACAGGCCTTGCTAGATTAGCTGCCGAAGACCCCTCATTCCAAGTGTCAACTGATATTGAATCTGGACAAACAATTATGAAGGGTATGGGAGAACTTCATCTTGACATTTTGATTGATCGACTTGAGAGAGAATTTAAAGTTGAAGCTAACATTGGAGCTCCTCAGGTTGCTTACAGAGAAACAATAACAAAAGAAGTTGAGGTTGATTATACACATAAAAAACAATCTGGTGGATCAGGTCAATTTGCTAGAGTTAAGATGACTTTTTCTCCTAATCCCGACAACGATTTTCAGTTTATAAATTCTATTAAAGGTGGAAATATACCTACGGAATATATTCCTGGAGTTGAAAAAGGTCTAATTTTAGCCAAAGAATCTGGTATAATTGCAGGGTTTCCTGCTATAGATTTTAAGGTCAATTTACATGATGGCGCATTTCATGATGTTGATTCCTCTGTTATGGCATTTGAGATAGCTGCTCGCGCCGCTTTTCGCGAAGGAATGCAAAAAGCTTCTCCTGTTTTATTAGAACCAATAATGAAGGTTGAATGTGTAACACCTGAAGAATACATGGGTGACATT
>KB910556.1 GCA_000383115.1 alpha proteobacterium SCGC AAA015-N04
AGGTGGCTCAGTAGATGCTTTTTCAATTGCTGGTTCAATATACAAAAGATGTTCTGATTTAAAATCAGCAATTTCTTTTTACAAAAGTGCATTGCAATTGGCTCCAAATGACAATGGATTTTTTATTACCAAAAATTTAATCGCTGCTTATTATCAAAATAATGACTTAGATTCAATTGAGCGAATGATAGTACCAAAATTAGACGTAAAAGATATTGATCCAGTAATGCTAGGGTTTTACTCGTATGTTCTTTTAACTAAAGGAAAAGATGAAGATGCAAAAAAGTTTTTCTTGAAAGCAAAAGAAAAAGGATTAACGCGAAAACGCTTAAGTTTATTTGTTAATTATAAAAAAGTATTAGATGAATTTATTGAAAAATTAAAACCACTAGGAAGTTTAGATTAATTATTTAGTTGCCAACTGCTATTCCCTCTCTTCTGTGGTCAGATCCTCCATATATTTTATCATCTATGTGAATAATATTTAATCCAGACGAAAAACTACTTAATTTAACTTTATATTTCATAGCTTCTAATGAGGGCAATAGCTTACGCATATAAGTATCTTTCTCTATGTAATAAGTTCCAAATTTATTTATTCCATGAGCTATTGATGCAGCTTCTTGGGCATTTTTTTTCCAATCGATCATTGAAATTATAGCATTTACAACATATCCAATAATATTACTTCCACCAGGACTTCCTAAAATATAAACAGGTTTATTATTTTTTAAGATGATAGTAGGGGCCATAGATGATCTCGGCCTTTTACTAGGTTCAATACTATTAGCTACTTTTTTTCCATTTTTAGATGATTTAAATGAGAAATCAGTTAATTCATTGTTAAGTAAAAACCCACTATCTGTCATTAATCTAGAACCAAATCTGTTTTCAATCGTAGTAGTCATTGATAATGCATTTCCATACTGATCTACTATTGAAATATGGGATGTTGATGGAAGTTCTATCGAATTATCTGGACCCCATTTTATTGATAAATTACTTGTTAATTTACCAGCTTTAATTTTCTTAAGTTTAATTTTTCTGTTTAATAATTTTGAGCGATTTTTCAAGTAGTTATAGTCTATTAACTTTTTAACTGGGACATCGATAAAATCACTATCAGCTATATAGATAGATCTATCCGCAAAAGCTAATCTTGAGGCATCTCCAATTATTCTCCAGGTTTCAGGATTATTAGGTCCTAGATTTGAAATATCATAATTTTCAATCATTCCAAGAATTTGAGCAATCGTTATAGCTCCTGATGAAGGAGGTCCCATTCCACATACTTGATACCCTTTATAATTTGAACATATGGGTTTTCTTTCTATAACCTTATAATTAATCATATCCTTAATAGATAAAACTCCAGGATTATGATTGGCATTATTTACCGTTGAGACAATATCATTCGCAATATAACCATTATAAAAAACTTTCGATCCATTTTTTTCAAAAGCTTTAAGAGTATTAGCATAATTTTTATTAAAATGAATGTTACCAGATTCTAGTGGCATACCATTGGGTAAAAAATAGGATTTAGTTTTCAAAAACTTACTTAATGATTTACTACTTTTTTTTATAGAAGAGCTAAGTTTATTTGAAATTACAAAACCATTATTTGATAAATTAATCGCATCATCAAATAATAAAGACCATTTAGTTTTACCCCATTTTTTATACGCCATTTCAAGTAAAGCTGGAGTACCAGGTGTGCCAACTGATTGTCCTCCTACAACGGCATCAAAAAACTTTAATGAGTTCCCGTTAATATCTTGAAATACATTTTCATTAATTAGTAATGGCGCTGTTTCACGACCATCAAGAGTTGTGACTTTTTTAGTTTTATTATCAAAATAAACTAGAAATGCACCACCACCAAGACCAGAGGATTCAGGTTCCACTAAACCTAAAACCAATTGAGCTGAAATCATTGCATCTGAAGCTGTCCCACCATTTTTAAGTATTTTAGCAGCAGCCTCAGAAGCTTGGGTATTTGCTGTGACAACCATCCATTTATTAGAAATTACTGGTTTACCTTCTTTTTTAAATTTCAGATATTTATTTCCTGAGTTTAAATTGTAATTTTCTGATTTGTTTAGATCAGATTTTTGATTCCCAGACGCTAAAATTGGTATAAATAAAAATAAAATAGTTAAAATTTTAATAAAATACATAATTAATTTTCTAGTTATTCAAGTCTAAGAATTTTTGTTTTTCTATCCATTTTTGCATAATGAAGCCAATTACAACCATTCGTATAACCTTATCTTTTTCGTACACGTAACTTTTAATTACAGAATAAGCCTTTGAAGATAAATCATTTTTAAAATAAACTTTTGCTTCTATTAACAAACCTCTGTCTTGTAAATATTTTTGAGTTTTAAATAGTAATGATTGAAGAACTCTTTCCTCAGATAATTTACTGAGTTTTATATACATTATTTCAAGAAAAAAAGGCCAGTGAGCCAAGTGTCTCCATAAAGTTGCTACATGAGAATTTTTTCCA
>KB910557.1 GCA_000383115.1 alpha proteobacterium SCGC AAA015-N04
AGCCATGGGTTCTCCTGATCTCAGACAAATAAATGGAATGGGTGGGGCAACATCAGTTACAAGTAAAGTTTGTATAATTTCAAAAAGCAAACAAAAGAATATAGATATAGACTACTTATTTGCTCAAGTAATAGTAGACAAAGCAAAAGTGGACTATGGACCTACTTGCGGCAATATGCTCTCAGCAGTAGGCCCTTTTTCAATTGAAAAAGGCTTTATTGATGCTGAAGAAAATGAAACTAAAATTAACATTAGATCAGTAAATACAGGTTCTATAATTGAAGCTGTAGTGCCTACACCAAATAAAAAACTAAAATATATGGGAGATTTTAAAATTGATGGAGTTCCTGGGAAAGGTGCTCCAATTTTATTAAAATTTAAGAATATAGTAGGTGGAGTTACAGGGAAAATGTTGCCTACAGGTACGCCTTATATAACTGTGAATGGTATAGAAGTTACATGTCTTGACATATCAATGCCTATGGTGATCGCTAAAGCCTCTGACTTTGGCATAATTGGAAATGAAACTAGCAATGAGCTAAATAAAAAGATTGAAGAGATCAGAGTTATTGCGGGTGAGCAAATGGGATTGGGGGATGTGAGTGGAAAGGTAATACCAAAATTTGCTCTTTTATCAAAGCCGATAAATGGCGGAACTATTACTTCCAGATATTTTACTCCAAATACCTGTCATGAAACACATGCGGCTACAGGTACTAATTGCATTGCATCTGCCTGTCTGATTTCTAATACAATTGCCTCTAAAATTTCTCAAATTGAAGTAAAAGAAGAAAATAAAGTTTCTGTAGAGCATCCTTTGGGATCAATAGATTGTTTTGTTGAAACAAGCTTATGTAATGAAGACAATAAAAATGATTTCATAGTTTCTTGTGGTATCTATCGGACATCTAGAAAAATAATGGATGGAAATATTTATATTCCAAAAAATTTAAATGATCACTTATAGATCAAAACTAGTTGAATTTTTATTTGGGTGGTGGCCTGAAAAATGGCGATACACTTGGAGTTTATTGTTAGCAATAGCTAGTGGATTTTTCGCGTATTATATAGGCCTTCCTTTACCATGGATGTTGGGACCATTGATAGGTTGTGGATTTTTTGCGGCAATAGGTAAAGGAGTAATTATTGGGAAAAAACCAAGACCTGTTTGTAGAGCATTACTCGGTTGTACGATTGGAGCTAATTTTGGACCAGAAATAATTGACAGAGTTGATGAAATTGGAATTTCATTATTATTTGTTCCATTTTTTATAGTCTTAATGGGTTCTACAACTTATTTATATTTAAACAAAATTATGAAAATGGACAGGCTAACCTCAATTTATGGCTCTTTTCCTGGTGGCTTGAATGAAATGGTCATTCTCGGTCAAGAGATTGGATCAAACACTAGAACTTTAGTTTTAATACATGCTACTAGAATTGTAGTTGTTGTGTTTTTAGCTTCCTTACTAATTATGTCAGTTCCGCAGCTAAGTGTTGATATTTTGCCAAATCCTAATTTATTTCATAATTGGAAACAACTCCCATTTGTCTTTATCATATCTTATTTAGGATGGTATTTTGCTGCTAAGTTGAAAATCCCAGGACCAACAATAATTGGTCCAATGATTTTTTCAGCATTGATACATATTTTTGAAATTGTTGAGGCAATGCCAATGTATATAATTGTTATTGCTGTCCAAATTCTATTAGGTTCAGCTCTTGGATGTCTTTTTAAAAATATTACTTTAAAAGAAATATTAGGCCCAGTATTGGCTGGACTGATTACAACTTTAATAGCTATTATTCCTCTACTGATTATTTACTTTATTTTAATAAATATTGGATATGATCCATTATCAATTTTACTAGCATTCTCGCCTGGAGGACAATCCGAAATGAATATCTTAGCTCTTTCCGTAGGGGCAGATATGTCATTTATAAGTCCACATCATATGTTGAGAGTTTTTATGGTAATAATTTTTGCTGGACTTCTACATAAAATTATAAAACAAAATCTTTAATTATTTTCTATCTTTGATTTGGTTGTGTCTACCAAGCTCATTTTTGTATTATCTACAAAAGGAGCATTTTCAATCCAAGACATCTCAAAACCTTCAATACAAGCTATATTATATCCATATTCACTAGGATTTGATCGTCTTTTGTGATGAGTGTTTATTCCACAGATTTTACAAAAATAATGTTCAGCTACGTTAGTATTCCATTTGTAAGTTGATAAATATTTTTTACCAGACACGATCGTAAGCATATCAACAGGAGCAGAGCCCATTACAAATCCCTTTCTAGAACAAATAGAACAATTACATCTACGAAGATCTTTTAAACTTGTGTTTACTTGAAATTTTATTACACCACAATGACAACTCCCTTTGAGGGGTAATTTTAAATCTTTAACTTTCAT
>KB910558.1 GCA_000383115.1 alpha proteobacterium SCGC AAA015-N04
AGTCATATGGTAGACATATTTAAACTATCTGGTAAACAAGCAGCACAAATGAATGAAAAATCTCTTATTGATTTTATTTCTATCTGCAAAAAATTTAATGTTATGGTTTCCATTGGAAATCCTGTTATGGACGTTGCTTTATTAGGTGGTAAAAAGGTAGTAGATGAGTACACAGAAAAGTCTAAAGATATGGGAATTGATATTTTAGAAATATCAAGTATAGCCCGGTCAATAGATGATGATGATATGTGTAGGTTAATAGAAAATATTTCAAAAAAAGGGGTTAAGGTTCTAAATGAAATTGGGATTGCCTTTGCTCACTCTGAAGTTGACGATAAATCTATTTTTATTGAAAGGTTAAAAAATCAATCAAAGAAATTTCTTAATGCAGGATCATGGAAAATATTATTGGAATCTGAGGGTTTAACAGAAAATTTGAATAAAGAAAATTTTAGATGGAACATTATTGATAAAATTATAAGTCCTTTACAATTGTCAGAATTTATGGTTGAAGCAGATGACCAAGATGTTTTATGTAAATACATAGAAATATATGGTCCAAATATTAATATGATGATTGATCATACCCGTCTTTTAAAAATGGAAGATGCAAGATTGGGCTTTGGCCCATCTCAATTCCTTTGGGGAAAAGTAGTAAAATATTAATTTGTATAAAAAAGACTTTTTTTGTTCTAACGCTGTAAACCCTATTTTATTTTGGAATTACCTGAAAAATATCTAATAAACTTTTACGTACTATTGGGGGAGTAAAAACACCTATTTTTTACTAATTTTTAAGCATGCGTTAAGTATCAAATCGGAATATTTTTTAGATGCGTAATAAAAATAACTAAATAACTTTAATAGCTTACAAGCTAAGTCTACGTTGTTACGTATATATTTAATTTTTTAGAAATGGTGGACTAACTGGGACTGAACCAGTCGCTTGGCTATGTAAACCCCTGAAATCATAAAGTTTATTTTCGTACAAAACCGTAGTAGACACTTTTTGTATAATAAGGCAAATTATACCTGTTACACCATAGTGAAAGTGTTAAGACATTTTAAGACATAATAAATTTAGTCACATGCAGATTTTAAGACGAGAAGAAAATTATTATAAAAATCTTTGTCAACCGTATCACTAATCATCTTAAGATTTTTTTCTAAATCAAAATTTGGTGTTCTAGATTTCGCTTTTTTGCATTTTTCTTTAGCTATTGCAATTTTATTTTCATAAATCGCAATAGCTGCTTGATTCAAAATTAATATAGTATTTTGGGTACCAGCTTCTTTTGTTTTAAGGGCCTTTTCAATGATTTCATTTGCTTTTTCATATTTTTTCAACGCTGTTAAAGTGATAGTATATTCAAACCAAACCCAATGTGCCGGATTTGAGCTTAATTCTAACGTTTTTGTGAATACAGGCAAAGCATCATTGTATTTGCCTAATCTTCTTAACAATGATCCCGCAACAGGAATAATTTTAGAATTGAAAGGATCGACCTCAAGAGCTTTTTTTGCATTTTTTTCTGTATTAACAAAATCCTTACTTAAAAAGTCTAACCAACCAGCTAGAATATATGGCATACCATTGGTTAATGACTTTTTACTTTTTTCCGCAATGTCTCTAGCTAGTTTCATATCTACTATGGAGTCTTTAGACGTTCCCATCCAAATATTTTGAAAATACAACCAACCCTTCAGCATGGACACATATGGGTTCGCTTTATAATCTGAAATCTCTTTTAAACACTTGAAGGATTCCATATTTGTTTTGGAAGAAAACTGTGCGTATAAATCATGACATTTTAGATATGTCATGTAATCTTTGTTTGAAACAAAATATGAAAGTTCACTTCTGGGCAAACCACTTACTTTGACATGAACTTCCTTAAATATTGTACCTGAAATATCATCAAGAATTTCAAACATATTATCAATTTCATTATCAAATTTTCCTGACCAAATAATATTTTTTTTAAAAGCATCGTCTAACTGCGAAGTAATCCTTATTTTTTTTCCTAATACTTGATAGCTTCCAGTTAGTACGTACCTAACTTTATTTTTTGCTGCTATTTCTTGAATATTTAAATTTTTATTAATCTCATTTAAACTGGTTTCACTCGATAAAACAAATAATTGTGGGGATCCATTGATAACTGAAATTATATTTTCTACAATTGATTTACTA
>KB910559.1 GCA_000383115.1 alpha proteobacterium SCGC AAA015-N04
AAGGGAGTCTATTTTTGCAAGCAATGCGACTGAGGAGTCTTCCTTAAAATATTTGGGATCTGGGTCATTGAGCGAAACGGATAGTGGTAGCGGTTATACTGGCTCAGACACTTTTTCTAACAAAATTATTTTTTCAAAAAATATTTTTGATGGTGGGCAGTCTCGCGAGAACCGTAAGTTAGCGGAAATCCAACTAGAGAGCGCAACTGCCAGCTATAGAAATACAGAACAAGGTGTGGTGCTTGAGGCGGTTCAATCATATTTAAATTTATCTAAATCCTATCAGGAAGTTGAACTACAGAACAATAATATAAGCAGGCTTGAAAAACATGTTGCCGCCGCCAAGGTTAATCTCGCAGAAGGAATAGGAACGCCGACAAGCTTAGCTGAGGCTGAAGCCCGTTATGCAAGGGCCAAGGCCGATAGAGCTTTGTTCGCCACTAGTTTGGAAAATGCAAAGGACCTGTTTTCTAAACTCACACTCATGCCGGCGGATAATGATCTTGGCGAAGCCCAGCTTCTGGGGATTGAAAAAACACTTCCCCTAAATCGACAAAGAGCTGAAGAGCTGGCTATAAAAAACAGCCCAACCGTGATTATTGCTAAATTGACTGAGAAAGCTGCGGGTCAGGAATTACAGTTAACTCAAGCTAAACAAAATCCTACCCTAGGAATTAGCCTTTCTGCTACACAAAGCAACTCCTCAGATTCGGTTTCAGCATCGATTTCGATTTCCTCGCCCCTTTATCCGACTAGTTCCACAGAATCCAGCGCGCGAAAAAAGGTCGCTTTGCACTCTCAGTTGATGAGAGATCTGAAAGAGGTGATAGATAATGCCAAGATTGAAGCAAGATCGGCATTCCGCGACTATGAAGGGGCAAGAATCACACTTAATGCGGTGGTAGCTGAAGTCGAAGCTTCTCGTTTAGTAGTAGATGGAGTGGCAAAGGAACTGAAATTTGGTCTGAAAACCACGTTGGATTTGCTTGATGCTGAAAAAGGCTTCAACGGTGCTGAGCTTCGGCTTGTTCAAGCGAGGCATGATATTACTTTGAAAAAGTTCAAGTTAGCAGCAGCAACAGGAAGCTTGACAGCAGATAAACTTGGCATCGGGCATGTGTTGGACAAACTGACTGATAGTCTAAGGCCAGCAAACCCACTCAAAAAGCCCTTTAATTTTTGGTGAGGTGGGTTCTGAGATCGTTTTTGTTAGCAGAGCGTGAGCCAAACAACAGCGCCAAACTTAAGGCTCCCTGAATGAAGTTTCGAGTGTTTTTATAACTGGGAACATCAAGAAGGTCATCACTGTACGCTTCCCAGACTTAATATTACCAGCAACACTCATACTAGGCATTAGTTTAAATCCCTCTGGTAATTCTACCAGATTATTTTCAACGATTTCAATCTCAGCTCGGTAAACGCTATTCTTTTCTCCAAACACATCCTCATCAACAGTGTCTTTTGACAGCAGGGTGACCCTACCGAGTAACTCGCCATGTTTTTGTGATGGAAGCGAATCAAGCATAACCTTTACTGTCGCTCCTTCATAAACATGTGTGATGTCAGCTGGATCAATGTCTACTTCAACGTGGAAGTTTAAATCTTTTGGCACCAATGTGGCTATAATGTCCCCAGGCTTAATCACTGTGCCTTCAAACTGATCTTCTAGCTTTAGAATAGTCCCATCAATAGGCGACGTTAGTTTTACATCTTCAACCTGTCGTGTGAGTTTGATTACTTTTTCTTTTAAGCTTTGTTGCTTCAACGTCAGATCTTTTAGTGTTGAGTTTTTTTCGTTTAACTTTCCAGAAATAAACTTTTTTTGCTCTAAATTAGCTTTCATTAATTCTAGGGAATTCTCCTCAAGCTCAAGAGCATTCTCATCTCTATCAATATCTGTATTTTTTAAATCAGAAACCAGCTTTCTCTCGCGCTGCTCCAAACTATTCAACTCAGTAGAGAGGCTCTGAATTTCGTCAAAAGTAGAGGCAATCTGAGAGGTCAGATATTTTTCAAAGCTGATTTTTTGTTTGTTCAAGTTTGATTTTTGCCTGTTCGATTTTATTTTTTGCTTGCTCCAGGTTGTGGATCTTGTTTTCAAAGTCTGCTTT
>KB910560.1 GCA_000383115.1 alpha proteobacterium SCGC AAA015-N04
ATTATCTCTGCACCAAGATCACCAAGCAATTGGGTACAATAAGGCCCTGCTAAAACTCTTGTAAGATCTAATACCTTTATTCCATCTAATGAATTCTTCTTTTACTCTTTTTATGGATCCACCCAGCTTTATGATAAGATTTTCAATTACTTTATCAACTTGTATCAAAAGTCTTTCATCTTCGATTTGGCAAGGTATATGTCTGTTACCAATATGCCAAGTTATTTTCATAAGATTATTACTTTTAATTTCTAATAATTCTTCTTTTGCAGATTTAATTAGAATAATTGATCCATTATCTAGTAAAAAACCATCATTTTTTTTTAAAGATATAGTCTCAGACAAATTTACTAAAAATCCAAAATTATTATCAGAAACTAGCTTTTTTCTTCTTATAAACCTTTGATCATAAGTTAAAGTTATAGTGTCTTCTATTTTTTTATTTTCTGGGTTAATTAAAATTTTTTCTGAAATCATTATTTTCTCTAAAATAAAAAATATCTCTGCGCCATAGGCAATTCTGTGGCCGGCTCGCAGGTCAGAATTTCTCCATCAGCTGTAACTTCGTATGTTTCAGGATCAACAGAAATATCTGGGCAATAATCATTATAAACCATGTCTTTTTTTGAGATATCTCTTGTTTTCTCCACAGCAGCAACATTTTTTGCAAGTTTTAATGAATCTAAACTTCCAGTTTTTATAGAATCTTTACTTACAAAAGTAATTGAAGATGTCTCTAAAGATCTTCCATAAGAAGAAAACATTGGTCTTGTATATACAGGCTGTGGAGTTGGAATTGATGCGTTAGGGTCACCCATTTGAGCACACGCAATGCTTCCACCAAGAATCACAATCTCTGGCTTTACTCCAAAAAAAGCTGGATCCCATATTACTATGTCAGCTCTTTTACCTTCAGTTATTGAACCTATATGTTTAGATAAACCATGCGTTATAGCTGGATTAATTGTATATTTAGCTACATATCTTTTAACTCTTACATTATCATTATTACCTTTTTCTTCCTTTAGACGACCTCTTTGGACTTTCATTTTGTGAGCTGTTTGCCAAGTTCTTATAATAACTTCTCCAACCCTTCCCATTGCTTGACTGTCAGAAGCTATAATTGAAAAGGCACCTAAATCATGAAGGATATCCTCAGCTGCTATAGTCTCTTTTCTAATTCTACTTTCGGCAAAGGCAACGTCTTCTGGAATTGATTTATCTAAGTGATGACATACCATAAGCATATCCAAGTGTTCTTCTAAAGTATTTATAGTATAGGGTCTTGTTGGATTAGTCGATGACGGTATTACATTTTCATTCCCGCATACTTTTATAATATCAGGAGCATGACCTCCACCAGCACCTTCAGTATGAAAAGCATGAATTGTTCTATTATTGATTGCTTTTATTGTATTTTCAACAAAACCACTTTCATTCAAAGTATCTGTGTGAATCATTACTTGAACATCCATCTTATCAGCAACATTTAAACAGCTATCAATAGAACCAGGTGTAGTTCCCCAATCCTCGTGTAATTTTAATGCGCATGCGCCAGCACTTACCTGTTCAATTAATCCTTCTGGTTTAGAAGAATTGCCTTTACCTGCGAAAGCAAGATTCATAGAAAAAGCATCCGCTGATTGTATCATTTTACCTATGTGCCAAGATCCAGGTGTACATGTTGTTGCCAAAGTTCCATGAGCAGGTCCAGTACCTCCTCCTAGCATTGTTGTTAAACCTGAGTGCAGTGCATCGTCAATTTGTTGAGGACATATAAAATGGATGTGAGAATCAAATCCTCCAGCTGTAATAATCTTACCTTCACCTGCGATTATTTCAGTACCAGGTCCAATAATTATGTCAATTTTTGGTTGAGTATCGGGATTTCCAGATTTTCCAATTTTTTGAATAGTACCATCCTTAATTCCAATATCAGCTTTATATATTCCATTTACATCAACAATAAGAGCATTTGTAATGACAGTATCAACAGCTCCATCTTTTCTTGTAACTTGTGATTGACCCATACCATCTCTAATTAC
>KB910561.1 GCA_000383115.1 alpha proteobacterium SCGC AAA015-N04
GTTCACGATCGAATAGGAATGGCGGCTACCAACATGTTTTCAGCGCTTGATGCAGGTGCAAGTTTCATTGAAGGTTCTATATGTGGAATTGGAGGTGGCATAGCAATGCCTAATGGGACAGGAGATTATGGAAATCTGCCAACTGAAGATATTGTCAATATGTTAAATAGATCAAATATCGAAACACAATTAAATACAAAAATAGTCCACGAAACAGCTGAAAAGGTAGCATCCTTGTTGAAAATTAATAGTAATAGCAGAACTAATATTAAATAAATAACGTTTTTAAATTTAATAAAGTTCTTGATTATATTGAAAATTTTTTTTTCCATATGATTTATTTAAATTTATCAAGTTCTTTGACCAAATCTGGCATTTAGATTAATTCATCTTGATAATCTCCTGATCAGTGAACAACTACCCATATGCATTCTTTATCACTTTGATTAAAAGGAGTGTGAGGTACGTTTTCAGGAATGAATATTTGTTCCCCTTGTTTTGCCAAAGTTTGCTTTTTTAATTTTTTGCCATCAAATAATGTATACTCACCTTCAAGTATAAACGCCATAGTTTCGATTTCTTTATGAATATGTGGCATAGAATGAATACCTGGTGGCATTTGAAGAATATCCATACACACTTTTTCTGAGCCAACTGTGTTTCTTGAAACACCAGAATCATATGAAATACCTTGTGCACCAACGTATGTCTTACTTGGTTTAATAAGCTTTACGTATTTATTGAACATATTATTTAGCTTTTATTAATATTTATTTTTCATTTTGGTAAGAGTGTAAATTTCGTCTTATAGACCAAGTTTTGTTGGTTATCAAAATTAAAAATCCCAATCCCTTGTGAGGAGTTAAATGAAAAGTTTTAAATTCTTAGTGCATTTAATGTTTTGGGGCAAAATTATCTGCCATATATTGATGACCTACGTGTATCAATTTTGTATTTGAATATCTAACACCACATACAATACAAAACATCCATATTTTCAACAACATATATTCAAACTTCTATGTTATTTACGAATAAATAAAATTCAACTGATAAATTAATTTTATATTGCGACTTTTTTGTAAAAATCTTGAATGTCTTTTATTAAAGAAGAGGGTTGCTCAAGGGCTGCAAAATGACCACCTTTGCTCATTTCAGTCCAATGCACTAGATTAAAAAGCCTTTCTACATAAGACTTAGGAGGCCATGTTAAAAACTCTTTTGGATAAACAGCACATCCAGTTGGAACCTCTACCCTTCTTCCTTTCTCAGATAGGATGCGTCCTCCTTCTTTGACTCTGCCATAATAAATCCAAGATGATGTATTGAATGATTTAGTTAGGATATAAATCATAATATTAGTCAATAAATCGTCTTTTTGGTATGTCAAATCTAGACTTCCATCTTTTAAATCAGACCAATGGTAAAATTTTTCTACTATCCAAGCAGCCACACCTATTGGGCTCTCCATCATTGCATAACTAAGTGTTTGAGGTTTTGTACTCTGTATAGCAAAATATCCGCTTTGTGAGACATAATCTTTATTAAATTGTTTATCCCAATTTTTTTCTTCCTCGGTTTTTGGCCCATCGATATGTCTTGCTGGAAGCATATTTATATGAATACCCTTACAATTTTTAGAGTGATCAAAACCAAGCCATGTAGAGATTGCACTACCCCAATCACCACCTTGAGCAACATATCTTTCATAACCAAGATTTTCCGTCATAAGCTTATTAAAAATCTCAGCAATTTTTCTTGGTCCAATCGGATTAGCTGGTTTACCTGAAAATGCAAAACCAGGAATAGAGGGAGCAATAATATCAAAGCAAATTTCGTCTTTATTTCCATATTTTTCTGGTTCACAAAGTGGTTCAATAATATCCAGAAATTCAACTATTGAGCCGGGCCATCCATGAATTAAAATTAACGGAATAGCCTTCGGGGAAGAAGATTTTTTAAAAATGAAATGAATATCAATATCATCTACTTTTGTTTTGTAATTAGGCTGTTTATTTAATCTGAGCTCTTGAGAT
>KB910562.1 GCA_000383115.1 alpha proteobacterium SCGC AAA015-N04
ACATAAAATTAAGATTATTGGATTTTTCTTGACTAAATAGTGACGAAGAAAATGCCAATGCTATTACTAGCTTTACCGCAGTTTTAATTAAAAAAAATGATGATATATATCTATTCATGATCTTCAAACTCCGCATCTTTTACTTTTTTATAATCTATTTTTGTATCTTTTTTTATTGTAGATATAGTTTCTTGTTTATTAAAAAATCTATATACCATAAATAGTACACCAGCTGCTATTATCCATTTCATCATAATTTATGAGGGATTAAAATATCTTCTTCCCTTAGCAGGCTCCTGAATCACCTCTAATAAATTCTCAAAATCTTCAGAATTATTAACGAAATCAATATTGTTGGCATTGATGACTAAGAGAGGTCTTTCGTCATAATTCACAAAGAATTCTTGATACTTCTCATTTACCTGATTGATATATTCAGTTGTAACGCCTTTTTCAAAATCACGTCCTCGTTGCTTGATATTTTTCATTAATCGAGATGTATCTGCTTGTAAATAAACTACCATGTCTGGCTTAATAATATCTTTTTCTAAAATATCTGCAACACTAGAATACAATTCGAATTCAGCTTGAGACCGCAATGTGAACTCAGCAAATAATCTATCTTTCTCAAACATATAATCAGTAATAACACCTTTTTGAAATGCATTTAATTGTTTGATTTCTTTCTGTTGCTGTTGATATCTTTGCAACAAGAACCATACTTGAGTTTGAAGAGCATTACTATCTGGATCTTCATAAAATTCTTCTAAAAATGGATTGCCTTTAAAATCTTCAAATACTTTTCTAGCATTCAATTTTTCAGCAATCATTTCTGCTAGACTTGTTTTTCCTACCCCTATAGGGCCTTCTATTGCTATATATGAATCTAATTGGCTCATGCTTTCTTATCGATTAAGTATTTATCTACTGTTGAAGTATCAGGACATTTTTCTAATAAATCAATCATCTTATATTTTGTTCCAGGAAAAACCTTATCTGGAATAAGCTCTGCTAATGGAACTAAGACAAATTTACGCAATAAAGCGTGTGAATGTGGAATAGTAAGTTTATCAGTCTCAATAAAGGCATTTCCAAACATAATAATATCGATATCAATTGTCCTTGGAGTATTTTTTTCTCTTTCTAATTTACGCCCTAACATTTTTTCTATATCGTGAATTTTATCAAGAAACTGGAATGGTGTAAATACTGTTTTTAATTCGACTATAATATTAAGAAAAGAAGGTTGATTGACATTATACAAGGGTTCTGATAGGTAAAATGAAGAAGTCCTTATTTCTGTATTTTCTATATAAGAACCAAGCATAGCAATGCATGAAGCAATATTAGACTCCTTATCTCCTAAGTTTGAACCTAAGGATAGATAAATAGTATCAGACATTACTTTCCTTGGTCATTTCCACTTCTACAAAATCAAGAGATGTATCAATTGGTAGCTCAAACTTTCTTACCCTTATAATCGCTTTTAAAGGATTATATAGCCTTACTATTTCATTAAGAATTTTATTGCATAGCGTTTCTAAAAGATCAAAATTATCTGATGAATTAATCTTTTTTACAACATCTATAACTTCAACATAATTAATCGTTTTATCTATGTTATCATTACTATTATTTATTTGATTTTCAAAAAAAAGCTCTATATCAAAACCTAGATTAACTCCATCTCTTTTTTCATTGTCATATAAGCCATGAAAACCAATGAGTTTTATATCTTTTATTGTAATTTTTTCCATAGACAATATTACAAACAAAAAACCCTCAAAGATGAGGGTTTTTTATGTATTTATTTTATAAAAAACAACATTACATCATGCCGCCCATGCCGCCCATACCGCCCATGCCCATATCAGGGGCACCGCCAGGCATTGGAGCATCTGGTTCAGGTTGATCTGTAATAGCTGCTTCTGTAGTTAATAATAGTCCAGATATAGATGCAGCA
>KB910563.1 GCA_000383115.1 alpha proteobacterium SCGC AAA015-N04
CAATAATTAGCTAAAAGCTTCATGTAATCTATATTTGTTCCAAAAGACCATCCGCCTTCATTAGGCATTTCATGCCATTGAAACATTTCAACTTTTTCTTTGATTTCCAATATTCTTTGCTTTGGATAAGATATATTAAAAAGGTCTATTTTCATTTCTAAATCATAAAAGTCAGATAAAAATTAATTAAAATTAAAAAAGAATAAAGAAGAAAATTAAATTGGTCTAATTATTTTCGTTTAAATAATGAGGTAAGTGAAAATAAAAGTGTATACAACTAAGTTATATTCATGTAACAGGGGCCTCCTCATTATTTCATTTTAATCGTTTGATTATAAGGGACTTTATAGACTTATAGTGTTTCAGTATACAAATTAATCTACATTTTTTATTTTTACTGTAGTTTTTATTTATTTTTAAATCATTAATAAATTATAAATGAATTAAAGTTACGTTTTTGATTTCCATATCTTTTAATGATTTGTTTTTAGAACTATCTAAGTCAATTGCTTTTGTTGCATTAAGAATTACGTAAGTTTCGTAACCTAAGTTTTTAGAATCAATAGCTGAATAATAAACACAAAAATCAAGTGCTAAACCACATAAATATACTTTTTTAATGTTATTTTGTTTTAAGAAGCCATCTAATCCAGTCAGTGTTTTTTTGTCGTTTTCGTAAAAAGCTGAATAACTATCGATTTGTTTTCTATATCCTTTTCTAATAATTATATTTGCTTTACTAGTATCAAGGTCTTTGTGAAATTCAGCACCAAAAGTCCCTTGCACACAATGGTTAGGCCACAAAACTTGAACTCCATAAGACATCTCAACTGTCTCATAGGGGGTTTTATTATTTTGATTAGAGGCAAAAGACAAGTGGTCTAATGGATGCCAGTCCTGAGTTAAAACAATTGAGGAGAACTTTGTTTGCAAAGAGTTAATTTTGTTTATAATTTTATTTCCTTCATTAACAGCCAAGGAGCCACCAGGACAGAAATCATTTTGCAAGTCGATAATGATTAAAGAACAATCTTTTTCAAAGTTCATAAATTCCTCATATTTTTTTTCTTAACTTTTCTTACTCTAATAACAACTTTTTTTAATTCATTGAATCTTTTTTGAACTTCAATTTTACAATTTCTGTCGCATATGTTATCGGAACGAAAAAACTTTGATCTGTTTCCAAAATAAACTAACCTAATCCATATCTCATCAGTAAATATTTGACAGGCTTTACTTTTTGTAAAAAATTTAATCCAAATTCTCTTACTCTTAGAATAATTAAATTATCTGTGTGTGATATTTTATTCAAAACATTAACGCTAGTGGCCCGCATCTTTACATCTATTAATCTTTTAAAATTAAATTCTGCGATCATCTCGTTAGAGCCTATATTATTTTTAAATTTTTTAATTAAATCATAAATCAACCTAATGTCTTTAATTGTTAAATTTAAACCTTGTGCTCCTATTGGTGGCAGAGCATGTGCAGCCTCTCCAATCAATATCATTCTATGATCTACAAACTTATCAGCTAGTTGTGTATTAACATTAGAGATTTGTAAATCAGAAACAATTGAAATTTTACCTAACTTGTTACAAGACCTTTTATTTATTTCACTTTGGAGCTCAAACTTACTTAAACTGAGTAGTCTTTTTATTTTTAGACTATCATTAACCCATATCACAGCGGACTTTTTTTCTTTATTGCTCTTAAGTGGGACAGTTGTAAAAGGTCCGCCTGTATTATAAATCTCATACGATATATTGTTATGGGATTTTTTGTGTTGAATTATAAAAGTAACT
>KB910564.1 GCA_000383115.1 alpha proteobacterium SCGC AAA015-N04
AATTGGATTTGGCCCTCCAAGAATTCCACCAGAAATAACACAAACGACATCTGGTTTTAATATTTTTGCATAATTAAAAATTTTCTCGTGTTGTTTAAAATAAAAATTATCAGTAAAATATCCTATAGAATTAATGCTTGTAACGTTTATTTTGTTAAGACTTAACTCTTGCTTTAATTTGTTAACACCATATTCTTCAATAAAATCAGTATGTAATCCTATGTTTTTAATTCCTGCTTTTAGTATCGCCTCAATAAATTCATATGGATCAACATTTTTTGGCCATAAATAACTATTTACTGACAACCTATTTTCTAGAGCATCTCGTATGTTTGATTTCATAAAAATTCAATCTTTATTATAATATTGAACTTCTAGAAACAAACATCCTTCATCAGATCTGAATGGTCCATGATTAGTTCCTGGAGGTCTACATGCATATGCTGGAGATTGAGTTTTGATCTTCTTATTTCCTGGTTCATCATTACCTAAAGTAATTGATCCTGAGATCATATAAACTTCTTCCCAATAATCATGAACAAAAACTTCGGTATTAAATGCTCCAGGTAAAAATCTTATTAAGCGTGTCCTTACTCCAATTTTTTTTTCTTCATCTAAGCTTCCTGATAACATTTTCATTTCAATTCCGGGACCTGCACCAGGTGTTAATTCCCAACCTTCATTAATGTTTAACTTTGAAAAAGAAATAGCTTCTTTTAACATTTTAATATTCCTTTCCATTTATAATTTGTTGTAGGTCATTAAACCACACAACTGATGATTTATCATTTTCGATATTTGTATTAAGTATTTTTTCTACTAAATTATTACAATTATTGTTTTTTATATGACTATTGACCAAGTAAAGAGTTTTATCACATATTTCTTTTTCACTCATTGGATTTTCTGGGTCACCTTTAGCATGATCTGATTTTTGAATGAGTTCTTCATCACTATTGAATTTAATTTTAATTTGTACAGAATAGTTTTTTGGAAAATTAATTGTCATTTGTTTATTAGAATTAACTCTAATTTTTTTTCGTAAACTCTCAATTTCATTATTCTTTAATACACTTTTTTCAAAATAACTTTCTTTTATATCTTCAAATATTAAAGAAATTGCACAACAATGTTGAAGCGAGAATTTACCTTCAATTTCATTTGTTGGGATTGGTTTGTTACAAAAATCAATAGCAGTTTGATAAGTTTCTATTTCTATAAATCTAATATCTGTAATATTAAATTTTTCTTTTTTTATTATTTTCTTTAATTCTAATGCCACACCTATTACTGGGTGACTGTGTCTGCATGCTGGCCATGGTTTATTGCTGACTTCATTTATTAAATGTGTATTTTCTTTTTTAATTAAAGCTTCAAAATTAATTTTGTTAGTGAATGCTTTTAAATATCCTAATTCTCCCTCTATCATGTCAAAAGGTGTTTTAGCGTTTTTTTGGGCTAAAAAAGCTGATGTTAATCCGGATCTCGAAGCATTAGCTAAAGCATATTGTTTAGCTTCGCCTTCACCTTTTCTGCATTGCCATATTCCTGAAGAATTCATTGTAGCAAGTTGAATAGAGTAATTTAATTTAGTCAATGCTAAATTTTTGTTTTGATCATGATTAAGAATATAGCTTGAAGCTGCGGCAGCTCCAAAAACTCCGCAGGTAGCACTTGAATAAAAAATGTTATAATGATCAGTCCCTAAACATATTCCCATT
>KB910565.1 GCA_000383115.1 alpha proteobacterium SCGC AAA015-N04
AAGATGTTGTAAATTTAGTTGAAATGTCAATATCTCAAATTCCTTCAGGTGCATCAACTATTAACATAAATGGAATAACAGCTGACGTTAGCGATTTTATAAAATTAATTAAAAAAAATATACCGCTATCAGATATAGGAATCAAAGGTAATCCATTAAGTGTAGTAGATGAAATACGAGGAAATGAGCCTTCTAAAATATTTGAAAAATTTAAGTATACTTCTCTTAAAGATGGGATTAAAAGAACAATCGACTTTTATTGAAACCTAGGAAGAAAAAATAAATTATGCCTTTAAATATTTCTTCAAATGCAAAGGGCATATTATTTATAATTGCTGCTGTATCAAGTTTGTCTGTAATGGACGGTGTTACGAGATATTTAACAGATTATTATAATGTGATAGCAATTAATATGTTCCGATATTTCTTCCTATTTCTATTTGTAATATCAATTAACAATATAGGGGATAAAAGTATTATTCTAGTTTCAAAGAGCAAGTTTAAATTTATTCAAATTCTTCGTGGAATTATTCTAGCAGTTGAAATGTGTTTTGCGCATTATCTTTTTTTAAAAATTGGTCTTATTGAAACACATGCAATTTTTGCTAGCTGTCCATTGATGGTAGCAGCTCTATCAGTATTTTTTTTAAAAGAAAGAGTTGGTTGGAAGAGGTGGGCTGCAATTTTAATTGGCTTTATGGGTGTTCTCATCATGCTTAGACCAGGATCAAAGGTTTTTGACCCACTATCTTTAATAGCAATAGCTTGCGCATTTGCATTTGCTGTTTATCAGATTCTTACTAGATATGTATCAAGTGAAGATAGCCCCGATACAAGTCTTTTTTATACTGGCATTACTGGATTTGTCATTATAGGTACAATTGGTCCTTTTTTTTACACTCCAATTGAGAATTCTCATTGGTTATTTTTATTAGCAATTTGCATGTTAGGTGCAGGTGGACATTTTCTTATGATTAATGCTTTCAAACATAGTGAAGCTTCTATACTACAGCCATTTACATATTTACAATTGGTTTTTGTTTCAACTATTGGTGTACTAGTTTTTAATGAAAAATTAGAAAATGAAATAATTTTAGGTTCTGCAATAGTAGTTATAGCAGGTTTGTTCACTTTTTGGAGAGAATATATAAAAAGTCAAAAAAGTTATGGAGTTAAAAATGATTAAACATAAATTTAATAATATTTTATTAACTGGAGCAGCTGGTGCTTTAGGAGAACAACTTAGAAAAACTTTATCACAAAATTGCAATCTTTTAAAAATCACTGATAAAGAAAAATTACTTAAAAAGTTTGATAATGAAGTAGTTATTCAAGCAGATCTCTCATCTTTAGAAGCAATGATAGATTTAACAAAAAATATTGATTGTGTAGTTCATATGGGTGGGCAAAGTATAGAAGGTACATGGAGTAACGTTTTGAATTCTAACATAATTGGAATGTACAACTTGTATGAAGGTTGCAGAAAAAATAATGTTAAAAGGGTTATATGGGCCAGTTCAGTTCATACTGTAGGATTTTATCCTAGGTCAGATGTTATTGATAGTAAAGTTCTACCTCGACCAGATAGTAATTATGGATTATCAAAAGTTTTTGGTGAATCTTTAGCCCAATATTATTGGGATAAATACAAAATAGAAACAGTATCGGTAAGGATATATT
>KB910566.1 GCA_000383115.1 alpha proteobacterium SCGC AAA015-N04
TAATGGCTTATCCTCAATTTTTGAAACAAGATCCCATATTGCCATATCAATAGTTCCAACTGCTACAGACCTTTCCCCATGACCTCCAGGTTTTTCATTTTTCATCATGACGTCCCACATCTTGGTAGGATCAAAATTCGTACCTTCATCATTTAAAATTTCATTGGTATTAGCTTCCAATAATCTTGGAACAAATCTCTCTCTAATAAGGTGACCTTGTCCATACCTTCCATTAGAATTAAACCCATAACCTATTAAGGGTTTACCATTTTTAATAATATCAGAACAAACAGCAACAACGCTTATGGTCATTTTTGAAAAGTCAATATATGCGTTTTTGATATTCGAACTTATAGATTTTGTTTCTTCAATTATATTAGTTATCTTCATTATATTATTCCTATATATGAAAATAAATATTAAGGATTTATTAAAACGAAATATTAGTTTTTTTTAAATTAGTAGTTAACCCTGACGAGCTTTAAATCTTGGATTTCTCTTATTTATCACGTATAGACGACCCCTACGTTTTACGATTTGAGAATTTCTATCTCTAACTTTAAGAGTTTTTAGAGAACTTACTACTTTCATAATCAACCTATTGTTTGAATTAATGATTTGATATAACAACAATACAATTTGGTCAAGATCTAAAATAACTTTAGTAAATTTATTTAAATCTAACTCCACAGCCACCTAAACCACAATAACCATTTGGATTTTTGTAAAGGTATTGTTGATGATAAGTTTCAGCAAAATAAAAATTTATATTGTTTTTAATTTCAGTCGTGATTTCACCAAATCCTGCTGAATGAAGTAAAGATTGAAATTTTGTTTTAGAAATCTTCACATCATTTAGGTTTTCTGAATTATTTACAAATATTGCCGACCTATATTGAGTACCAATATCATTACCTTGCCTCATACCCTGAGTTGGGTCGTGTCCTTCCCAAAATTTAATTAAAATAGTTTTTAAATTTAATTTTTTAGAGTCATATACCACTCTAACAACTTCTGTATGACCCGTTAACCCACTACAAACTTCATCATAGGTAGGATTTTTTGTATAACCACCAGCATACCCAACTGATGTATGATAAACACCATCAAGTTGCCAGAAAATTTTTTCAGCACCCCAAAAACATCCCATTCCAAGTATAATTATTTCAAAATCATTTGGAATTTCCATTAGATTACGACCATTAATCTCGTGAAACAACTCATTTTCAATAGGATTATTTCTCCCTGCTAAAGCATCTGATTTCTCGACAAGGTTATTTTTTTTAAAAAAAAACATTACAAATAGTTACATAAAAGGTTTAAATTTTACAATTAAATAAAAGCATGACTTGACCAATCATTGTTACCAATATAATCAGATTATTTCAAAATTAAAGGTCAAAAATATGGATGATGATATCTATGGAATTAAAAAATGGGGTGATGATATACTTGAGGTCCTAAATAATGGCAATATAGGACTTAAAAATCCATTTTATCCATCTAATCCTTCTATCGACCTAATTAAAATTGTAAAAAGTCTAAATGAAAGAGGTATTAGCTGCCCAGTACTATTAAGAGTTACTGATTACTTGGCATTTAGAATAAAACAAATTAATGAATCTTTTTTTAAAGCAATAAAAGAAGTTGGATATAAAGGTTATTATAAGGGTGTTTTTCCAGTTAAAGTTAATCAACAGGCACAAGTAATTGACAGAATAGTTGATTTTGGAAAAGAATTTGATTTTGGTTTAGAAGTTGGTTCTAAACCTGAATTGTTAATAGCTTTGGCACATGATCTCTCTAGTGAATCTACCATTATATGTAATGGAATTAAGGACAGAGAATTTATTAATTTGGCAATCTTATCACTTAAAATTGGTTTTAAAACTATTTTAGTTCTAGAAAGTCCACGTGAACTTGATTTAATCATTGAAGTTTCTCAAGAACTGAATGTAAGACCATTACTTGGAATAAGAATAAAATTAACAAACAAGGTTAGTGGTAATTGGTCTCAATCAAGTGGAGATCGAAGTGCATTTGGATTGTCCGTTGAACAAGTAATGAAAGTCATTAAAAAATTAAAATCATATAACTATCTTGATTGCTTGGTTTTACAACATTCACATCTCGGTAGCCAGATCCCTGATATCATTGAAATTAGAAAAACAACACAAGAAGCTTGTAGATTCTACTCAGAAATGTGCAAACAAGGTGCACCACTAGAATATTTAGATCTTGGAGGTGGCTTAGGAGTGGATTACACTGGAGAGCAAAAGTCTTCTTTTAACTCAATTAATTATTCATTAGACGAATACTGTATAAATATTCTTGAAACTGTTAAATATGAATTAGATCAATCAAACATAGATAATCCTATAATAATTACTGAATCTGGAAGGGCATGCATCGCATCAAGTTCAATGCTAATTTTTAATATTTTAGGAACAACAAACTTTGATAGTGAAAAAAAACAGGAACTTAATTCAAAAGACCATCCTTTATTGAAGAACATGATTCAAATTCCTGAATATTTAAATTTAGAAAGAGCCCAAGAATGTTTGAACGATTTAAATTATTACAGAGAGGAGATAAGAGCTCTTTTTAGGAGTGGTCAAATAGATTTATCAAATATGGCAAAAACTGAGGAAACTTATTTATACGTAATAAATAAAATTAAAACGGTTCTCTCTTCTACAACAGAAATAACTGAAGAACTTCAAGATGCAATTGATAATATGGCAGATATATATCATGGCAATTTTTCTTTATTTCAAAGCCTACCAGATGTTTGGGCTATTGATCAAATTCATCCAATTGCACCACTTCAAAAACATAATAAGCGACCAAACAGAAGAGTTATTTTAAATGATATTACTTGCGATAGTGATGGTATAATAAACAAATTTGTACTGAAAGAAGGTGTTTCAAATACATTACCCTTACATGATGTTAGTGATGATGAGGACTACTTTTTAGGCGTGTTTTTTATTGGGGCCTATCAAGAAACGTTGGGAGATCTTCATAACTTATTTGGTGATACAAATGTTGCTACAATAAAATTAAAAGAAAATGGAGGATTTCAATTATTACATGAGCAAGAAGGTGACACTATTTCAGAAGTTTTAACCTATGTTGAATATGAACCTAAGAATATAATAAATAGGTTCAAACATATAGTAGAGGATGCGGTAAGAAGTAGAGACTTATCACTTTCAGAAAGAAAAAAAATAACTCAAACATTTAAGGATTCGATTTCTGGTTATACTTATTTCGAAAAATAAATAATTAGTAAATTTATGGGAGTTTGAAATGGACAATATTTTAGTTATTGGTGCTGGTGGTGTCAGTCATGTAACTGTTCACAAAATGGCACAAAATCCTAATTATTTTAAAAACATAATTTTAGCTAGCAGATCTATCGAAAAATGCTTCCAAATAAAAAAAAGTGTTAAAGATAAGTATAATATTAACATTTCAGTAGCAGAGCTAGATGCAGATAATATCGACGAAACAGTAGCATTAATTAAAAAATTTAACCCATTTTTAGTTGTAAACCTAGCTCTTCCATATCAAGATCTTAATATAATGGATGCATGTTTGTTAACAAATACACATTATTTAGATACTGCCAATTATGAACCTAGAAACGAAGCAAAGTTTGAGTACAGATGGCAATGGGATTATGATAAAAAATTTAAGGAAAAGAGTCTTATGGCTCTTTTAGGATCAGGTTTTGATCCAGGTGTTACAAATGTTTTTACAGCTTTTACTAAAAAGCATCATTTGGATAGGATAGATTTTTTAGATATTCTTGACTGCAATGATGGTGATCACGGACACCCATTTGCTACTAATTTTAATCCTGAAATTAATATTAGAGAGGTTACATCCGATTCTAAGTATTGGGAAGATAATCAATGGAAGATTGGACCAGCTCTTGAGAAAAAAGTCTCTTTTAAATTTCCTGAAATTGGAGATAAAAATATGTATTTAATGTATCATGAAGAATTGGAGAGTTTGATAAAACATTATCCAGAAATTAAAAGAGCAAGATTTTGGATGACATTCAGTGATAACTATTTAAGGTATTTAGATGTTCTGCAAAATATAGGTATGACATCTATCGATCCGGTCAATTATAATGGGACAAAAATAATTCCATTACAATTTTTAAAAAGTGTTTTACCAGATCCTGGCAGTCTTGGAGAAAAAACAAAAGGGAAGACTTGTATAGGCACAATAGTCACTGGTAAAAAAAATAATTTAGAAAAAACATTTTATACATATAATATCTGTAATCATGAAGATTGCTTCAAAGAAGTGGGAAGCCAAGCTATTTCTTACACAACTGGTGTCCCTGCAATGATAGGATCATTACTAATGTTAAAGAAGATATGGTTCAAACCAGGAGTTTGGAACATGGAGCAATTTGATCCAGATCCATTTATGGAACTTCTCAATAAGCATGGTTTGCCTTCGAAAACCATCCAGCTAGAAAACAAAGTTAACTTCTAGTGGATAAAATTTTTCAAACTATGGGAGGAGACCCAAGGAATTTTAATAAACTTGATTTATATAAGTTACCAAGTCCTTGCTTTGTTATAGACAAAAGAGCAATGATAAGTAATTTGTTGACCTTAAATCACCTAAAATCACAAACAGATGTAAAAATTTTAGTTGCTCTTAAAGCTTTTTCCACTCCTTATTTTGGTCCCTTAATATCTGAATATTTAGATGGATGTTGCAGTTCTGGTTTATATGAAACAATGTTAGCTAAAAAATATTTTAAAGGAGAAATTAGCACTTTTTCTCCAGCATATAAAAAAGACGATATTAAAGAAATTGTTAACTTATCAGATCACATCATTTTTAATTCATCAAACCAATTGAATAATTTTTATAATATTGCAATAAAATTTAAGAAAGAAATTGGTTTAAGAATTAATCCACTTTATTCTGAAATAAATAACGAAAAATATAATGGTGCTAGTATCACTTCGAGATTAGGGATGCATTTAAATGATTTGGATAATATTGATATAGACAAATTAAATGGTATTCATTTTCATACCTTATGTGAACAAAATTTCACTCCTCTGGAAAACACATGGAATAAAATTAAAAATGATATTGTTCCCTTCTATAAAAAATTAAATTGGCTTAATCTTGGTGGAGGTCATCATATTACCAGAAATGATTATGAAATTGGTAAATTAGAAACTTTTCTAAAACAACTTGCAGATGAAACTAGCTGTCAAATTTATATTGAACCAGGAGAAGCTGTGGTATTAGATTCAGGTATTTTAGTTGGAGAAATTATAGATAGTTTTAAACCTAGTAATAAACTCTCTCCAAATATTGCAATTACAGATATTAGTGCAGTCTCTCACATACCTGATGTAATTGAGGCACCATATAGACCAGCATTGCTAAATGAACCTAAAGATGGGTTCAAAATTATGCTTGGTGGACCTAGCTGTTTAGCAGGAGATGTCATTGGAGAGTATAATTTTAAGTCTATACCCAAAGTTGGAGATAGAATAGCTTTATTAGATCAAGCACACTATACAATGGTAAAAACTAGTTTTTTTAATGGAGTAAAAATACCATCTGTAGCTATTTGGGATAGTGATAATGATAATTTGGAAGTAATTAAAAATTTTACTTATGAAGATTTTGAAACAAAATTATCTTAATTGTAGGTAAAAAATGACAGTTAAAAAGAAAAATTTTTTAGACTCAGAGCTTTCTTTAAATGAAAAAAGTAAAGAAAAAGCAAAATTTCATGTCCTACCAATCCCTCTAGAAAAAACAGTCTCTTGTGGTAAAGGTACTGCAAATGGACCTAAAGCTATACTTGATGCAAGCAACGAGTTGGAGAGATTTACAGGTAAAAGTGAACCTTGTGTTAATGGTATTTTTACTCATCCTTTCTTAAATTGTAATTTGCCTTTAGAAAATGTGATACATAACATAGAAAAAACTACAAAAGAAATTTGCAAACAAAACAAAATACCAGTAATCCTTGGCGGAGAGCATAGTATTACTTTTGGTGCAGTAAATGGTGTTTTTAAAGGTTTAAATTTTTCAACAAATGATGAGATAGGAATTATACAAATTGATGCACATGCTGATTTAAGAGAAATTTATGAAGATCAAGTATACTCACATGCGACTGTTATGTATCTTCTAAATAAATCAAAATATAAAATTGCACAATTTGGAGTAAGAGCATTAAGTAAAGAAGAAGCAAAGAGTAGAAACATTTTTGATATTATATATTATGACGTTGAAGATATAAAAAATAACAAAGAACTAAGATTACCAAAAAACTTTCCAAAAAACGTATATATTACCTTTGATGTTGATGGATTAGATCCATCAATAATGCCTGCTACAGGAACTCCAGTTCCTGATGGTCTGGGTTTTAATGAAAGTCTACAATTAATAAAAAGATTAATTAAAGGTCGAAAAGTACTTGGATTTGATGTTGTTGAATTTTCACCGATTAAAAATTTTTTTGCATATGACTTTACAGTTGCATCTTTGGTTTACAGGATAATGGAACTAATAGATTTAAATGATTAAGGATTATGGTTCTGTATCCATTTTTCAGCATCAAGTGCTGCCATGCAACCCATACCCGCGGCGGTAACGGCTTGTCTATAAACTTTATCGACACAATCACCTGCGGCAAAAACACCATCTAAATTAGTAATTGTTGTACCTGGTTTTTGAGCGATGATATAACCTTCATTGTCCATTTCTAAGAGATCTTTAAAAGGCTTTGTTGATGGACTATGACCAATTGCAATAAAAACACCATCAACTTTAATTATATCAGTTTTATTTTGTTTAGTTGAGATTAATTTTAGAGCATTAACCCCATTTTCATCACCTAAAATTTCACTTACTTCATTATTCCAAATAATATCTATATTCTTCTTAGAAAAAAGTCTATCTTGTAAAATTTTTTCTGATCTGAGTTTATCTCGTCTATGAATCAAACTAACTTTAGTACATATATTTGATAGGTAAAGAGCCTCCTCAACAGCTGTATTACCTCCTCCAACTACTGCAACTTCTTTATTTCTGTAAAAAAAACCATCACAAGTCGCACAAGCTGAAACACCTCTACCATTATATTTGTGTTCACTTTCCAGACCTAACCATTTAGCCTTTGCTCCAGTGGCAATAATTATTGTATCTGCTGTCAAAGATTTATTTGAGTCTAAAACAACCATCTTTTCATTTTTTTTTAAACCAATTTTAACAACTATATCATTTATTATACGAGCTCCAACTTTTATTGCTTGAGATCTCATTTGTTCCATCATCCATGGACCTTGAACAACATCAGCATATCCTGGATAATTTTCAACATCTGTAGTTATTGTGAGTTGACCACCAGGTTGGATTCCTTCAATTACAATTGGATTCAGATTAGCTCTTGCCGCATATATGGCAGCTGTTAAACCTGCAGCCCCTGAACCAATAATTATAACTTTTTCTCTTTGATTGTTCATACCTAAATTCTTTGTCCTCTAAATACAATTGTTCTATTATCGTTTAAAAAAACTCTTCTTTCAGAATGAGCTTTTATAGCCCTGTACAAAACTCTTGCTTCAATATCCCTTCCCATTAAAACCAAATCATTGGGCGTCATTTCGTGATTAACCTCTTGAGTATCTTGTTCGATTATAGGTCCCTCATCAAGATCTTTTGTAACATAATGTGCAGTCGCACCAATGACCTTCACTCCTCTATCAAAAGCTTGATGATAGGGTTTTGCTCCTTTAAAGCTAGGCAAAAAGCTATGATGAATATTAATAATTTTTCCTGCATATTCATTTGTTAATTCTTCTGACAACACTTGCATATAGCGAGCTAAAACAATTAATTCGACATCATTATTATTAATAATTTCTTTTAGTTTTTTTTCCTGATCTACTTTATTTGTTTTTTCAATTGGTAAATAATGAAAAGGAATATTCGAAAAATTTGCTATATCTTCTGCATTTTTATGATTTGATATAACAGCTTTAATTTTTAAATTTAATGATTTATTTCTAACTCTTAACAAAATATCATTTAAACAATGATCAAATTTAGAAACAAGCATAATTGTATTCATGGGATGTTCAATCTCAGATAAGAAAAAATCTGCATTTAATTTCTTTGCTAAAATGATTAGATTTTTTTTTAAATTTGGCAACATATTATCGTTAAGTAACATGAAACTTTGTCTGATAAAAAAATTACCATTTTTTTGATCTGTAAATTGTTTAGACTCAACAATGTTACAATTAGATTCAGCTAGTATAGAACAAATTCTTGCAACAATTCCGACCTGATCTTTACAAGATAATTTTAATATATGTGTTTCTAGTTTATTATCCATCAATATTTAATACATTTTTTAATATTTAGAAACAATACGATATTTAGTTATTTAAAAATTTATTTGAAGTTTCATAAAATTCTAATAGGTTGTTAACGTGTAAAAAGTGATCTGCATTCTTAATTTCATGAAAGATAATGTTAGAAAAATACTTTTTAAATATGTCGAAATGTTCGACTTTGACATAATTACTTTTTCCTCCATAAATGCAAAGTACTTCTTTATTAAATTTTTTAATGTTTTTTATAGAAGGAAACTTTCTTAAATCATTAAGAGATTTCTTGATTGCTTCAAGATTAATTGACCATTTATATTTTCCATCTACTAATTCCAAATTTTGTAATAAAAATGTCCTTAAAAACTTTTGATCTATATAATTAGATAAAAATTTATCAGCTTCATTCCTATTTTTTACTAATTTTAAATTGATATTTAAGAGAGAATTTATTATTTGTGTTTCATTATTATCATAATCGATCGGAGCTATATCAGCTACTATAAGCTTATTGACATATTTAGTTTCTAATAAGGCTATAACCATTGCTAGTTTACCACCCATTGAATGACCCAATAAATTTGTGTTTTTTACGCCAAGATAATTGAACAAACTTGTAATATCATTCATCATTGAAATATAAGAAAAATCGTCATCAAATACATTTCCACCGTGATTTCTTAAATCGACAGTTACAACTATCTGATTTTCTTTTTTACTTAATATTTTAGAAAAAGTTTGCCAGTTTTTTCCTCTTCCATAAAGGCCGTGTAAAATAAATAATGTTTCAAATGTTTTATTCTGAAAATAATTATTTTCATTTTCAAACGGTATTTGTTTTCCATTTTTATAAATTTGAAAATTAATCATTATTGTGATTTAAAAAAATATTAACCCAAACAATTAAATTTTATATACTACTGGTCGTAGTATATATAAATATAAAAATTCAGGAAGACTATATTGGGCGAAGTAATCAAATTAAAATTTTCTGCATCTAAGGAAGACAAAAATTTATTATATGAGAAAAAACTAATCAGAATTAGAGATGACATTGAAGATTATCTTGTAAATCTATCTAATGCTGAAAAAGACGAACTAGCAATAGCTCTTGCTGCTGGAAGATACGCTTCTATGAAACTTACACAATTAACAGGTGAACAGAGTACAAAAAAATTTATTAATGAATGTATAAAAACAACTTTAAAGCATAGTATTTTCAGTAATTAAGATATCCTAGTTATACTTCCTGAAACTTCTGCTCCTAAATCTATTGATAGAGCATTTGTCTTTAAATTACCTTCAACTTTTGCAGTACTAGCTACATTTAATGTATTTGCAGCTACTTCTCCTTTTACTAATCCACCTAATGTAACTTTATCAGCTATCAAATTACCATCAAAAATACTATTCGCCTCCAAAAGAACGTCTTTGGCTCTTAATTCCCCTTTGAACCTTCCAGCAACAACAACAGATGATCCAGCAGAATCTAAGTTGCCTTCCATAACTAATTCTTCTGATATGTAAGTAATTTCACTCATAATAAACCCTCATTAAATTTTTATTTTATTTTTCAACAGATTGTTCTTCTATTTCCTCATCAACTTGTTCACTCTGGTCAACTTCTTCACTTTCATTCCAATTGTGAACAACTCTACAATTTAAAGCAGCTCCCCTATCCATTTGTAGAGATTTATAGTGAACCTCTCCACTTATTCTAGAAGTTTCAGTAAGCCATACACTGTCGGCTTGCATTTTTCCTTCATATTCACCAGCTATAACTACCAACTCTGAGTCAACTGCTCCAAGGAATTTACCAGTGGAACCAATCGTAACTTTTTCTGTTGAAAGATCAGCCTCAACGTATCCATTTATTTCAATGGACTTAGCATTAGAAATTTTTCCACTAAATCTTGCGCCAGCTCCTAACACTGCCTGTTTACTTGCCATTTTAATCTCCTTTAATTTTTATTTTTTCTTTTTCCAATTTGAGCTTCTACAATAGCTCCTTCTTCTATAGAAATATTTTCATAAAATACCTCACCTGAAATCTTACCTGTAGCTTTTATGGAAATCACTTCTGCTGAAAGTTGGCCATCGCATTTTCCTGACACGGTAACAACGTCAGCATCAATATTTCCTTTTAAAGTGCCAGTATTCTCTACAGAAAGGCTATGACATTTTATATCGCCTACTACTGATCCTAATAATATTAACTCACCCTCAGCAGAAATTTTACCTTTTATTTTCATATCACTTGAAATTATAGATTTTTCTGCATCACTATCATTTGTTTTTCCTAGCATTTGGAAATCCTTTTCTTAATTAATAATATTATTTCTAAATTTACTATACTCATTAATATGATACTATACTTAATTAAAATATAAAATTTATTTAAAATACTCTTATTTTTGGTATGAATGATGCAATTAACTTGCCATAATAATTATTGTAACAAGGAATATTAGAGCAAAAGAAAATGGCTGAAGAAATTATTGATTTAAGAGATCGTATTGAAAAAATGCGCATACAGATTGAAAATGAGGCTCCAGAACAAATTTCAGTGGATACTCCTTTAGAGATACAACATAAAACCAATAGTTCCAATATTTCTTTATCTCTTCAGGAGAAAAATAATCAAGATAGAGACAATGATAATATAAATAGTGATTCTCAAAAAAATTTGGATAATAATTACCGAATCAAAAGTTCTTTAAATAAAAAAGAAACGTTCCCAGCTTTGAGCCTTTCAGTTAAAAATCCGGTATCAAGTAAGATTTTAATTGTTATGATAATATTTCAAATTTTCTCAAATGTAGGGATTTTATACTTTTTATATTTAGGTATGGAGTAGATAGTGGTAAATACCACATTCAATAAATTTGGTAAAAAACTGCCGCCAGTTAAAACTGGACAACGTTTTGGAGAAGAAGTTCAAAATAATAAAAAAGTGGGATTGTTCTCTGAAAGAAGATTTTTAATATTTACAAAAAAAGGGCCCATTGAAATTGCTTTCAAACCAGTTCATTATGCTAGTGTTTTAATAACTACCATTGTTGGTTTAACAAGTATTTTATATTGGTCCGCTAAAGGAATTTATTCTGCAATAGACGTAGCAAAAAAAAACGATATCATTAACGAAGCGTCTGCAAATATAGCTAATCCGTTGGAGAATGATTCCGATACTATTGTAAACTTGAATACAATTGGTCAATCTAACATTACCCTTCCAGTTTTAAAAAAACAATCGAATGAAAGAAGTAAATTTCAAAATAACTATTATTATCTTAAAAAAGATTTTAATAATAACCAAAATGCTTCAATTAATACAAAAAAGAATCACGATTTTGGTAATATAAATACATCAAAAAATAAAACTTTATTTATTGAAGAGCGATACGATAATGACTTATTCAATAGTATATCAAGAAATCAAAATGTTCCATTTGAAGCAATTGAAGAAACAAATATTTTTATAACGGATAATCTCAAACAAGATAATTATCCTCAACCACCTAAATTAAGTGAGAAAGTTAAAAGTCTACGTTTTATAGCATCTGTAGACAATGAACTTTTACAGATGGAAAATGTATTTAAAGCAATCAATGTTAAACTAAATAATACAGACTTGGTGAGCGTTAAATCATTAATAGATAAAAAAAAACAAATTGACCCTGATAGTGATGACTTTTTTAGAAGTTTAAGACAAAGATTAAACCTTTTAGCTATATATAAAGATGCTCTGCAAAACATCCCTTTAAAACCCCCCATGGAACATTATTATGTATCTAGTCCATATGGACCAAGAAAACATCCAGTAACTGGTAAATATAGAATGCATCATGGTATTGATCTAGCTGGAACTTGGCAGGAAAATGTTTCTGTATCTGCAGATGGTACTGTCGTTTTTTCAGGATATCACGGATCTTTTGGTAAGGTAATCAGAATAAGACATAACTTTGGTATAATGACTACCTACGGACATTTAGCTAAAATAAATGTTAGAAGAGGCGATATTGTCAATGAAGGTCAAATAATTGGAAAAATGGGTAGAACTGGAAGGGTTAAAGGGGCACACCTACATTATGAAATTTCTGTAAATGGCAAATCTCAAAATCCTGCAATATATATTAAGATTGGAAGAAATCTATTGAGCAGAACTAGTTTGAAGTCTTTTGCTAATATAAAATAAAATCATCCAGTTAATTCTGGCACAACTTATGCAAGATATTTTCTTTTAACAAGAGGATAAAATGAACCTAACAAACGTAAGAAAATTTGATAATACAAAATTTATAAACACAGTAAATAATCTGAATGATTTTTTTGTTGAAATTGACTATTTTGATAAAACTGGCATCATAAATAAAAAACCTGGAGGTCATGGGGAAAGGTCTGTAGCAGTTGGAACTATTGATATGGCAATATGGGATCTTGTTTCAAAAATTGAGGATAAGCCATTATTTCAAATGCTTGCAGAGAGATACGGTAATGGCGTGCCAAATAGAAAAGTTTTTGTTTATGCTGCTGGTGGATATTATTGGCCAAATCAAGGAATAAATGGTTTAACTAACGAAATAAAAAAATATTTAGATCTTGGTTATACAGTAGTTAAAAAGAAAATAGGAGGCGCCTCTTTATCTGAAGACTGTAAAAGAATTGAGGCTATTTTGAAAATATTAGGTCCTGAAGATCGGCTTGCTGTTGATGCAAATGGTAGGTTTGATTTGGAAACAGCGATTCAATACGGTAAGGCTTTATCAAATTATAATTTATTTTGGTATGAAGAGCCTGGAGACCCCTTAGATTTTGAACTTCATAAAGAGCTATCAAAGCAATATTTACCTCCATTAGCAACTGGTGAGAATTTATTCTCAGTGCATGATGCAAGAAATCTTATTAGATACGCAGGAATGAGAAAAGATAAAGATTGGTTACAGTTTGATTGTGCTTTAAGTTACGGATTAGTCGAATATTTAAAGATAATTGAAATGCTTAAAGAAAATCAATGGGATATGTCAAGGTGTATCCCTCACGGAGGCCATCAAATGTCTTTGGCAATTGCAGCGGGGTTAGGACTTGGTGGCAATGAGAGTTATCCAGATCTTTTTCAACCATATGGAGGGTTCCCTGATGGTGTTAGGGTTGAAAAAGGTTTTGTCACTCTCCCAGAAATAGCTGGAATTGGTTTTGAAGGAAAATCTGATCTGTTTTCAATAATGAAACAGATGGTAGATTAAATATCAAAAAAATCATTACCTTTATTGTCAATTACTACAAATGCGGGAAAGTTTTTAACTTCAATTTTCCAAACAGCCTCCATTCCAAGCTCTGGATATTCTAAAACCTCTATTTTTTTTACGCAGTCTAGTGCAACTTTTGCAGCAGTTCCTCCAATGGTTCCAAGGTAAAATCCTCCATATTTTTTGCATGCTTCTTTTACTTGCTTTGATCTGTTACCTTTTGCTAACATAACCATTGATCCACCATTTTCTTGAAACTTATCAACATAAGCATCCATTCTACCAGCTGTGGTTGGCCCAAAGGATCCAGAAGGTAAGCCTTTTGGAGTTTTAGCTGGGCCAGCATAATATACTGGATGATCCTTTATATAATTAGGAAGTTCGCCATCCTCATTTAATCTTTGGAGTAACTTTGCATGAGCTATGTCTCTAGCAACAATCATTGGGCCAGAAAGATTTACTCTTTTCTTTATCTTACATTCATTTAATTGTTGTAAAATATTCTTCATTGGCTGATTTAAATCAATTTCTGTTACATCTTCCGAAATTTCTTCCAAATTAACATCGGGCAAATACTTACTTGGCTCTGTTTCGAGTTTTTCAACGAAAATTCCATCTTTATTTATCTTGCCTAAAATTTGTCTATCGGCTGAACAAGAAACCCCAATTCCAATTGGCAGCGATGCACCATGCCTTGGAAGCCTAATAACTCTTACATCATGGCAAAAATATTTTCCTCCAAATTGTGCGCCTACACCCATTTCTCTTGTAAGATCTAATATTATTTTTTCCCATTCTAAATCTCTGTACGCGTGACCAGATTTTAAATTTCCAGCATTAGGCAAATTATCTAGATAACGCATAGATCCTAACTTAACGGTCTTTAAATTAAATTCCGCTGAAGTACCTCCAATAACCACAGATAAATGATATGGTGGACAAGCAGCTGTACCAAGAGAAATTATTTTATTGTAAAGAAATTTTTTTAAATTTTCAGGATTGAGAGTGGCTGGTGTTTCTTGGAATAAAAAACTTTTATTAGCTGATCCTCCACCTTTTTGTACAAAAGCAAATTTATATTCCTGACCTTCATTAGCAAATATATTTATTTCTGCAGGTAAATTGTTAGCAGTGTTTTTCTCTTCAAACATAGAGACTGGTGCAAGTTGAGAGAAACGAAGATTATTTTCCTTATATGTTTTATAAACTCCTAAAGAAAGAAACTCATTATCGTCTGAGTTAGTAAAAACTTTTTCGCCTTTATAACCCATGATGATTGCTGTTCCAGTATCTTGGCACATAGGAAGAACTCCTGATGCAGATATATTTGCATTTTTTAACATAGTTAAAGCAACAAATTTATCATTACTTGAGGCTTCTTCATCTTCAAGAATATCTCTAAGCTGTTTTAAATGTGATTTTCTAAGAAGGTGAGATACATCTTTAAAAGCTCTTTGTGATAATAAAGTAAGTGCCTTGGGGTCAATTGTTAAAATTTCTTGGTTGTTTATTTTAAAAGTTGTAACGTATGAATCTGATATTTTTATATATTCGGTTTTGTCAATTGAAAGGGGAAAAATTGGTGAATAAATAAATTCGCTCAAATGGTGCTCCCAATAAAAATTTTATTTTTTATCTCTAAATGCGTCTAAAGAAACTACTTCACCAGATTTAATTTCTTCCTGTACATTATAAATTTTTTCTTTTTCAAGATTTTCGTCAGTCAAATTGTTATTTTTTTCAACTTTAAATTGAAGACCAAAACCAACAGATGGATCTGTGAAAGAAGTAATAGCTCTGAAAGGAACAGAAATATTTTTTTTAGTTCCATTAAATGATAATGTAACCTCAAAATGATCATTAGTTGTTTTTAAATCCCAAAATTGGTGTTGTATTATAATCTTAATTTCAGAATCACTTTCATTTTTTAACTCCTCTGGAACGATAACATCTGGGTCATTTCCTTTGAAAGATATAAAAAAATGACTATTTCCCTCCAAACCAGTTTTAGAAGTAATTTTTAAAACTTTCTTTACTACATTTTTTAGAGAATCCTCTACTAATGAATCGTAATCAAAACCTTTAGTCTCAAATCCATCATTATTATAATTATCAGTCAAATCAAACTCACAAAACTTTTTAAAACTATATTATTTTTCTACTTATAATTTCAAGATAAATCTATAATTAATGAAGAGTGGCGAGAAGTAAACCTCTCGCCACCTTAGATTTTCTGTTGCCAGGCAATCTACAGCCCCGCCAAATCTAGCTATAGAATTGGACTAGTTTTCGGTTGCCTTGGCTGCTTACGCTGCTGTAGCTACCGGAGCATAGTTGTCATTTGCAACTATTTAAATAGTCCGATAACGGTGGTACAATGCCGAGTGAAAGTTTAATTTTTACTACATACGTCGATCCTATTTCGCCCCCTTATCTAATGGTGGAGGCGCCGGGTACTGCCCCCGGGTCCGTTAAGCTTATTTTAAAAAATGTTTATCACCATAGTCATCAAAATGACTTTTTTACTATACAGTATTTATTTTTTTTATTAAAGAGCCATAATAGAAGAAATTAAAATCAAATTGAAGTTAAGATTTAAATGCAGCAATACTTAGATTTATTAAATCATGTAATTAATTATGGTCATATTAAAAAAGATAGAACGGGAACAGGAACAAAATCTGTATTTGGCTGGCAAATGCGTTTTGATTTAAGTAAGGGACTTCCCTTGTTAACAACAAAGAAGCTTCATCTAAAATCAATTATACATGAATTATTGTGGTTTATTAAGGGTGATACCAATATATCATATTTGAAAAATAATGGTGTTTCAATTTGGGATGAATGGGCTGATGAAAATGGAGATTTAGGCCCAGTTTATGGTCAACAATGGAGAAGATGGAATTCTCCAGATGGTAGAAAACTTGACCAATTAAATGATGTAATCAATGAAATAAAAATTAATCCTTATTCTAGAAGAATGATTGTAACTGCATGGAATCCCTCCGATGTAGGTTCTATGGCGCTACCTCCTTGTCATTGTCTTTTTCAATTTTATGTGGCTGATAATAAGTTATCTTGCCAGCTCTATCAAAGAAGCGCAGATATATTTCTTGGAGTACCGTTTAATATTGCTTCTTATTCCATTTTAATTCATATGATTGCTAATATTACTGATTTGACTGTAGGTGAGTTTGTGCATACTTTAGGTGACGCACACATATATAATAATCACTTTCAGCAAGTAAAAACACAATTATTAAGATCTACAAGAGAATTGCCTAAATTACATATCTTAAAAAAACACAAAAATATCAACGAATTTAAATATGAAGACTTTGAGATCACGAATTATAATCCTTACCCTAATATTCCTGCCCCTGTTGCTGTTTAAATGATTAAAAGAGAAAATCTAAATAACCCGATTGTATGTGTAGTTGCAATGAATCAAAATAGAATTATAGGCGACGGTAAAACTATGCCTTGGCATATTCCCGGAGATTTGAAAAGATTGAAAGCCATGACAATGGGAGCTCCATTGATTATGGGTAGAAAAACATGGGACTCCATAAAAAGGCCTTTACCAGGGAGAGCAAACATAGTGTTAACCAAATCTAAATTTTGGACGGAAAATGGTGCTATCGTTGTTAATACATTTGAAGAAGCAATTAAAGAAGCTGATTCATGGATTGAAAAAAATAAAAAAGTTAATGAAAAAACACAAAATAAAATATTTTTATTTGGAGGAGCTCAAATTTATAATCTTGGCTTAAAATATTGTAGTAATATCGAAATTACCAAAGTTAAATTTGATTTAAAAAATGGACTTAAATTTCCTAAATTAGACGCGCTTAGTTGGCATAAAACTAAAATTAAACATTTTAAGGCAATCACTGATATTCCAGAATTTAGTTATTGGAGTTATAAGAGAATTGTTAAAATTTAGTGAATTATGAAATTATAGGAATAGGCTTCATATTTTTTTTTACAGACGAAATTATTTTAGATCCAATTTCTAAATATTTTTGAGCAATAAGTGAATTAGGACTTTTATGCAATATTGGATTACCGTCATCAGACGTAATTCTAATGCTAATATCAAGAGGTATGTCATTTAAAAAAGGTATTCCTAGCTTTTCAGATTCTTTTTGAGCTCCTCCATTCCCAAAAATATCATGTTTGGTATTACAGTTTAAACAATGAAAATAACTCATATTTTCAATAATTCCTAAAATAGGCACATTAACTTTTTTGAACATATTTATACCTTTTCTCGCGTCGATCAATGACAAATCTTGAGGGGTAGAAACAATAATTGCACCAGTTAATTGAACTTTTTGTGACAAGGTTAAATGAGCGTCTCCGGTACCAGGTGGCATGTCTACAATCAAGAAATCTAGTTCTTGCCAGTCAACATCCCTTAATAATTGTTCAATTGCACTCATTACCATTGGTCCTCTCCATATAGTTGCAGCATCTTCAGGAACTAAATAACCTATGGACATAGCTTGTAATCCTAACGCATTGTGAGGTATAATTTTCTTACCATTACTAACAGGTTTACTATTTATTCCTGTTAGTTTTGGGAGGCTTGGACCAAAAATATCAGCATCTAATATACCAACTTTATTTTTTAATTTTAATAGTGACAAAGCTAAGTTAATTGCAGTAGTTGACTTTCCAACTCCACCTTTACCACTTGCAATTGCAATAACGTATTTAGCAGGCTTATAAAGAAGATTTGATGAATTTTTATTTTCTTTGTTTGTATTGTGGGCAGTTAATATTAAGTTTACTTTTTTAACTCTATTTATGGCTAATAATTTATCATGTATCAATTTTTTTGTTTGATCGGCTTCATTTATTTGATTGGCTTTAAGTTGGAGTGTTACGTAAACTTCATTATTTTTAAACTCTAATCTACTAACTGAATTATTATCAATTATGTTGTTATTTTCGTTTTTTAAAATTATAGACCGCAATAATGATTTAATTTCAATTAATTCGTTACTATTCATTAATTTAACCTACAAATTATTAATCTAAAGGTTGAAATCTTGTATGACAGTGCAAATATCAATTATGCAACAATGATAATTAATAGATCATACCAACAAATCTTTCAACCCATGTGGAGTTATTTGAATGAAAATTAATATAATCAACGATAACGGATCAGGTCCCTGGGGAGGCGGTAGAGACCAAAATCCTTGGGGTCGAAAGCCTAATTCTAATGGCACTCCACCAGATGTAGATCAAATGCTAAAAGATAGTAAGGATAAACTAAAAAAAATGATGCCTTCTGGCTTTGGTGGTGGAAAAGGTTTTGCTATTTTGTTTTTCATTCTTTTAGCTATATGGCTAATGACAGGTATTTACAGAGTTAATCCACAACAACAAGGTGTTGTTATGAGGTTTGGTGAGTGGGTTAGAACAACTCCTCCTGGATTGCACTACCATTTACCTACTCCAATTGAGAAAGTTCTTACCCCAGATGTTACTAGAGACAATAGAATAGAAATAGGTTACAGATCGTTTGGAGGGGCTGCCACTAGTAGAAGAGATGTACCAGATGAATCAAAAATGATTACAGGTGATGAAAATAATATTGATATTGATTTTATAGTTTTTTGGAAAATTTCCGATGCAGGGGCGTATTTATTTAACATACAAGATCCACCTGAAACAGTTAAAGTAGCTGCACAATCTGTTATGAGAGATATAATTGGTCAAACAAAAATACAAACAGCATTAACCGGTGGTAGGCAGGATATTCAGCTTAAAGCAAAAAACACACTTCAAGAACTTTTAAATGAATACGAAGCTGGCGTTGAAATAAGAGATGTTCAACTTTTATCTGTAAATCCTCCATCAGAAGTTATTGATGCATTTAATGACGTGCAACGTGCTAGACAAGATAGAGATACACTAATTAATGAAGCTGAAGCTTTTCGCAACGACATAGTTCCAAGAGCTCGTGGTGAAGCTGCTCAATTAATTTCAGAAGCTGAGGCATATGCAAGTGAAGTTGTTAATAGAGCCAGAGGTGACGCCGATAGATTTAATTCAATATACAAGAGCTACAAATTGAATCCAGAGGTAACTGAATCAAGAATATATCTAGAAACAATGGAAAAGGTATTTTCCAGCGTTAAAAAAATTATAATGGATAAATCAGCCAGCTCCTCTGGTGTAGTTCCTTATTTACCCCTTGATCAACTCAAGCAAAAGGATAAAAAATAATGTTTTCTTACAAATTCATTTCTGGCATTCTTATAATAGCATCCTTATTAGGTATTCTGAGTTCTTTTTTTACTGTTGACCAAACTCAACAGGCACTTGTTCTTCAGTTTGGTGAGCCTAAAAGGCTAGTTCAAAAACCTGGACTAAATTTTAAAATACCTTTTATACAGGAAGTTACATTTTTCGAAAAAAGAGTTCTTTCACTAGTTTCTCAAGATTCTGAAGAAGTTATTTTAGCTGACCAAAAAAGACTTGAAGTTGATACCTACTCTAGATTCAGAATTACTGATCCTCTTTTATTCTATCAAACTGTTAGGAATGAGTTTGGAGCTCGTCAAAGATTAGAATCCATAATTGATTCATCTGTTCGCCGAGTTTTTGGTAAATTCGAACTTACAGCTATATTATCTGATGCCAGAACAAAAATTGTAGAAGATATTGGTGATGAAGTTAATTCAACAATAAAAAAATTAGGAATGGAAATTGTTGACGTTAGAATAAGAAGAGCTGACTATCCAGAAGCTACTAGTCAGAATATTTTTAATAGAATGAAAACTGAAAGGGAACAAGAAGCTAAGGAGTTTAGAGCTGAAGGAGCTGAAGAAGCTCAAAAAATACGAGCAGATGCAGAAAAACAAAAAGTTGTACTTGTTGCTGAAAGTAAACGAAAAGCCGAAGCATTAAGAGGTAATGGAGACGCATTAGCCATTAAAATTTATTCAGATGCATTTGGTCAAGACGAAAAGTTTTTTAAATTTTATCGTTCAATGCTTGCTTATGAAAATACATTTGCTGATGATGGTACAACAATGTTGTTAAGTCCAGACAGTGATTTTTTCAGTTTTTTTGGCAAACAAGATGGTAACTAAAATCTTTATATAAGTATGAACTAACTTAAACTAATCAAAAATTCGCAAAATTTAGCCTTAAATGTGCCTTATTTTGTTTATATTTATCTAGAATATTTACGGTGAAAACAATGAAAAGCTTTTTAAATTTTTTTAAATTATTCTTATACTTTTTTAGTTTTAAAATATCAATATTTTTAATTTTAATCAGCGTTGCAAACGCCAGAAGTGCACCAGATAGTTTTGCAGATCTTGCAGAAAAGTTAAGCCCTTCTGTTGTTAATATCTCAACCACTACATTAATTGAACAAAAATCAAGAGATATTCCATCTTTTCCTCCTGGTTCACCTTTTGAAGATTTTTTTAAACGTTTTGATAATCCGAATGGTCAGAAAAGAAAAGCTCAATCATTGGGTTCAGGTTTTATCATTGATGAGAAAGGTTTCATCATAACTAACAATCACGTTATAGATAACGCAGAAAAAATCATGGTTATTTTACATGATGACACTTCATTTGAGGCCAAAGTTGTTGGCAAAGATCCGAAAACTGATGTGGCTCTTTTGAAAATTGATCCCAAAAAGACTAAATTGGTTGCCGTAGATTTCGGAGACTCAGACAAACTTAGAGTGGGCGATTGGGTCATGGCTATTGGAAATCCATTTGGTTTTGGTGGTACAGTTACTGCTGGGATTGTGTCTGCTAGAGGTAGAAACTTGTCTGGTTCATACGATGACTATATACAAACTGATGCATCAATAAATAGAGGTAATTCAGGTGGTCCTCTTTTTGATATGAAAGGCAATGTTGTAGGAATTAACACAGCTATATTCTCTCAGTCAGGGGGGTCAGTAGGGATTGGCTTTGCTGTCTCATCAAATTTAGCTAAACAAGTCACTGATCAGTTGAAATTGTACGGTAGAACTAAAAGAGGTTGGCTTGGAGTGCTAATTCAAGAGATATCTTCAGATATAGCTGATGGTTTGGGTATGAAAGAAGCAAAAGGAGCATTGGTATCTTCTGCAACTATGGGTGGGCCAGCTGAAAAAGCTGGTGTCAAGACTGGTGATGTTATACTCAAATTTAATAATATTGATATTAAAAATATGAAGGAACTCCCAAAAGTAGTTGCTGGAACACCTGTTGGAGAGTCTGTTCCATTAGTAATATTAAGAAATGGCAAAAAATTGATACTTAATGTTACTTTAGGTGAATTAGAGTTAGCTGAGAAAGATAATTTAATTGGGAAAACTAATAATAATAAAAACAAATCTAAAGTTTACTCAAAATTAGGTTTTACGGCTGAAGAAATAAATCGAAATAATAAAAGCAAATTTAAAATCAAAGATATTGACACAGGAATTGTAATTACAGCTGTAAAGGATAACACTCCTGCTCAAGAAGCAGGGTTGTTTCCAGGAATGGTAATCATTCGTGTTGGGCAGATAGAAGTCAATTCATTAAATGTAATTGATGAGGCTATTGATAATGCTAAAAAACAAAAAAGAAAAGCTTTATTGTTATTAGTAAAGGTAGAGGATGGAACAAGATTTGTTGCCTTGGAACTTAAATAAAATTATTTTAATTTAAAATTTCTCTATCTTTGTACCCTTGCGCATATAATAATCCTAATAAGTTGGTGTTTTTAAAATGAATATTCGCAAAATCGTCTAGCACTTTTTTTCCATTAAATGAAACTCCTAAACCAGCTTTCTGGACCATCTCTTTATCGTTTGCACCGTCACCAACGCATATTGCGTCATCATATGTAAGTTGGTATTCTTTAATATATTTATCCAAATAAGCCCTCTTTGCTTTTTTATCTAATATTGGATCAAGAACTTTGCCTGAAAGTTCTTTAATTCTATTTTTTTTTATAATTTCAAGTTTGTTTGCATGCGAATAATTAAAACCTAATAATTGTTTTAAATGATCAGTCAAAAAAGTGAAACCGCCTGAAACTAGAACAGTTGTTGCTCCATTTTGTTTCATAGTTTTTATAACTTCCTGGGCGCCATCGTTAATGTTAATATTTTGTTTTAGATTATCCAATACTTGGGTTTTGCAGCCTTGAAGAATAGCAACTCGTTCTATTAATGCTTTTTTGAAATCAATTTTACCATTCATTGCCTCACTTGTGATTTTTTTAATCTTTTCTTCTTGGCCAAGATGCTTAGCTAATTCATTGAGACTCTCTTCTTTTATAATAGTCCCATCCATATCTGCTATAAGCAATTTTTTTTTCCTATCTTTTTTTTTAAAATTAATAAAGTTGCAGTCTATATTGGATTTTATAAATTTTTTTTTTATGATTAATTTAAATTCTTTTATACCATTATTAAAAAATAACTCCCATTCATAGGCTTTTTGGGGACTTAATTCTCTATATTCTGATTTTGTAGACGTATTTTTTTCTATTTGACTAGATACATAATTTAAAGTGTTATCATCAATGATTCTATCATTAGTATTAGATATTAATAGGTATTGTTTCATAAAAATTTAGATATATTATTAATTTTATTATGTCTACTCTAATTAATATTAAAGATTTGTTTGATTTATCAAAAAATAAATACTCGCACCTGAATGATTTAATTATAATTGGAGGACCAACTTGTGTCGGAAAATCAAAAATAGCAATTCAATTAGCTAAAAAAATAGATGGTGTTCTAATTAATGCTGATTCAATCCAAGTATATAAAGATTTACGCTTACTATCTGCTAGACCCACGTTAGAGGATGAAAAAATTGTTCCACATTTTTTATACGGTTATGTGAAATCACAAGTTAATTATTCTGTTGGTAAATGGTTAAATGATTTAAATAAAACATTAGAACATGTAAAAAAAATGCAAAAAACACCTATTTTGGTTGGCGGATCTGGACTTTATTTAAATTCAATTATCAAAGGATTAGTTTCAATTCCAAAAATCTCAGAAAAAATTAAGAAACAGAGTGTATTTACATTGAATAAATTAGGTATTGAAAAATTTAGACAACTTAACTTCAAAATTGACCCTATATTTGTAAATAAAAATATCGATCAACAGAGATTGATTAGGGCATATAGTGTTTACTTACAGACTAATAAAAATATGTCATTTTGGTATAGTAATCCTAGAAAAAATCTAATTAAAAAAAAAATTTATCCTTTTTTAATAAAATTAGATAGGGATTTAATATACAAAAACTGTGAAACCAGGTTCGATGATATGCTAGATAAAGGAGCTCTTGAAGAAGTAAAGCTGCTAAAGAATAGTTATATTGATCAATCACTTCCAATTATGAAATCTTTAGGTGTTAAGTGGTTAATAAAATATCTAAGTAATGAAGTATCCTTAGAAATGGCAATAAAATTAAGCAAAAGAGATACTAGAAGATATGTAAAAAGACAAATAACGTGGTTTTCTCATAATTATATTCCATATAAAATCATTAATTTGTAATTTTATTTCAAATTAATGATATTTATTATAATTTTATAATATAAAGTTGACCTTTTAACAAAATGTTGTTAACAACCAAGTTTATCATCAATCTGAAAGAATTTTTAAATGAGTATTAATAATGATATGACTGGTGCTGAGGCTATTATAAAGGCTTTGGTGGATAATGATGTAGAAGTTATTTTCGGATATCCCGGGGGAGCCGTGCTTCCACTATATGACGCAATATATGAGAATAAAAAAATAAAACATGTTCTTGTCAGGCATGAACAGGCTGCAGTTCATGCTGCTGAAGGATATGCAAGATCAACTGGAAAAGTTGGTTGTGTACTTGTTACATCAGGTCCAGGAGCTACAAATGCTATAACTGGTCTTACGGATGCATTAATGGACTCTATTCCGATAATTTGTCTTAGTGGTCAAGTTCCTACCCACTTGATAGGAACTGATGCTTTTCAAGAAGCTGATACGACAGGAATTTCAAGACCTTGTACAAAACATAACTATTTGGTAAAAAACTCAGATTTATTATGTGAAACTATACATGAATCTTTTGAAATTGCCTCGTCAGGCAGACCGGGTCCTGTTCTTATTGATTTACCAAAAGATATCCAACTCTCAAAGGTAAAATATAAAAAAAAATCAATTAATTCGAAATTATTTTCAAATATAAATTATAGTAAAAATAAAATTGACATGGAATTGATTTCAAAAGCAGCTAGGTTATTTCTTAGTGCTGAAAAACCAATAATATACGGAGGTGGTGGACTAATAAATTCAGGTCCTGAAGCATCCAAACTCTTAACAGAACTAGTTGATTTGCTAAATGTTCCTGTAACTTTAACACTTATGGGACTAGGATCCATCTCTAATTTAAACAAAAACTTTTTGGGTATGCTGGGTATGCATGGAACATATGAAGCAAATATGGCAATGCATAATTGTGATGTCATGCTTAATATTGGCGCTCGTTTTGATGATCGTGTTACTGGTAGATTGAATGCTTTTTCTCCTAAATCAAAAAAAATTCATATAGACATTGATAAATCATCCATAAATAAAGTTGTCTCCGTAGATTATGGGATAGTTGGAGATTGCAAAGAAGTATTATTACTACTAATTAAAGAAATTAAAAAACTTCATAACAAAAAAAGTATGAAGTCTAATTTTGTATGGTGGTCTCAGATAAATGAGTGGAAAAAGAGAGATTCTTTGGGCTTTAAACAAATTGGAAAAAGTATCAAGCCACAGCAGGCAATAAAATCTTTATATGAAAAAACACTAACATTTGATACTTTTGTAACTACAGAAGTAGGTCAGCATCAAATGTGGGCTGCACAATATTTTGGCTTTTCAAAACCTAATCATTGGATGACTTCAGGAGGTTTAGGTACCATGGGTTATGGACTACCTTCATCTGTCGGAGTTCAGATTGCACATCCTAAGTCCCTAGTAATTGATATTTCTGGAGAAGCATCTTTCTTGATGAATATGCAAGAACTTTCCACAATTGTACAATATAAATTGCCAATAAAAATTTTTATTTTAAATAATCAATGGATGGGTATGGTCAGACAGTGGCAAGAGCTTAATCATGGTTCAAGATATAGCGAAAGTTATACGGCTTCATTACCAGACTTTGTGTTATTAGCAAAAAGCTTTGGAATACATGGTTTGAGAGTTGAGGATATAAATAATTTAGAAACTAAAATTGACGAAATGATTAATATTGAAGGTCCTGTGATAGCTGATATACGCATAGAAAAAGAAGAAAATTGTTTTCCAATGATTCCCTCAGGAGCTGCACATAATGAGATGATTTTGAGTTCTGACCAAAAAAAACAAGATACTACTGAAGAAGGTTTAGCATTAGTTTAGGGTTTATATAAATGTCAGTTTATCAAAAAAATGATATTGAAGAAGAAGAAATATCCAGAACATTATCACTAGTTGTTGATAATCAACCAGGAACATTAGCCAGAGTAATAGGACTTTTTTCTGGAAGAGGCTACAATATTGAAAGTTTAACCGTAACTGAGATAGATAATAGGCGTCACCTATCAAAAATATCTCTTGTTACAAGAGGCACTTCAATGACCATTGAACAAATAAAATCCCAACTTCTTAGAATTGTCCCTGTGCATATAGTTAGAGATTTAACATTAGATGGTCCCTTCATTGAGAGTGAATTGGCATTGATCAAATTAGTTGTTAAAGGAGCAAATAGAGTAGAAGCTTTAAGAATCTCTGAAACATTTAGAGCTCGAACATTAGATGTAACATTATCAAGCTTTGTATTCGAATTAACTGGGAAGCCAGTAAAAATTGATGCTTTTATAGGACTTATGCAATCTCTTGGAGATACAGAAATTTCAAGAACAGGTGTGTCAGCAATTTCAAGAGGAAATAACACAGACACAAAATTACTAGAACAGATCTAACTTTACTGATATTAAGAAAAAAGATTATTTTCATACGTAAGGAGTTACTAAATGCGAGTGTATTATGATAGAGATGCAGATATAAATTTGATTAAAAATAAAAGGGTTGTTATTGTTGGGTATGGTAGTCAGGGACATGCACACGCAGCTAATTTACGTGATAGCGGTGTTAAAGATGTAGCTGTTGCTTTGAGACCCGAATCCACTTCCGTTGAAAAAGCCAAATCTGCAGGTTTTAAAGTTATGAGCGTAGCAGATGCTTCAAAATGGGCAGATGTTATTATGATGCTTACACCAGATGAGTTGCAAGGACAGATTTACAAAACTGATATAGAAAGCCATATGAAATCTGGTGCTGCGATTGCCTTTGCGCATGGATTAAATGTCCATTTTAATTTAATTGAACCTAGAGACGATATTGACGTTTTTATGGTTGCTCCAAAAGGTCCAGGTCATACTGTAAGATCTGAATATTTGAGAGGTGGTGGAGTACCTTGTCTTATTGCAATTGATCAAGATATTTCTGGAAATGTTCATGATATAGGTTTGTCTTACGCTTGTGCAATTGGTGGAGGAAGGTCGGGTATTATTGAAACAACTTTTAAAGAAGAATGCGAAACAGATCTTTTTGGAGAACAAACAGTTCTGTGTGGTGGTTTGGTTGAGTTAATTAGAGCTGGTTTCGAAACCTTAACCGAGGCTGGGTATGCCCCAGAAATGGCATATTTTGAATGTCTTCATGAAGTAAAATTAATTGTAGATTTAATTTATGAAGGTGGAATTGCTAATATGAATTATTCAATTAGTAATACAGCAGAATATGGAGAATATGTTACTGGTCCTAGAATTATAACTTCAGAAACAAAGGCAGAGATGAAAAGAATACTTAAGGACATTCAATCAGGAAAATTTACAAGAGATTGGATGTTAGAAAATAAAGTAAATCAAACTAGTTTTAAAGCTACAAGAAGAAAGGTTGCAAATCACCCAATAGAGGCAATAGGTAATGAATTAAGAGGCATGATGCCATGGATTACGGCAAATAGATTAGTTGATAAAGATAAAAATTGATATTTATTTATCACTTAATTAAGAATATATCTTTTATATATTAGTTACATATATAACTTTTTAGGATATTATTATAGTTTCAGGAGGGAAAATTTATGTTTGGATATGTAAGAGGACTGTTCTCTGCTGACTTAGCTATCGACTTAGGTACTGCAAACACACTTGTGTATGTAAAAGGCCAAGGTATTTTGTTAAATGAACCATCAGTTGTTGCTATAACCGAAATAAGAGGCAAGTCGCAGGTTTTAGCTGTGGGGGAAGAAGCAAAAACAATGTTAGGTAAAACACCAGGAAATATTAGGGCAATTCGACCTATGGCTGATGGCGTGATAGCTGATTTTGACGTTGCAGAAGAAATGATAAAACATTTTATAAGAAAAGTGCACAAAAGATCTACTTTAGTTAGCCCACAGGTAGTTATCTGTGTACCCTCAGGTGCAACAGCAGTTGAAAGAAGAGCTATACAGGAATCAGCTGAGGCTGCAGGTGCACGAAGAGTTTATTTGATTGAGGAGCCTATGGCGGCAGCAATTGGAGCAAATTTACCTGTAACAGAAGCATCTGGTTCGATGGTTGTTGATATTGGAGGTGGAACAACAGAAGTTGCGATTTTATCATTGGGTAATATCGTTTATGCTCGATCTGTTCGAGTCGGTGGTGACAAATTTGATGAAGCTATTGTTGCCTTCATTCGTCGACACCATAATTTATTGATAGGAGAAATGACAGCTGAAAGAATAAAAAAAGGTATAGCTACTGCTAAAATTCCAAAAGACGGCATTGGAGCAAGTATTGAGGTAAGAGGAAGAGATCTGGTAAACGGTGTACCTAAAGAAATTGAAATTAATCAAGCTCAGATCTGTGAAGCTCTTGCTGAACCTGTAGGTCAAATTATCGAAGCAACTAAAACGGCACTAGAGCAAACTCCGCCTGAATTAGCTGCAGATATTGTTGAGAGAGGGATAGTATTAACTGGAGGTGGAGCACTGCTAGGTGAGCTTGACACCACGATTAGAGAGGCTACAGGATTACCAGTTGTTATAGCTGAAGATCCCCTTACGTGTGTTGTAATGGGAACGGGACGTTGTCTTGATGAAATGAAATCTTTAAGAAATGTTCTTATAGGTGCTTAATTTTGATTAATTTTTTTTAATGAGTGAGATAAGATGGTTTCAGGTAAGCCGTCAAACATTAAGATAAAACAAGGAAAAAGTTTTAATCTTTTGTTAATAATTTTATGTTTAGTTTTAGTTTTTTTAGGTAAGTTTGATCTAGTTGCTGTTCGAAATTTCAAAGCTTTTTTATCTGATTTTTTGGCTCCTATAACTTATGCATTTAATAAGCCTGTAAAAGAAATTGCAGGTGTGATTGAAGAAGTAAAGTCTGCGGGAGTTCTTCGTGATGAAAATATTAGATTAAAAAGTGAGATCAGAAGGTTGAAAGCTTTAAATAGCAAGTCCGCTAGTAATGAGTTTGAATTATTAGAATTAAGAGAGTTGTTAAAAGTAATACCTAAAAATAAAAATAAAATAGTAACCGGGAGAGCTTTGACAGCACCTGGTGGAATTTTTGCAAATACTGTTTTAATAAATGCTGGCAAAAAGGATGGTATAAAAATTGGTCAGCCAGCCATCTCTTCTCTTGGTCTAGTTGGTCACGTCGTAAATGTTGGTTTAAATACAAGTAGAGTTTTACTAATTATAGACATAAATTCAATGATACCGATATATCTTACTGAAAGTAATTGGCCAGCAGTGGTTCAAGGTCAAAATGGTGAACTTTTGAAAATTAAATTTTTATCATCTGAAGCCGACTTAATAGAAGGAGAATCTCTTGAAACATCAGGGCATGGTGGAAGATTGCCTCCAGGAATAAATGTTGGAAATGTTATAAAAAGCTTTTCGGGTAAATATTATGTAAAACCTACTGTAAACTTTCATAGATTAACTTACGTATCAATTATTACTAATGCTAATCTGAAAGATAATATTAATAAGACTTTTGATGGATTTGCTCCTCTTCAAAAACCTTCACCATCTATTGGGTTTAAAGGATTAGATGCTAGTGGTAAAAGAAATATTGAAAGTTTACAAAATTGATGAATACTAATAATTTTTTTAATTTTTTTTATAATTTTTCTAAGAGTATTTTTTTCTTAACAGGTTTATTTTTTTTATTAAGCATTGAAACATCTCTTATTTTTTTTCCAATTTTTAAAACTGCATCTCCTAGCCTAATTATAATTACTATTTATTTTACTATTAAAAAGTTTAACTTTCCACCTTCGAATTTAAATTTATTATTCTTAGGTTTGCTAAATGATATTTACTTTGGAGGAAATTTAGGATTGTCTTCTGCTTACTTTTTATTAATTAAATATTTAACGGAAGAGTTAAGTTTTGTGATGTTTAAAAAATATGATGGTGATTGGTTGAAATTTACTTTTATATTTATTTGTTCTTTCAGTATAATTTTTTTAATCAACATTTTATTAAATCAATCTATTCCAGATATAAGTCCAATTCTTTATCATGTAGGAATTACATTAATTATATTCCCAATTTTGAATTTTGGTTTAAACGTTACTTTATTTTTAACAAATTTAATTAAAATTAACTAATGAAGCATAAAAGTCAAAAATTATTAGAACAAACATTATCTAGAAGATTTATTTTTTTGTCACTACTAAAAGGTGTAGTCATTGGATCAATAAGTTGGCGATTATTTGATTTGCAAATGATCGAAAATCAGAAATATGAAAAATTGTCAGACGATAACCAATTCAATTATCACATCATTCCTCCTGAAAGAGGTAGAATATTAGACAGACAAATGAGATTGTTAGCAGGGAATATGGATGGATTTTCTTTAGTTTTGATTTGGAACAAGGAACAAGATGTTGATCAAATTATAAGAAGAATATCCAACGTAATAAAAATAAATAAAAGAGATATCAAAAATTTTTATGTACAACTAAAAAATAAAAGAAATAATTTTCCACAAGAAATTTTAATTACAAAAAATTTATCCCAAAAGGATGTATCGAAGTTGGCCGTAAGAAATATAGAATTTCCTGAAATTCGTTTTTCAATGTCAAAAAAAAGAGTTTATCCTCAAGGGATTATTGCTGGACATATTACAGGTTATACAGGAGCTTTTTCAAAGCTAGATAAAATTCACGGAGAAACAGCCACTTTTTCTGGAATTAATATTGGAAAGAGAGGACTTGAAAAATTTTTTGATACTCAATTAAGAGGTAAATTTGGAAGAAAAAGAAATGAAGTAACTTCTAGAGGTCACATTGTTGATTCACAAGTTTATGAAGATACTAAGCCCGGTAAAGATATTCAGACATCCTTAGATATGAGATTACAAGCTTTTGCATTAGAGCGCCTTGAAAAGGGAAATTATGATTTGATATCTGTTCAGAATTATAAAATAAAAGAACAACTAAAAAATAAACATGATTTGACATTGGCAAATGACAAATATGTTTATATTGATAAAAATAGAAAAGTTGTTTACCCACAAACTGGTTCGATAATTGTAATGGATATTGAAAATGGTGAAATTTTATGTTGTGTTTCATCTCCTGGCTTTAATCCTAATATATTTTCTAATGATTTAGATTTAGATCAATGGACAAAAATAAAAAATAATTCTAAAGCACCTTTATTAAATAGAAGTATGTCAGGAGTTTATCCACCTGGTTCTACAATTAAGATGGCTGTAGCCCTTGCTGGACTTGAAAGTGGAATTATTGATTACAAAACAAAATTCTTTTGCGAAGGTTTTAAAGAATTTGGTACTAGTAATTTTCATTGTTGGGCAAAAAATGGTCATGGAAATTTAAATTTAATGCAAGCAATTGAACAATCTTGTGATGTATATTTTTATGAAATGGGAACAAAGATAGGTATTGATAGAATAGCATTAATGATGAAAAAATTAGGTTTAGGTGAGATTTATGATATAGAAATTGATGACAGCTCGAAAGGTGTCGTTCCAAACATTGAATGGAAATTAAAAAGAGATGGTATCAATTGGACACTCGGAGAAACTTTAAATGCTTCTATAGGTCAAGGATACATTCTAACAACTCCGCTTCAGTTAGTTACAATGACATCTAGAATAGCCAATGGAAAATATTCAATTAGTCCTACATTAATTAAAACTCATAGCAACAAATCTTTTAAAAACTTAAATATAAATCAAGAACATCTAAAATTTGTTAGAAGATCTATGGAAGAAGTTATAGTTGGAGAAAAGGGAACAGCAAAGAACTATAAAATTGGAACAAAAAATATTGAGATGGCTGGTAAAACTGGAACGGTACAGGTTGTAAGAATTTCTGAACTGGAAAGAGAAAAGGGTTTAATTAAAAATGAAGATCGTCCCTGGAAAAAAAGAGATCATGCCCTTTTTGTTGGTTATGCTCCAGTTTCAAAGCCAAAGTATGCAATAAGTGTTGTAGTAGAACATGGGGGTAGTGGATCAACCGTCGCAGCTCCAATAGCGAGAGATATTTTTAAAAACTTATTTAGATTATAAGTAAATATTATATTATGAATTTTAAACAAAATAAATTTGCAACAGATTCCCTCTTAAAGATCTTTTTTTTAAAAGCTCTTAAAATAAATTGGTTAATTGTTTTTTGCACAATTTTTCTAGGAATTATAGGCGTTGGTGCTCTTTACTCAGCTGCTGGAGGAAGTTGGGATCCGTGGGCTAAAAAACACTTAATCAGATTTCTATCCGGATTAATTTTAATGTTTATAATTATATTTTTACCAACTAAGTTATTTTATAAGTTCAGCTTTTTATTTTTTATAACATGTTTAATCTTTCTAATTTTTGTCAAATTTTTTGGAGTAGGTAACATTCAAAGATGGATTTCATTTGGAGTGATTAATTTTCAGCCATCAGAATTAATGAAGTTAGGATTAATTTTAGTTCTTGCTAAATATTTTGACAATTTATCTAGGATACAATTAGATAAACTTTTTCCGTACATAATTCCGTTTATTTTAATTTTTTTACCTGGTTTTATTGTTATTTCACAACCAGATTTGGGTACTGGATTAACAATTATATTACTTGGATTAGCAATCCTCTTTTATGTTGGTATATCTCTAAAATTTGTTTTATTTTGTTTTTTTGTACTAATTTGTTCTATACCATTAATATGGCAACAACTTTATGAGTATCAAAAAAATAGAATATTAGTTTTTCTGAATCCTGAAATTGATAGTCTTGGTAGTGGTTATCAAATAATACAATCAAAAATAGCAATAGGTTCAGGTGGCACTTTTGGAAAAGGTTACTTACTAGGAAGTCAGAGTAGACTAAATTATTTACCAGAAAAACATACTGATTTTATTTTTACACTAATCTCAGAGGAATTTGGTTTTATAGGATCAATGTCAATAATTTTAATATTTAGTGTTTTAATAATTTCTATTTTTAAAGTTAGTTTTAAAATTGAATCTTTTTTTTCTAAAATTTTAGTTTTTGGAATTGGTTTTCTATTTTTTCTCTATTTAACACTGAATATTGGGATGGTATGTGGTTTGCTACCAGTAGTTGGTGCCCCATTACCACTTATAAGTTATGGTGGAACATCTTTATTCACCGTTTTAATTGCGATAGGAATTGTGTTAAACATAAATTTGCGTGAAAACAGGATTTAACCAATTTTGGAGTTTTTAGAGATGTTTAGATTTTTTCTAGTAAAAAAATGGTTTTTATGGTCTTGGTTAGGATCATTTATTATTTTATCATCATTGTGGGTGCAGGTTAAAATAGATGTCAAAATAAATGAGTGGTTTGGCAAATTTTATGATATGATTCAAAAAGCCCTTGGAAAACCAAATTCGATTACGATCTCTGAATATTGGGAAAGCCTTTTTTCTTTTATATCTTTAGCTGGCTTATATGTTTCAGTCTATGTCATAGTTAGTTTTTTTACTGCCCATTACTTATTTAGATGGAGGTCTGCAATGGTTGAATGGTACCACTCCGTTTATGAGCAAGCTAGTAAAATTGAAGGAGCCGCTCAGAGAGTTCAAGAAGATACGATTAAATTTTCAAGAATTATGGAATCTTTGGGAACAAGCTTGATCGAATCCATTATGGTTTTATTTCAATTTATACCTATTCTGCTTGGATTGTCAGTTGGAATACCAATTTTTTTCTTTGGTGATTGGCAATATGGATTGATTACGGGTGCATTATTATGGACATTAGGTGGAACAATTTTTTTGATAGCTTTGGGTTGGATTTTAAGGTTAGTAGGAATAGAATATGATTTGCAAAAAAAAGAAGCAGCATATAGAAAACTTCTAGTTATAGCGGAAGATGATGGAAGTGTTAGACCTAAAAAAATTGAAGAATTATTTGACGACGTTAGGTCAATTCATTTTTTAAGCTATTTAAGATATTTATATTTTAATATAGGAAGAATGGCTTATTTACAAGCTAATGTTTTATCTGCTTATGTTTTCCTTGCTCCAGCTATAGTTGCTGGTGTTGTTACTTTGGGAGTTATGCAACAAATTATTAGGGCCTTTGGAAGAGTTGAAGGTTCGATGCAATATTTGTTAAAAGCTTGGCCAGTAATTATTGAGTTAGCAAGTGTATACAAACGCTTACGAGAATTTGAAGCACTTATAATTGAAGATAACCAAATTACCAGAGAAAATGAAAAAAACATTTCAAACTAAACTTGGGCTTTCTATTGGTATTTTAAGTTGGAAAGGTTATGAAAGTCTTTTCAATTCCCTTAAATCTTATGAAAAAAATGGATTGTCAGATTTTGTTAAGGAAAAATTTATTTGTCTTCCAGAATATTCTGAAGAAGGTATCAAATTAGCAAAAAAATTCAAATATGAGCCTATCCTTGTTGAAAGGAATTTAGGGATTCTTGGAGGATTTAAGCTTTTAGCAGAAAAAATGCCTAGAGGTCCTCTTCTATTACTTGAAAATGACTTAGAGTTAATTGAAAATAGAGACATTGTATTCAATCAGTTAAAGAGATCTATTGAACTTTTGTCTTTACCGAGGGTCATTCAGGTTAGATTAAGAAGTAGAAAAAATCCAGGTGAGCCTTTTGTGGGATTAGAAAAATACAAAAATTATTGGTCCAGTAATTTAATTTCTTGTGCTAAAAGAATATTTAGGCCTAATAAAGCAAAAAAATTAATAGGTACATCGGTGTATCATCTTAATAATCCTGAAAATAGACATCCTGGTATATTTCAGGATTTGTCAAATGGATTTTATATGGTGTCTAGTTCATTTTTAAATTGGTCAAATTTAGCAATACTTGTGGATCGTGATGAGTATTTAAATACAATAATCAAAAAGGCAGAAAATACAATATCTAGAAAAAGAATTAACGGTTTTAAAAATATAGAAATTGAACTAAATAGCAATTGGTGGAGAGAACAAGATAGATTTGATATAGTTATTGCACCTGGTTTGTTTTCACATAATAGACTTTATGATAGAGGATACTAATTTAAATTATTTTTTTCTCTTATTAATTTGATGAGCTCTTCCAATTGATAATGTATTATTAGGAATTTTTTTATTAAAAACACTTCCAGCTCCTAATGTAACATTATCTCCAATCTTTATTGGAGCAATTATTGTAGAATTAGAACCTATAAATGAATTTTTTCCTATTTTTGTTTCATTTTTATTTTGTCCATCAAAGTTACATGTTATTGTTCCTGCTCCAATATTTGTTAATGATCCAATTTTGGTGTCCCCTATGTATGACAAATGGTTGATTTTAACTTTATCGTGAATATTACTTTTTTTAATTTCAACAAAATTACCAACTTTAGAATTTTCTCCAATTTTACTATTACCTCTTATTCTAGCAAATGGTCCAATAATAGAATTTTCTTTAATCTCACAATCTTCTAAATGAGAAAAAGAATTTATTTGAACAAATGGTCGGATAACAACTTTTTTTCCAAACACAACATTAGGATAAATTGTTACATTCCTGCAGATTTTAGTATCATAGTTAAAAAATACAGTTTCAGGAGCAATTAATTTACTACCATTTAACATTGCTTTTTCTCTTAAAAATTTTTGAGATATATTTTCTGCTATAGAGAGATCAATTTGGTCATTGACACCTATAACTTCATTTTCTTGAACTTCGACAAAAGATATTTTTTGTTTATCCTTATTCATTATTTTTACAAGGTCAGTCAAGTAATATTCATTTGAGATAATGTTTTTTTGTATTTTATCTAGGTAACTCATTGCGGAACTATGAAAAGCCATTATCCCACTATTGCAAAATTCGCTTTCAATCTTTTTGTTATAAGTGTTTTTTTGCTCTATTATTTCAATTGGTTCATTTTTTGAAGAAAAAATTATCTTTCCATAATTGTTTTTTACAGTTTTTTTAAAACCAGTTATAACTAATTTTGTATCACTTTTACATTTAGATATTATTTTTTTTATTGATTTTTTCGAAATAAAGGGTGTATCAGCAAAACAAACAATTATTACACCATTAAAATTTTTTAATAAAGTTACTGCTTTTTTAACAGCGTCACCAGTGCCTAACGGCTTTGGTTGTGTAACTGTGTCAAATTTACCAATAATGTCTCGAAATGCTTCGCTATCTCTAGGTAGCACAATTATAGATTTTTTTATATTTGCAGCTTTATTAGCGTCAATTACCCAATTGAGCATTGGTTTGCCAGAAATGCAATGTAAAGGCTTTGGAATGTCTGAGGACATTCTTCTACCATTACCGGCACTCAATATTATTGAACATATATCCATAAAAATGTTATATCTCTTAAGACTAGAAAATTAAAGTTTTAAATTTGCCAAAAAAAAGTATTTTTTTAAATATTAGGAGCTTTTATGTGCGGAGTTGTAGCTATTGTAGGAAAAGAGAAAGCAAGTACTCTTGTTATTGAGGGTTTAAAAAAATTAGAGTATAGGGGGTATGATTCTGCAGGTATTGCTTCTTTGAATAATGGTTTGATACAATCTATTAAATTAGAAGGTAAACTTGAAAATCTAGTTAATGAATTTAATTTATTGACTAAAGAAAAAGTTTATAATGACACTTCAATTGCATTAGGTCATACAAGATGGGCAACACACGGAAACGTTAATATAAAAAATGCCCACCCAATAATTAGTGAAAATAAAGTTGCTGTTGTTCATAATGGTATTATTGAAAATTATTTAGAATTAAAGGAAAAATTATTATCAGAAAAATTTAATTTTAAAAGCGAAACAGATACTGAAGTAATACCAAATTTATTTATCAAATATATCAGAGATGGCAATAATTTTCTCGAATCAGGTAGATTAGTTTTAAAAGATATAAAAGGCGCGTTTGCATTTATAGCAATGTGTACTGATTATCCAAACCAATTATTTGTTTCAAGAAATTCCTCTCCATTGGCTATTGGTTTAGGAGAAAATTCGAATTTTGTTGGATCAGATGCTCAGTCAATGAATCATCTAACTGACAGAATAGTATATCTAGAGGATGGTGATCATGCAATTCTCACACTTAATAAAGTTAAAATTTATGACAAAAATTTTAATTTAACCAATAGAAAAATAATTAATATTAAAGCTGAAATAGGCTTTATAACTAAAGGTGGTTATAAACACTTTATGGAAAAAGAAATACATGAACAACCTTCTGTAATACCTCAGACTATTTCTTCTTTTGCTGTAGGAAAAAAATCGTTAAAAATTGACGTAGATAAACTTGGCTTTACAGACAAAGGTTCATTATTAATTTGTGCAGCAGGAACTAGTTTTTATGCAGCTATGGTTGGCAAGTATTGGATTGAACAAATTGCAAATATTCCTGTAACAGTCGATTTAGCATCAGAATATAGATACAGAAAACCTTGTATTTTTGGTCAAAAATCAATCTTAGTTATTTCTCAATCAGGTGAGAGTTTAGACACCCTAATGGCACTTAGGTATGCAAAGGAGTTAGGTTTAAGAACTTCTGCTGTGATAAATGTAGAAGGAAGTACCATCGATAGGGAGGTTGATTATAGTTTACACACCAGAGTAGGACCAGAAATAGGAGTTGCAAGCACAAAATCATTTACGTCTCAATTAGTAGTATTGTATTTGATAGCCATAACACTTGGAAAGCGTTTCAATGATATAAAACAAGATGTAATAGAAAAGCATTTAAAGTTTATAAATATGTTACCTAGAGCTATTGCTAAAATGTTAGAATTAGAAAACAAAATAATTTCAATTGCACAAATTATAAAAAATTCTAATAGTGTTATTTTTTTAGGAAGAGGTTTTTTATATCCTCTTGCTCTAGAAGGGGCTTTAAAATTAAAAGAATTAAGTTATATTCATGCAGAAGGGTTTGCTGCAGGAGAAATGAAGCATGGCCCCATTGCACTAATTGAAAATGATATTCCAGTAGTAATGTTTTTAGTTTCTGATGGTTATGAAGATAAGGCTATTAGTAATCTACAAGAGGCTTACTCTAGAGGTGCTAAAATTATATTAATTAGTGACAAAGAATGTATAAAAAAAAGTGAATTTGCAAATTTAAAAATCCTAATACCAGAATTTAACAATGAATTTAAGTCTTTATTGTCCCCAATATTAATGTCAATTCCTGCTCAATTGTTAGCTTATCACGTTGCTAAAGAAAGAGGCACAGATGTCGATCAACCAAGAAATCTAGCTAAATCAGTTACTGTGGAGTAGATTTAAAAGTACTATCTTTGAACTAAAATTTTATGTTAGGTGGAATGTAGTAGTTAAATCCAATGATTTAGGGTTATTTCGGATAAGAAATGGTAGATTAATTAGATTGGAATTAATGAAGTATTTGAGTGATGAAGGTTATTCAAATAGGGAAATATCAGATTTTTTAAATATTAGTAATATCAAAAAGGTAAGAACCAATGATATGTATAAACCTAAAGATGTCTGGGAAGGTCTAAAGAAATATAATCAGAGGTTAAAAAGAATTAATAACTGTCAAACTTTATCAATTACAGAGACTTTGTATGTTGAAAAAGTACTAAAAGAAAATATTTGACTATATGAATATTTATGAATATATTCATAATTATGAATATGAGAAAAGATACAAATCCTTTAAAAAGAAGAAGAATATCATTAGGTATTACTCAAAAACAAATATCTAAATTTCTTAATGTTACACAATCTCAATATTCTAAAATAGAAAGTGGTGAAAGTGACCCCACTAAACACTTAAATAAATTATCTGAAATCTTAGAATGTAAACCAAATGAAATCTTTAGTGGAAAAATACTTAATGAAATTGAAGAAGAATTTCTAAATGACCCAATTAAAGAAAGAAGTACAACTTATCATGAAAGTAAACCTGACTCTGTTTATATCAAAATGGAAGGTTGGTTTACTCAAAAGGAATTAGAAGATTTTGTAGAATTTTCAAAGAGTGGATTTAAAGATGGAAAAAGTTGAAACTCATTTTGTTGAGACAAAAGATTATGTTTATAGGACTAAAGTTGATTTAGTTAAAAATGAGTTAAACGAGATAATTCGTTTTAAAGTTGTTTGTTACGATAGAGTTGTAGAGTTTGATAAAAATAAAGATCCAATGTTTTATGTTGATAAGTTAAATGGAGATGATAAAAAAATAATCTTAAAAGATGGTTTTAAAAATGTAGGAAGACCATGGATTTCAAAACAAATAAAATTTTTGATTGAGTGTTTCGAGAGGAATGATGGAGATATTGAAAAGATCTCAATCTTAATGGAAAGAACAGAAAGATCTATTAGACTTAAACTAATTGAATTAGGACTAATTGAAAAAGATTTAAATTAAAATTTTATTTTTTGTTAAAAAAACCTTGTTCGTAAATTCCTTGTAATCTCAATGAACCATCAATATTATATTCAAAATATTCACCATCTAATTCATTGTGATTATAGTTACTTCTTATAAATATATTTCCATTTCGATAATAATTAATCCATGGACCATTTTTCTTATTATTGACATAATTAATTTTGTCTATTAATTGTCCAGTTTCATAATATCTTGACCAATAACCTTCTTTTTTACCATTCTTCAAAAAACCTTGTTCTTCTCCAGTAACTTTTCCAGTAAATGGTTCATCAGAAAATTTTTTGAAAAAAACTCCATTCCTTGAGATTAATTGTTTAAAATCAATTTTAGGACACATATAACCAGTCTTTTCACAAATTAATTTTTGAGAATATCCTACAGATGAATTTAAACATAAGATCATTGTAAAGATTGTAATTAAAAATATTTTCATTTCTTCACTATTTTAATACCAACATATTTTTAAAAATATTTTAAATTAAAACAAAATAATGAACAAATTAAAAATATTAACTTTTAGTTACTTTAAATTAACTTAATATAGTAACTTTGAATCTATTCCGTTACAGTGGAGTGAGTTTAAAGTATCGGTTCTTATTTCTCCCAAATATGGGTTACTTTTTCACTAATACATTAGACATTACTACTTCTTCACTATCTTTAGATTATATTAATCCTAAAAATAAAAAAAGATTAGATTTCATTATGAAATTACATAATGATGGTATGACTAATATACAAATAGTTGAAATATTAAAATCGAAAAAAATTAAAAGAAGAAATAAGAATGATTTTTATTCAGTTAAAGATGTTTGGGTATGTATAAAAAAACTAAAAGACAGAAATCTTCGAAAAAGTAACATTAAAGAAATACTTGGTGATTGGGAAATATGGAAGTATGATTATGAAAAAAGTGAATAAAAACATGAAATTTTTTATAATTATTATTTCCATAATTTTTCTTTCAAGTTGTGTTCAAATACCTATTGATAATGATAATAACGTTGTATTGTCACCTTTCGGTGTTGGTTTATCAAAAAAGAAGAAATGTGTTCCAAATCCTGATTATTATTGTCCAGGTGAAATTGTTAAACCAAAGAAACAAAATTAAAGTAATTTAAAATTATTAAGAAATGATACTTTAAACTCATTCTGTTACCGTGGAGTAGTTTTGCTGTGGGGTAAGTTTCTTCTCTATTCCCCATGTTTTTTCTTTAGAAATTGAGATGGCAGTTGAGTTTTGACCATCTATTAAATTTTATTTAAACATTTAAAAATAAATTAATTTTTTAATCTTCTTCATCAGAATAATTATCTTCTATAATACCTAAATCAACCAACCATTCTTCCCAATACCCACTATTGCCCGGCAGATAATTCGGGGTATCCTCAAAATCATCTTTATTTTCAAAATATACGCCTAATATTTTGTAATCTAAAGCATGATTTTTATCACTAGTTTCCCAAACTATATCAATTTTAATGTTTTCTTCTGCTTGAGTATTTAAATAATATTTGCTGTGTATTAATTTCAAATTATCAAGACTGATATTCGACCATTCGGTATATCTTAGTAAAATTTTATTGTTTTTATCAAAATCTTTTATTTCGTTATGTGAAATTGCTTCAAGATTACAAACGTTTCCAATCCAATTAGTCTCCTTTTCGGGTAAGAGTTTATCATCTAGTATAGCATTATCTGTAAGCAAATCACAAAACTCTTCATAATGCATATCATCAATTTCACAAAGATTTGTTTTCTTTTCTAACTCAGGTGTCACTTTATATTCCTCTATTATTACTATTAAGATCTGTTATATTTTCATTAATCACCAATTTTCATATTTTATAATCATTGATTGTATAAATTTGCATAAAGTTTGAATATTCTTGTTTTATTTCTTTTAATCTTTTTTCAGATATTTCTCTAATATTTTCTTTGTTATTTATATTTCCATCTAATTCCATCTTCATTAACCTTCCATTCATCTAATTCTTTAATTAACATTTCATAATTATCTATTATTTGTTTCTTTGTGAACCATCCGTGTATTTTCAGGTTTACATATCCAGGTTTTCTTTCATGAAATATTCTTTGAAAATTATTAGTTGAATCATTCAAAAAATCGTCTTCTATTTCTTTTAATATTTTGCCTTGAAAAACCTCATTTGGTTCACAATTAAAGATCTCTGACAATTTCTTTAGATGTTTGTTGGGATCTGAGTCACCTTTTTCAATTCTGGAATATTGAGATTGAGTAATGCCAAGAAGTTTTGATATCTCTTGTTGACTATACCCAAACTGAAGTCTTCTTCTTTCAAGTGGATTGGTAATATTCTTATAATTGTTCATAATTAATTATATTATGCATTATTATGATTAATGTAAACTAATTATTGAAAATTTATTTGTCTTTAATTGAATTTTTAAAATTTGTTAAAATTACAAATTTTAATGGTAGGTATAATTTTAAATTATTTTTTACCCCATACCCAAACCATTGAAAACCGTAGAATAGGTTCCTTTTTAATTTTTTTTAAAAACCGGTAAATTCAGAGAGTTATTTAATTTTTTTTTTAAGATATAAAATCTTTTAAAACTAAATATTAAATTTCAAGTTTCCATTTAAATATAATTTCTAAAAAAATTTATAAAATGTAAATAATTATTTATTTTGTTAAATTAGTTTTAATTTCATTAATTGTGTAAGCATCTTTAAAGATATTTGATAACCATTCCTTGCAATCACTAATTTTCGTTGGTTCCGCAATGAATTCTTGTCCTCTTCCAACAATATCAACGCTATTGTCTCCCCATCTCTTTTTGTCTTTATGGTAAGTCATGCCACATCCACCATAATTAGGGTTCAACCATTTAGGACATTTCCATCTTGATTTTTTAGTATGTGGATCGATACTCAATTTAGTTTTTTGAGATGCTTTAAACTTGCCAAATCCGTAAAAATTTTCCAGACCTAAAATATTTAACTTATCACTCGCCAAATACAGAGTATTATTTTCTTTCCATAAACCAATTGTGTGTGGATGTGAATTTGGGTTTGGTGTTTCATTCTTATACCAACTTGGATCTTTACCTAAATGAACAATCTTTCCAATCTGTAACCAACCAAAAAATCTGTAATGACCAGGATCATCTTTTGAAAATATATTTTTTTTGTTAATGGTAAATATTTCTCTAAACCATCCCCAAAACAAAAAAAGATCACCTTCGCATACATCATTATTTTGTAAATGAGTTTGAGCAGCACCAACTTGTCCAAACATACCGTTTTCAAGATTTGGATCAAAATGACATTTATCTAATGGTTTAATCTTATTATTTGATAACTCTTTTATATATTTTCCTAATCCAAGATGATTATAAGTTGTAAGAGTATTTTTGTTATATGGAATAGGTAAACTTATAAGACTTTCACCTATTTTAATACTGGGAATACCGCCTGTACTACTATCAAAACCTTTTCTACTGAATATAATTTTCGTCATAATTAATTTTTTAATATTATTTGAAAAAAATTTTACCCTATTACTATAATGTATTTTATTTTAGTTACATAAAGATATAATTAAATTCATTGATTTAAACAAATTTTTGAAACAAATAACAAATGTCTTTAGTTGAAACAGCAGAGCAACTTGGAATAGGCGTGCCAAAGATTAAAACTTTTATTGGTAAATATTCTTCTTTAAAATTGTTATATTTCTTAAAATTTCTCTTTTAACTCTGGAATTATCTCCAAAAGATTAAAATCTACTATAACATCGGACCTATTTTTAGTAACTACTCCTTACTGAAACAATCAGTTACCGTGGAATAGGTTCGTTATTAACTTTTTCTAAAACCTATTAAACTCAATGAGTTACTAAGAATATTTTAAATTAGAAAATCTTTTAAAATTAAATTTATAATTCTAGTTTCCAATTTTAATATAATTTCTTAAAGAACATACTGAGACATTTTAGTATGTGTAGTTTGTTATTAATAAGAATTGTAAAAAATTGTTTTAAATAGGATGATTTTAGTTAAGTAAATGGGTTTAGTTTTAGAGAGTTTATGGACAATTAACTAGTGTTACTCTAAACGTTAATATATGTGGGATGTTTATAAGAAATTTCAGATGATGATTGGAGTAAGTATCATTTTTGTTTTTATTTTTTATTTGTTGTAATATTAAAACAAAATTTTGAAGAAAATATTATTTTTATATGAAAAACATATTTTATTTTTATCACGGAGGTTTTAAGGGACCTAGTATAGAAATTATGTATAAAAAAAATAATTTTGAAATATCATTTATGAATCAAGGTCATCTTGTTACACATTATATTAAACAACCTTCCGAAATTAAGTGGGATAAATTTTTTTTATTTCTAGACGACATCAAGATTTGGGAATGGAAAAAAGAATATATTGACCCCAATATTTTGGACGGAACACAATGGGAAATAAAAATTTCAAACTCTTATAAAAAAATAAAATCATATGGAAGTAACAAATTTCCTAATAAAAAAAAGTTCAACGATTTGATGAATGAAATTGAAACGCTTTTTAATCTAAAGAAATTAAAAAGATGAAAACAAAAGATATTAATAATAGATATAGTCAATTAGTTAAGGATATCAATTTCGATAAATTGGATCTTGAATTAAAAAATCCAAATATATTTCATATTTTAAAAATTAGTAATACAGAAATAAGACATTCAAATTTTTTGTCTTGGTTGTTAGATCCATCACAATCTCATAAAATGGGTGATATTTTTTTAAAGAGGTTCTTAAGAGAAGTTTTTTCTAGTGATAAGTTTGATAAATTAAATCAAGTTGACGTTGAGGGTATGAATTTAACAGATGTTCAAATCTATAGAGAATGGAAAAACATCGATATTTTAATAGTGTTAAATGACATTGTTGTTTGTGTAGAAAATAAAATACTCACTAAAGAACATTCTAATCAACTACAAAGATATAGAAAAATAGTAGAAGAAAACTATCCAAACCTTAAAAGAATATTTGTATATTTGACACCTTTTGGTGATATTTCTGAAAATGAAAGTGATATATATGAACCAATATCTTATGTTTTTGTAGTTGAAACCCTGGAAAGAATATTAAAAGTTTATAGTTCGTCACTTAATGATTTAGTGAGGACTTATATTAAGGATTATATTATTATGATAAAAAGAGAAATAATGAAAACAGATGAATCAATAGAACTTTCAAGAAAAATCTATCAGAACCATAGAGAATTATTAGATTTTATTTATGAAAATAAACCTGACCTATCAGACCATTTTATTAAAATTCTAAAAGAAGAAATGAAAAAAAGAGGATGGATTGAGGGATCTACAAATAAACATTATGTCAGATTTTATACAGAAAAAATCAAAGATTTTATTCATTATAATAAAACTGTAAAAAATGGGTGGAAGAAAAACGAATCTTTTTTATTTGAGTTTCAAATTTATCCACCAACAAATAAGTTAAATTTTGTAACAGTAATTTCTCCTTCAGATCCTGATTATGATACAGAAAAAATCCAAAACATACTTCTTGAGATAGATGGATCAAAAAAAGGTATAGGAAAAAAATGGATTGTAAATTTTAGAGTTAATACAAAATTCGATTATGAAGAAGTATCAAATTTATCGGATGAAGAAATCAGTAAAATTGTAAATGATTTTTTTGATAAAATTACTAAGATTGTAGAAAAAGTAGAAAATAAGTTTGTTGAACATAAAACTGTTTTATTACAGATGAATAACAAAATTTAAATGAGAAAAGAACTTAAATTATTTTTTATAATTCTCCCAATATGTTTTTTTTATAAAACAACATATTCTGAAGATAAAAAATTTAATTATGAACAACATAAAGAAAAACTTATTGAAAAAAAACTTTTACTAAATTCATTTAAAAAATGTGAAGAATATATTAATGAAACGTCAGTTGAATTGTTTTTGAATTGTAGTGACAAAAATAAAAAAAATAAGTGAAATGAAATTATTTTATAAAGTTATTAGTTTAGAAACTATATTTTGGGTTTTGTTAATTATTGGAACTTTATATTTTATTTAAAAAAATGTTAAAAACGAACTCAATCCGTCACTGTAGAGTAGTCTTAACTGGTGATTTAAAAAATTTTATAAATTTAAACTGTATTTTTTTAATATTTCATGATTATGTATTGTGCAGGTTATTTGGGAGTATGTTTTGTCCATCAATAAAATCATAAATAAACTTACCCTATGCTTATTAATTCTTTTTTTATCTTCATGTGCATCCACAAGCAACATAACTCAAAATATATATGATAATAAAACAATCAATCCAGAAAATGCTAGGTTAATTTTTAAAAGGACAAATACTTTTTTGTATTATGCTGTTGATGCCAGAATAGAAATAAATGGTCAGGTCATTACTAAACTATCTAAAGGGAGTAGTTTTTATTATGATATTCCTCCAGGAAGAACAAATATAAGTGTTTATGGATTCATGGATCCAGGAAAATTTAGTTTAGAACTAAACCTTGTTAAATCTAAAATATATGAATTTAAAGTAGAACCAAGAACGGAAAGTTTTCTACCAATTGTTGCTTTTGGTTTATTAGGTCAAATAGCAGACACCAAGATTAATGAACAAAGTGGTTTATTCCAAATTTCAATTGATAAATATTCCAATCAATAATTTTTAAAATATTTCTAAGGTTATGTTAAATCACCAGTTAAGAACAGTCAGTAACCGTGGAATAGGTTCCTTTTCCACATTTATTTAAAACGTGTAAATTCAATGAGTTATTAAATATTTTTTTTAGATTTAAGACCATTTAAAACTAAATTTTAAATTTCAATTTCCATTTTTAACCTTATTTCTTAAAGAACATACTGAGATATTTTAGTATACGTAGTGTATTATTAATAAGAATTGGTAATAATTGTATAAAATAGGATGATTTTAGTTAAGTAAATGGGTTCAGTTTTAGAGAGTTTTGGACAATAAACTAGGGTTACTTTAAACACTAAAGTATGTGAGACGTTTATAAAAAATTTCTAATGATGGTTGGGGTAAGTATTATTTTTGTTTTTATTCTTTATTCGTTATAAACAAAGAATGAAACACATTATAAAATTGAAAGAACGTATACGAGAATTTAGACATCTTCTTGATCTGTTAAAGTATGATAAAGAAAATAAAATTGAGGTAGTTTATAATTCTGTAAATACCTTCTTAAATAAAGAAGAATATCCTATTGATTATTGTCTCTTTATGGAAGAAATTGGGGAGTTGGAAATAAGTTATTTAGGAGAAGGTATTCTATTACGAATAGAAAAACCAATTGATTTAATTGATGATCAAAGTGAGGATGATTCATATTTAGATTTACAATGGGATCAAAAAAGAAAAATATTCAATAAATATGATGAAGACAATTTAGTTTTATCTAAAGATGTAAAAATAATATCAAAAGACTATAATGGATACCTCTATGGATTTTCAAAAGAAAGTGATGAAAAGATATATAATTTTATTTTTGAAGAAAAATTTGGAAATTTATTTAAACTAAACTTTTTCGATTGGTTACAAAAGTATACATTTACAATTCTACATGATTTTGGAGTTGGTAATTACACAAATGTAAATAAATAGTAACTTAAATAATTGATTTTATAAATTATTAATGTATTGAAATGTAGAAAACGAACTCAATCCGTCACCGTGGAGTAGTTTCGCGAATGGGTGCTTTTTTGACTTCTAGGAGCTATTTTTATTTGAAACTTATAATTTCTCTATTTAGTTTTCTGTGATTGCTGGTAATCAGAATATATCTTCTGGAAAATCATGTTTTTTATTGATGGGTTGTCTTCCATCTTTTTGTAGAACTCGAAGCGTTCATTTACATAGTCCACCATCAGACCTTCAAACTGTTCTTTGAAGTAGTTTTGCTTGTTATCGTCTGTGTTCTCTCCAGTCATGTATTGCTTAATTTCTGGATTATCCATCAGACGTCTCTTTAGTCGTGACAAATCAATTTTATCTTCATCTGTCAGATTGACACCATATACATTGTTTATCTGATTGATGATTTCAGACAGGAAGTCATATTCAGGTTCAACCACACCACCTCTTTCGAACTTGGGTGGGTCGAGAACGTTGTCTTCTGGTGTTAACTCATAATCCTTTTCATGGATTTTCTGTATTCTAAGAGAGTCCAGATCAATTGTGTCGGAGATATCAAGTTTCCCTATTTCTCTTTTTGGAAGTTTCTTGTTTAAGAACTTCAGGAAAATAAATGACTTCTCTAATTCAATATCTGTAAAAGTGATGATCTGAGACAAATAACCATACATCCGAATGTAGGACTGGATTTTTGATTTAAAATCTTCCTTTTTTTCCTCATCCTCAACCTTATTAAACTTATCAACCACGTTATCTAGAATGGGGTGTAGAGATCCTTCATCACGATTAGGATCAAAGAACACCTCACAAAATCTGTTCACTTCTTCTTTCGTGTATAGGTGGAAGTCGTATATCTCACGGGTGAGATCATAGAGGCGATTGGGGTCTGTCTCACCCTCTAGGATTGTTGATTGATAGAATCGTTGGAAAGACTCTTGAACGTCTTCTGGGTCATTCACGAAATCCAGGACAAAGGTGTGTGTCTTTCCTGATGTAGTTCTATTTAGTCGAGATAGGGTTTGAACACACTGAGCACCGCCCAAGGTCTTATCAACATACATGGATTGGACTAGTGGTTCGTCAAATCCAGTCTGGAATTTGTTTGCTACCACCAATAACTTGAACTTTGGGTTTTTCAGACCAAGAGGAACGTCACCCTCATGACCAACAGTTTGGTTCATAGTGGGTTCGGTGTATTTCATCCCGTCTAAATCTACTTCACCAGAAAATCCAACAAGACTTCTAAAATTCAAACCTCGTTCTTTGAGTTGTCGATTGATCTCATTCACAAACCAAACACAATGTTTTCGTGATTGTGTGACGACCATTCCTCTGGACCGACCCTGTATCTCCTTGGACCCTTTTTGAATCCAATGGTCGAGAATGATATTAACTTTGTTCCTTATGGTCATTTCGTGAGAGTCGACATATCTTACTAACTCTCGTTTTCCCTTACCAGTTGGGATTTCCATGTCTCCATCTTTGGTCTGTTTGACCTTAAAGTACCGTTTGAAGGTTGTGTAATTTTGGAGAACATCGAGCGTAAATCTCTCATGAATAGACTGATACATGGAATAGATATGAAACGGTACAAACTGACCTTGAGGTGTCTTTGTTCCAAATAATTCGAGAGTTTTTTCTTTTGGGGTTCCTGTAAAACCAAAGAACGAAATATGGTCTTGTTTTCCTTGGTTCTGAATTTCCTGTCTTAACATTTCCTCGTAATCAAACTCGTCATCATCATCAGTCTTCGAAAGTGATTTTTTAAGTTCTTTTGATAACTCACCAGACTGACTTGAATGAACCTCATCAATGATGACAGCAAAGGTTCTATCACATAATGAAGCAATGGTTTCTGAGATAAAGGGAAATTTCTGAATGGTTGTAATGATTATGTCTTTACCTTGTTCCAAGAACTTCTTGAGTTCCTGAGATCCATGTTCAACGCCACTGACTACACCGTCAATTTTCTCTAATGATCGAATGGTATTTCTTAACTGGTCATCCAGAACAGTTCTGTCTGTCACCACAATAATGGTGTCAAACATCCGTTTGGTGTCTCCCTTCTTTTGGTAGAGGGATGTCAGGGTGTGTGACAACCATCCAATTGAATAGGATTTACCTGACCCTGTGGTGTGCTGAACCAAATAATTCTTTCCAACACCATCTTCTTTTATCTGTTTTCTAAAATTCAGAATTAAATCCCGTTGATGATACCTAGGGAAAATTAGGACTTCCTTTTTCTTGGTATCAATCTTTTGGGTTTTGTCATTAAAGAAGAATTCTTTTTCCTCGGATACGTGAACAAAGTTCTCAAGAATATCCAATAGGGAGTTTGGAGTTAAAACCTGTTCCCACAGATATTTTGTCCTATACCCATTTTCGACAGGTGGATTTTCAAGATCACGATTATAGGGAAGAAAATATGTTTTCTTTCCAGACAATCTTGTGGTCATTGAAACTTTGTTATTATCCACACAGAAATGAACTAGACACCGTTTGAACTGAAGCAGAGGTTCATTCTTTGGGTCACGGTCGTATCGATATTGGTTTTCTGAATGTTTGACGTTTTGTCCCGTCAGTTGGTTTTTTAACTCCATCGTGACAATGGGAAGACCGTTTAGGAATAAACCCATGTCGATTGAGTTTTCATTTTTTGTCGAATAATGGAGTTGTCGAACAATTGTGAATTTATTGGACTCATAAAGTCTTTGATGGTCAGGATTCATATCACTGGATGGTTGAGGATAGTAGAGGTTTAGATAAACTCCACGATCAACCACTTGGTTCCTCAGTACATCAATAATCCCACGTTTTGATATTTCTGATGATATGCGAGATAGAATTTTGTTCGCGGTATCAACATCATAAATTTCACTCAGACGACACCATTCGTCGGGTTGGGTTGTCCTGATAAAATCAATGACCTCATCTCTGATTAGACACAGGTTTCTGTCATAGTCATTGAAATGGGTAGATCCATACCCCACCGAATTGAGATGGGACTCAATATGATCTTCAAACTTTTTTTCGGTGGGTTGGAGGTCACTCATATCACGTCCTCCGTCACGCGGACTTTACCGGTTACAACAGAAGAGATGAGGGACTGACGGTATTCTTGAACGTAATCGATTTGAGAATTATGTTTCTCCACAACTTTATCCAATAGGAAAGTGTTTTGTTCAATAACCTTATATATTTCAGTTTGTTCGCCCAATGGTGGAACTGGAATGTAAGAGTCGAATATTCCAGAAACGGAGGGTCTGGGTAGTTTTACTCCTTCAGAAAGAGAATTTATTTGATTTATAAAACCACTTGAATTCAAAACTCGATACAAATATCCATTCTCGATCGATGATGGTCTTACAACGATCATTTCTCCCATTGATAATCCGTCAAAATCACACAATACAACCTTGTTCAAATAAACACGAAGTTTGTTAAAAAGAATATCTCCCTTTTGAAAACTCTGACCTTCTGTATCGTAGTCCGAATAAAAATTCGTTATACGTCCAGTGTTGCTCTCCACATTCTCAGGTGAAATTTTTATGTCACCGTCTACGGGTATTCTTTTTTTTGATATTTGATTGGACACATACTTGAGTTTTTTTAATTCCCAATGTTTTGGAATCTTCCCAATCCACTCCACACCGCTGTCTTTCATCTCGACATTTGGGTTGAGACCTTTGGTGACACACTGATTAATTAGCGATGTCCGCTGTTCTTTGAGAAGTTCAATTTTTTTCTGAATTTTCTCAACCAAATGGTCGATCTGTTCGGTTTTCTTATCAAGATATCGAGAAATCAGTTTTTGTTCTTCGAGTGGAGGTGAAAATACCTCAATACCCATAAAAGTCTCAGATCTTACAACCTTTCGAAGTCCCGTATAGAATGGACGAAGACCTTTATGGTCATCAATCGTCTGATAAAAATATGTCCAAAACTGCGGGTCATTACCTTCAGTGGTTGAGAAAACATCATATGCTGATGTTATCATTCCATAGTCTTTTGACATTCCTATTGTTCTGGGTGTCTCATCTAAATCAAAGAGACAGAAAATTAATTGATTTGGTTCGACAGTTTGATAGGTTTCAAAACTTGCTGGAAACTTACCACCACCATCCATATCTCGAGGTTTCACACCGGATTTACCCATAGTCAAAAGTGTGAACTTTTCCCAATCATCTCCAACAACATGTTTGTCCTGACAGAACACATATTTGTTTTTAGTTTTTTTCCAGTAGGAAGGGACTTGGTCATACCAATATGAGTCAACTCCCTGATACTTATCCAAACTATTCACCAGTCATCTCCATAGATAAGTGTTTGATTTCATCATCGAGTGACTTTAGGTCTTGAGAAATATCTTCTAGACTTCTGAGTGGAGTGAACTTGTAGAAATATTTGGTGAAGTTTATCTGATACCCAATTTTATCTTTAGATCGATCCATCCATGCATCAGGGATGTGGGGTTTGACTTCACGGTTGTAATATTCATCAACATTCTCAGACAATAAAACTCGTTCACTATCGCGTTTTGAAGTGTCTGGTTTGGGGTTTCCTTTTTTGTCGGTCTTAATATAACCGTCTTCGATCAAGGGTTGCTCAACAACAACCTTGGTGTAACCAAAGAACCTATTTGAGTAGATCTTACAGAATTCATTTTCTTCATTGTTCTGATATATCTCAAACAATTCTTGGATCTGTTCTTCCGTGATGTATTTACCCTTATCACCAAGATTTTTTCTCATTGAGGTTGAGAAAGAGGTTCCATCTATGAGTTGAACATTACCTTTACGATCAGATGATTTTTTGTTGGTTACAATCCAAACATAAGTTGTGATCCCCGTATTGAAGAACATTCTATCTGGAAGGGATACAATACATTCCAACCAATCATTCTCGATGATCCATTTACGGATTTCGGACTCACCACCACCAGCGTCTCCTGTGAAAAGTGGAGATCCGTTGAAGACAATCCCAATACGAGATCCATTTGGGTTCATTTTGTTAATCAGATGTTGAAGGAATAGAAGCGATCCATCGGAGGTTCGGGGAGTTCCCACAAAGAACCGACCATTAGGATCTTTTGCTTCTTCTTTGACAAACTCTTCTTCAGATTTCCAACTCACTCCAAATGGTGGGTTGGTAATCATGTAATCAAATTTACGCCCTTGAAGACGGTCATCTGAAATTGATGAACATGGACCATGAATGTTCTCAGGGTTTTCATCCATCATCAATAAATCTGACTTACAGATTGAATAGGTCACATCATTGAGTTCTTGACCGTAAAGATCAATTTTCAGGTTTGGATTAATATTTTCGTGAACCCACTCTTTACCAATGGTTAACATCCCCCCTGTTCCACAACAGGGATCAAAGACTGAACGGATTTTACCTTCACCCAATAGGTTTTGTTTATCCCCTCCAAATATGAAGGATACCAACAATTTCACAACATCACGAGGAGTAAAGTGATCTCCACTTTCCTCATTGGACATCTCAGAGAACTTACGAAGAAGTTCTTCATAGACTGAACCCATCTGATGGTTGTCAATTTTGTCTGGATGAAGGTCGAACTCAGTAAATTTATCGATCAGAAGATATAGACGTTTTTGTTTGTGAAGTTTTTCAACCAATGGATTAATGGAAAAATTCTCAATGATATCCAGAACGTTGTTTGAATAACCTTGGACGTAATTGGTGAAATTCATCAATACGTTGTTTGGGTCACTCTTAATCCGTGACAAGTCAAACCTTGAGGTGTTGAAGAAGGGTAGACCAACCTGACGAAGAATTACTGGTGATGGATCCTCAAGTTGGTCTTTGTATTTGGTGAAAAGTTCGTAAACTTCTTCTTTCTTAGATTCCAGAACACAATCCAGACGTCTCATCACGACAAAAGGAAGAATAACCCGACCATATTCAGACGGTTTGAAAAGACCTCTTAAAACATCATCAGCGGATGACCAGATAAGGGATGATAGGTTGGTCGTGTTATTCATATTAAAAGCATACTAACCTAATTAAATTTAATAAAAAAGTATCCTTTAAAATATTACAAGATTATTCATTTAATAAAAAGTTAAGTTTTATAGTTTAAAAATACTAAATTTAAATTTAAATTTTTCAAAAACATCCTGAGATATTTTAGTAAACGAAGTGGAACATTAATAAGAATTGTTAATAATTGTGTAAAATAGTACTATTTTAGTCAGGTAAATGGGTTTAGTTTTAGAGGTTTTTTGGGCAATTAACTAGGGTTACTGTAAACATTGAAGTATGTGGAAAGTCTATAAGAAGTTTTTTATTATGATTGGAGTAAGTATTATTTCCTTTTTAATTCTTTACTCGTTATAGTTTAAAGATGAAAAACATAATAATAATGTCCTTACTTATTGTTTTTATTCCATTTCATTCTTTTGGAAATGAAATTATAGGAAAATCAATTAAATGTGAGTTAAAAAAATCCAAAACGGATATGAATCCCTTTTCTATTGAAAAAATTCTTCCTCCTTATTACTTCTACTTTGAAAATTCAAAAACATTGATTTATTATTATCCACAACGTATTAAAGGTGTATTAAAAATATTAAGTATGAGATTAAATTTTGACGAAAAGAAATCTCAAATTGACATATGGTCCATATGGAATAAAGACAAAAGATATGTAGGTTCTATTAATAAAGATTATTTCATTTTTATTACTCGTAAATATAAAATTAATAAAAGAAAGTATTACTGTAGTTATTTATCGTCACCAAAAAAAATAATTGAAGATTTTAAGAAGTTTATTAAAAAAATAGATCCCTAAAATTATGAGTAGAGAACTAAAATTATTTTATAAAGTAATCAGTATTGAGACACTATTCTGGGTTTTACTAATGTTAAGTATTAGTTATTTTGTTAAGTGATTATATAGCAATTATGAATCTATTCTGTTATCGTCGAATAACTCATTGATGTTATTGAATAAATTTATAATAAAAAACGACAAGACACAATATTTTGTGAGTATATGAGTTTGATAAGATATTATCTACTCACTTCACTCCACCCAAAACTGACAGAAATTGATTTGAACTTCTTTGACAACTTATTAGAATGAAGTTATGAGATTAAATTATTGTTCAAGATGTAATCGTCCTTCAAAAAAAATATTTAACTGTAAATATGAAGAGCACGAAGAAGATTGGTTTTTACTTTGTCCTAGATGTGCATTTGAGTGCAGAAATATCTATAAAAAAGCATTTAAAAATAAATCTGGACAATTTGTTTCAATAGGATTGGTCAAATCAAGAAAAGAAAGAAGTTTAATTTAAAAGATTTACCAAACTTTTATCGACTACCTCCAAACTAAACTCAGACCATTCTTCTGGATACTTTCTTTTTAACTATCCTTCTTGAAATTTCTTTTTTAACTCTTGAATTATTTCCAAAAGATCAAAATCTACTGCAACATTGGATCTGTTTTTAGGAACCACCCCCTTGCCAAAACAATTAGTCACCGTGGATTAGATTTCTTTTCCAGTTTAAATATAATTCTGTAAACTCAATGAGATTTAAGAATGTTTTTAAATTAGAAAATCGTTTAAAACTAAATTTTAAACTTCAGTTTTCAGTTTCAATTTAATTTTTTGAAAAACTTACTTATATTTTAATATACGTAGTATATTACTAATAATAAATGTTACTAATTTTTTAAAAAGGATGAATTTAGTTAAGTAAATGTGTTCAGTTTTTGATAGTTTTTGGAAAATTAATTAAGGTTACTATAAACATTGAAGTATGTGGGAAGTTTATAAGAAATTTATAATGATGGTTCGGGTAAGTATAATTTACGTTTTTTATTCTTTATTCGTTACAATTAAAAAATGAAAAAAATAAATGAAATCATTTCCTAATAATCATTAAATTTACTAGAATATAAAAAAATAAATATGTGCTCACGATTAAGTCATGAGTAATATATTTCATAGCTAATTATCCAAATAAGAAATATTAACAAAGTGATTTAAAATGAGTACAGGTATAATTTTAGGTTTAGGTTTAATTACAATTGTAATTTCATTTTACATAGTCTTAAATATTCCTTTATGGTTATTAATGTGGGAAAAAAGAAAACGTGAGAATTTAATTAAAGAAAAAAAGTATCATCAATGGGCATATTCATCTGATGATATTATGAATAAGATATTAAAATTTTGTATTTATTGTTTATATATTTATGGAGCATTTGTTTTTTTGACAGAAGTTTACTTAAGATTTTCTTAATATCTAAAGTGCAACAGGTAATTTTAATTTTTAAAATATAATTTTTAAAATTGAAAAACCTGAATATAGTGCATATTTTCAAACTTAAGTTAATTGAATACATGAATTATAAAAATACAAAAAATAACCAATGATGTAAAATAGTGACATTATAAAAAGTATTTTAAAAAATAGGATTATATGAAAATTTTTTACTCAACAATTATTATTATGTTATTTTTATCTCCTTCATCTTTTGCTAATGTTAATGGCAAAGGTATTGTATGTGAGTGTATAGACTGTAAATTATATCACATTGATCCTTCTTCACACATTAATAATAAAAAACCTACAGAAATTGGATATCATTTTAAGAATAATAAAATTACACCATATTTTTTAAGTAAAATTGGAGATAAAATTAAAGTAAGTGAAAATATTGATATAACACTTCGTAAGAAAAAAAAGTTTTTTTTCGATTCAGATGAAATTAGTTGGACGTATAAAGATAGTTTAAATATTTATTCATACTCTTTAGATAGAAAAACATTAGTGTTAAAGAAAATGAATATAACTAAAACAGAAATATACAATATTAGAAAGTGTGAGGCATTTTTAGAAAATAAATTTTTTGAAAATATGAATAAATTATCAATAAAATACCAAAACGATTTTAATGATAAACCTGGAAAAAACAAAATCTAATTACAAATGTACACTATACTTAGTCTTATTTTAATTATACAATAATAAATAATGCGAAATATTAATTGTTAAAAATGTAGGGTTGAATTTATATGTGAATAAAGACGTACAAAAGGGTTGGTGTTACTAGGTTCTTACACAAAATTAAAAAAAATTTTAAGAAATGTATTTGAGAAACCTTATAAATAATAAAAATAATTTTAATCATCAAAATTTGATCTTTAAAAAATCAAGCAACTTAATCTTACTAACTATTGTCATTAACATATTTATATATTTAAAATTGAATGTTTAATCCAAATATCATTATAAAAACAGCTTCAGAATTAAACTTACTTGTTGATAAGAATAGCCCTCTATTCAAAATATTAGCAAAAATAAAAAATAATGAAGCTAAAGATGACAAAAATAAATTAGTTATTAGTGAGAGTGATACACAATTACTAAAAACAACACAACAAGAGCTGAATGAATTAAAAAAAATTAAGCTTAAATTAAAAATCTTAAATTCAGGCTTAAATATTTCAAACATGGAGGATGTTTATGCTCTAAAAAAATTAAAAATAGACGACATAATTGATATTGATCCTCAAACTACAAATAAAATTCATGATGTTATGGATGTTATACATATGAAAGAAAATAACTTTAAAATTTTAAAAGCAAAGGATGATGACACTTTATTAAAAGATTATAATTTAATGCCTAAAACTAATTTAATTCTTTTTATAATGTTTTTGATTATGATTGGGTCTGTACTGGTTATATATCTAAGTTATTCTTATCTGTTTTTATTTAAAAAATTTTCTTTTTTAAATGAAAATACATCATTTTGGTGTTTACTATTAGGTTTTTTAACTTTTATTACTTCTTTAAATTTTTTCATAAAAAATGTATTTATTAAATTAAACCAAATTAAAAATATAGACAAGATCAAGAATGATTTAGTAAAATATTTTTTAAAAAAAAGACAAAAAGCTCACAATAAAATAATTAAAAAGCTTAAAATTAAACAATTTCAAATTGAAAAAAAATCCTTAAGATTAGCTTCAAGAGAAAAAATCAAACAAGTTTTAATTGAAGAAAAAAATTTATTAAAAAAATTAGAAACTAATTTTAATCAAAACTATTAATCTAACTAAGTTTTTTATAAAAAATTTGAATTAATTTAGTTTTTACAATAATTTCATCATTTTCAGGATGTTAGGGATGTTTTTTTTAAAATTGAAAAAGCCTTTTTTGGCATATGGAAATGAAGTTTTATCCCAATCTCTAAGATAAAATAAATATTTTATTTTTTTTTCTTTAATTTTTTCTATAAAATTTTTATTTTCAAATAATTTATTGCCAGTAGTCTCATACGGTATAATTAAATTTTTTATTTTATTTTCATCTATCCATTTAAAAATATCTTCAAAAGTTTGTATTATTTTAATATTGTCATTTTCTTTTATGATATCATTATAAATGCCATCTTCAAAAATATTGACTAGATTATTTCTACTTTTTTTATTAAATAAACAACATTCAAAATCGAGTTTTAACTTATTAAATATATTGTTTAATGCAAGATCATTATTATTAATAATTACTCCCAAACTATCATCTAGATTAATTTCTTGGCTTTTTTTTAAATTAAAATCTAAAGCAATTTTATTTTTATCAATTTTTTCAGAGAACATAATTTTTTCATTGAGTTGATTTTTCGGAAAAAATCTGCCTTTAGTAAATGATTTAATATTTTCAGCTTTTGCAACATATGGTTTTCCAAAAGTTTGAAGTCCTGCCACCCACCTCCAACCTAATGTGTTGGAGGCTGGACACCAATCAATTAAGTGATTTTTAAAAAAATTAGCACCAGACTCCCAACTGTGACCCAGCGTAAATATCCATATGCTTGCAAACCACATCCTAGCATGATTATGAAGATAACCAGTTTCAATTATTTCATCTTTCCAGTGGTCAAAACATTTTATACCAGTCTTAGTGGGTATAAAATTTGTATCTTCAATAAGTTCATAATCTTTATAAATCCAAGGATGTGTTTCAAGCCAACCCCTCCAATAAGCTCTCCAAAAAATTTCTTCAACAAATTTTTCAATATTTTCATATTTGTGATTTTTAAAAATTTTTTTCAATATTTCAGTTTCCGTTACAAATTTTCTTCGAATATATGGTGATAGTTTTGAAACATTTTCATGAGGTACGCCAACATCAAAATTTCTTTTAAGTTCGTAGTCAACAAGCTTTTCTTCGGAAAATTTTTCTACATTCTTTAAGAGTTCAGATTTAGTTAAAGGAAACACTTATGAAATCTCCTTAATTAAAAAAAAAGCTATTATCAATATAGTAAAAACAGTTGTAGTAAGGATTCTCCTGAGTAAAATATACCACTTAGGAAAAAATATATAATCTTTGAAAAATTCATCTGCAATTTGAACAACTATAAAACCAAAAGATAAAATGATATAACTATAATTTTCTTCTATCCCAAGAACTATAAAGCCATATAAAACTGGTAATATAGACCAAACAATAAATAAACACTTTATTGTGTTAGAAAAATTATTTTTTATTGAAGGATTAATTGCTATACCCCAATAATTAGCTCCTAAAAAAACTAAAATTATTACTCCATAGTTTTTTATTATATTTGTTAAAAAAAATGAATTATAATAATTTAGCCATAAATTTACTAAACCAATAAAAAATGGTATTAGACCTAATAAACTGAATAGTACAATTAATTTTTCGTAATTTTGAAAATTAAAATTTTTCAGGATAACCTTATACAAAACACTTTCCTTTAAATTTATGAATAATTTTAAAATGAAATATTAACAATTTTTTGATTTACCATTTAATTTATTTATGTGTAATTTATGTTATGATTGTTTGTAAAGTCTGTAAAAGTAAAAAAATAAAACTATTTGTTAAAATCAAAAATTTAATTTATTGGAGATGTCTTTTATGTAAAGCTGTAATTTTAGATAATCAACATTATATATCTGAAAGTAAGGAAAAAAAACATTACCTGAAACATAACAATAATATGAAAGACCAAAATTATAGAAAATTTCTTTCAAAAATTTTAATTCCTCTTAAGAGCAAAATATCTGTTAATGATTTTGGATTAGATTATGGTTGTGGATATTCTCCTACATTAGTTGACATTCTAAGAAAAGATGGTTTTACAGTTGATTTTTATGACCCATTTTTCTTTCCTAATAAACAGATTTTTTTGAAAAAATATAAATTTATAACTTGTAGTGAGGTTGTGGAGCACTTTATTGACCCATACAAAGAGTTCAAAAAAATTAATAACTTATTAGATAATTCAGCATGGTTTGCTGTTATGACTAGTTTTTTTAATGATGATATTATTTTTGAAAATTGGTATTATAGAAAAGATCCAACACATATTGTCTTTTATAATAAAAAAACTTTCCAAATTATTTCACAACAAAACAATTGGCTTTACGAATTTCCAACAGAAAATATTGTTTTATTTAAAAAAAAATAATATTTTGGAAAATGAAATTTGCTTAGTGATTAAGATTTATATTCATTAATAAGGTTTTATATAATGTGGTCTAAAAATAAAACAATATAATATAGACTTTGTATAAACCTACTTTTTAAAAAATTATAATCTGAATAAACTATTTTAACAAAGATGACTAAAGAAATAAAAAAAAATGACACATTATTTGACGGTAATGACGTATTATTCAAATATTACCTTAAGAAATGTAAAGTTTATTTTGAGTATGGGATAGGCAAATCAACATTATGGGTATTAAAAAATACTAAAGCAAATATAATCAGTATTGATACCGATAAAAAATGGATTGATACAATACCAACTAATAACTACGAAACACGTTTGAAACTTATTTGGGTAAATTTAGGAGAATTGACAGATTGGGGGCGACCTAACTCGTATAAATATAAGACCAAATTTGGAGATTATATAAATGGTGTTTGGAATTATAAAAAAAAAGCAGATGTTACGCTTATTGATGGTAGATTTAGAGTTGCTTGTTTTTTATCTAGTCTGCTTAATTCAAAAATAAATGCCATAATTATATTTGATGATTATTTAAATAGGCCTTGGTACCACGTCGTTGAAGAGATAGTACCAATCTATAAACAATATGGTCGTCAAGGTATCTTTAAGGTGCCAAAACATTTCGATAAGGAGTTAACAAAAGAACTTTTAAATAAATTTTTATATGTTTTTGATTAAAACTTTAATTCACTTAAATTTTTAAAACTTAAACTTAAATTAATTGAATCTTCTGAGAGTAAGTCTCTGTCGTTAACCCCCCCAGTGCTTTTATATTCAAGTAATATCGTTAGACAATTTCCAAAAGTATAACCTTCACCAGAATAACTGAGACCTAAAGTCTCAGATATTTTTTGTTCATTATTATTTTTTAAATTATAAGTTGTTGAATAACTAGCTTTCAAATTTGAGATTTTATGTGATAAAGAGACTTTAAGTTCATCTCTGTTAGTATTATTGGAAATAAAATCTTTATTTATAGATCTACGATTTATTGAATAGCTGGTTTGGTCAACTGAACCGTTTATATTAAGATCAGACAAGTCTGATTTAAGATTATGATGGTTATATAACGAAAACCAAGATAAATTTAACATTTTATTTGGATTCCAATCTATTGAATTAATAAGATGTGATTGCCTGTTTTCGTTTGATGTAACTATGTTTTTCTGTGTACCACTTAATTTTTGACTTTGTCCTAAGAAAAAATTAATGTCTCCCAAGTTGTTAGTTAACAAAAGTGATGTTATACCTAAGTTAAGTCTGTCAATACGTTGAATATTATCTCTTCCTTGGTATTGATTAGTCATAAATAAGTTTGCTTCATCTAATCTAAACTCTGAAGAATCACGGTTGGGAACCTCATCAGATCTATCGGGTGAAAAAATAGAACTTAATTGTATTTTTGGTTCAAATAAAATGCTAGTTTTCTCACTAATTATGCTAGATTGATGGCTTGCTGCTAATGAAAACCCTGTTGAAAATCTATCAATATATTTGTTGTCATTTTTATCTGTAAATGGTCTGCCTTGTATAGAGTATAAATCAAGCCCTAAATTTGCGTCGCCTTGAATTAACAAGCCATTATAATTTATTTTCTTATATATTTCACCATTCCCCGACCATCTTTTGATATCATATCTTTCATCATTATAAATTGAATGTGCGCTAAATTTTATATCATAATCATATTTATTATTTTGATTAAAAATATGATGTGTTATCGAAGGAGCCATTGTTGGTTCATTATCTCCACTATTTTTATCCAAATTTCGAACGTTATATATCTCTATATTGGAAAAAGAATTCTCATTAGTTTTTTCTAAATTAATGAAACTTTTATAAATATTATCCTCGTCAAAATCATATCTTCTCATAAAAGTATCTTGGTCTGCATATTTTGCTTGTAAATTCATTTTCCATTTGTTCTGTATTTTTGAAGAAATGGAAAAATTAAACCCAAAAACATCATCGCCATCTGATTTTTCTGTATCTAAATTTCCTGAGAAGATATTTGTTTTTAATGACGTAGATTCATATTTTTTTCTGACATTTAATTGTTCTGCATGACCGGTTTTAGCATTTTGATGAGAAGTGAAAGTCATGTCCCAAGTTTCATCGTTTTCAGGTGCATAATAATATGGTATTTTTACATTGAATCTATCTCTCTTAGAATATCCAAATGTGGGCGTCAAAAAACCACTTCTTCTTCTTACTGTCCAATCAGGAAAACTAAGGTGTGGAAGATAATATACAGGTATTGAAGCAATTCTCATAATTGGGTGATCAAGATAAATGGTTTTAGTAGTAGGATTATGAGTTATTTTTTTTGCACTTATGGACCATACGGGTTTTTCACCATCTTTGAAATTACATTCACAGGCAGAGTATAAACCTCTACTAAAAAAACTTTCACCTAATTGCTTTTTTTTAAATTTTTCAGCATTAATAAATGATTTGTCTGGTAATTCAGCATATAGAGGTGTTGCCATGATTGACTTAAAATTATCAGTCAACTCTACTATCTGAGATTCATATCTAGTACCATCTTTTTCAATTAAAACAACATTTCCTGAAGCTATAGCTTTATCTAAATTTTTAAAATATTTAATCTTATCTGCAGTGATCTTACGTTCATCACTTTTTATTATTACGTTCCCAGATGCAATCGTTATGTTATTATTTTCATCAACTTCAAATTTGTCACTTGTAAACTCAATTTTGTCTGAAGAAGGATCACTTTCAATTATATTTTGTGCAAATGCATTTCCAAATAAAAAATACACGAACAAAAAAATCACCTTATAAACATACATCTCAACACCATGTCAAATAGTAATATGAAATATTATACATAAAAAATTTAAATTAAAAATTAAAATAAAACTTTTCCTGGATTCATAATTCCTTTTGGATCTAATTGATTTTTAATCATCTTCATTACTGAATATGCCACTTCATCTTTATGCATTTTTAAACTGTCTTTTTTAAGTTGACCAATACCATGTTCAGCAGAGAATGATCCATTATAATTATGGACGATCTCATAGAGTTCCTTTGTTAATTCTAAACTTTTACCATTAAATCCGTCAGGCATAGATCCATTTCCAAAAATATTGTAATGAAGATTACCATCTCCTAAATGACCAAAATAAATTGTTTTTAAATTTGGTAAAAAATTAGTAATCATATTTTGTGCGTCTTTATGAAAATTATTTATTGACTCAACTGGTAAAGATATATCATGTTTTAAACACTTTATGAGATTTGAATTTTCAAGCTCCTTTTTTTCAGATTCAGCTGCAGCTTCTCTTATAGACCAGAGTGCTCTTTTTTGACTTTCATTTATACAAATTGTGGCATCAGAGATTAAATTAATTTCAAAACATTGTTCTAATACATTTTCAATTGATTTGATAATTCGAACTTCTCCATAATTATTTGGGGTAATTTCATTATCTGAGAAACTAGAAACGTCAATTAAAACGCCCATTTCAGGTATTTTTTGAAGGGGCATAACAATATTATCAATATTATTTTTTGCAACTTCCCAAAAACTTTTTGGCATAAGTTCAAAAGATTCAATTCTGTCTGGGAAATGAGATTTAAAAATATTTAATAATTTTACCGCTTTAGTAATTTCATTTGCTTCTACAAATAAGGTAGTAATCATTTTAGGTAATTGAAAAAGCTTTAAGGTCGCAGCTGTAATTATTCCAAGTGTTCCTTCAGCACCTATAAAGAGATTTTTTAAATCATAACCAGTATTATCTTTTTTAAGTTCTGAAATCAGATTCATAATTTGACCGTTTGGCAAAACAACTTCTAGGCCAAGGCATAGCTCTCTTGTGTTTCCATATTTTAAAACGTTTACACCGCCTGCATTAGTAGATAAATTACCACCTATCATACATGAACCCTGGGCTCCCAAACTTAGTGGAAAAAACAAATTCTCCTTTTCTACAACATCATGGATTTGACTTAAAACAACTCCAGATTCTACTGTTATTGTTTGAGATGCTTTATTAAACTTTCGAATCTTATTCATTTTCTCAAACGAAACTATAATTGATGTTCCACTTTTATCTGGCGTTGCAGCACCACAAAGGCTTGTATTTCCTCCCTGAGGCACAACACCAATTTTATTCTCATTGGCAAGTTTTAAAATATTTGAAACTTCCATCGTGTTGACCGGTTTAAATATCGCTACAGCGTCTCCTTTATATTGACCTCTCCAATCTTGAACATATTTCGTATGATCATTTTTTTTAAATATTGGATTATATTTTAAATTAAGTGATTTAAGTTTTATATCTAAAGAAGTATTATTCATTTTCTCTAATTCTTAAAAGATGCTCTTTTTAATCTATCATTTATTGCAACACCAATACCTTTCATAGGAATCGGCATAACTTGTATATTTTTTACCCCAAATGAATCTAGATATCGCAGACCAGAATATAACAAATTACAAGCTTGAAATAAATTTCCACTAGGGCTTAAGTTAAACATAATCTGTTTTTTCTGCAATATTTTTGGAAGTTTCCCAAAAGTTAACCAGGCACTATCAATGATGTCTGTTTTCTGGTTTATAAAGACATTAGCTTTGGGGGAATAATGACTTTTCATTTGTCCAGGTGATATCAATCCACCAAAATCTTGAGCAACTAAAATATTTGAATTAAAAATATTTGAAATCATTTCTGACGTTATGTAACCATGTCTTAGTATAATTGGAAGATAGCCCCTACAATCAACTACTGTTGACTCGATTCCAACTTCACATGATCCATAATCAATAATTTTTGACAAATTCCAACCTTTTCCCTTAAAATTAGGTCCAAAATCGTCTTTTACGTGATTAATTTCTGTTGGACTTACACCACCAGATTTATTTGCACTTGGAGCTAAGATAGGAGTTTTTATCTTCTCCAATAGGTCTCTAGCTACAGGATGGGATGGCACCCTAATAGCTATAGTGCTTTTATTTTGGGATAGTAATTTTGCTAAATTATTTTTTTTTGTCTGTAAAATTATAGTTAATGGACCAGGCCAATATCTTTCCGTTAAGACATCAGCAGTATGTGTAAATTCACCATATTTTTCTGCTTCTTTTTTATGGTAGGTGTGTACAATTAATGGATTATTTGATGGTCGTTTTTTTGCATTATATATACTTTTTATTGCTTTTTTACTATTACCTATAGCGCCAAGCCCATAGACAGTTTCAGTTGGAAACACTACCAAGTTTTCTTTTTTTAATTCAGTAATACCCTCGTTCAAATCTTGTTGATATCTATAAAAGTTTTTATTTTTTAATTTTATTAAAAATATATTTGGTATATTTTGTGTTTTTCCGTGGGCAAGAAAAATATTATTTAAGAAATTTGTCTTTCCATATTTAATTTCAATACCAGAAGCAGAAATCACATTACCACCAGCAGTTTTTAAAATACTATGCCCAGCTGCAATATCCCATTCCATAGTAGGTGATATTCTTGGATAAAAATCTATTTTGCCTTCTGCTAAATAACAAAACTTAATACTAGAACCTATATCTTGATCTGAAATTGGTTTAACAAAAGATATCCAATCCTCTAATTCTTTTGATCTATGACTAAAACTACTTAAAATTCTAAGTTTTTTATAATTAATTTTTTTACATTGTATTCTTTGAGAATTTTCAAAATCTTGATTTTTGTCTAATCTCCATGACTTATTTTTAAAATTGTACCAAATTGTTCCTGTTGTTGGTTGAGAAATTAAACCAAAAACAGGGGAGTTGTATTTTATAAGAGCAAAATTGACAGTAAAATTTGGGCTTTTATTTATAAATTCTTTTGTTCCATCAATAGGATCAATTAGCCAAAAATATTTCTTATTTTTAAATATATCTTTTGAATTATAAAGCTCTTCACTAATAATATTTATGCTAGGGAATAATTTTTGTAGTCCAGTTATAGCGATATCATTAACTTTAATATCAGCATTTGTTAAGGGTGAATTATCATGTTTGTAACTCACTAATTTATTATCAAATTCTTTGAAATGCTTAAGAGCACATTCATTACATTTTTTTGCTAATTCAATTACTTTCATTATTTTATTTTTAGTAATCATAATTTTGCAGATTTTGACTTAACTTTGTTATAAAAATGCCATAGGAATAAGGCAGCAGCACCTCTATATGGTTCCCAATTTTTACCTAATTTTTCCATTTCAATTTGATTTGGTCTTTTAATTAAATTCATCAATATTTTAACTGCCTCTTGAAGCGCTAAGTCAGCTGAGGGCCAAGCATTTACATCTTGTAAGGCAAAGATTTTGAAATTATTAATTGTCCATTGCCCAATTCCTTTGATTGGTAGTAATACATCAGTTACCTCTTCACTTGTTAGTTTATCAAGAGAATATATATCTAACTGGTTATTTAATGACAATGTAGCTAAATTCTTTATGTAAAATGATTTTTGTGAAGACAATCCAAAATACTTTAGCTCTTCAATACTGGCTTCAGATAAAATTTTTTCGTTAATCATATTATTTTGAATAAGTCTTTCGTATATTTTTTTTGCAACATTTGTTGAAATCTGTTGTCCAATTATTATTTTCACTATACTTTCAAAATTTTTTTTGATCGCCTGATTTTTTGGCAATCCATACTCATAAAATATTTTTTTGAAACGTCCATCTATTTTTTTGATATTATGAAATGCCGCCAGCATTTTACTATTCCATTTTAATTTCATTTTTAGTATCTATATAATATTTATTTACCTAATTAATATAAAGATAAAATATTTTGAAAGAAAATATAAGAAATAAAAAAATATGGGATCTTCCTTTGAGATTATTTCACGTAAGTTTAATTATACTTGTCATAGGTTCTATATTATCTGCAAAATTAAATAGGCTAGATTTTCATCAGTATTTTGGCGTAGCAATGCTGGGGTTGTTGTTTTTTAGGATATTATGGGGATTTTTTGGGACTTATTATTCTAGATTTAAAACTTTTAACCTTTCAATTATTGATGCATTATCTCAATTTTCAAAAACTGATAGTATCAAATCAATTAGAACACCGATAGGATCATATTCTACATTGATATTTATCATAGTATTGTTATTGCTTTCTGTTTCAGGTTTGTTTACTAGTGATGATATTTTATATGACGCACCCCTAGCATTTTTAACACCAAACCATACAAGTTATTTGACTAATATTCACAACATTCTTCACTATTTTTTATATGCTTTAATTGCAACACATGTTCTAGCTATTTTGTATTATCAAATTATAAAAAAAATGAAGATTATAGAAAGAGTAATTGATGGTTATTCAAGAATTGAAAAATCAAATATTGTTTCAATAAATGACAAACCATTAGCTGGTATTTCTCTATTATTAATTTTGACAATTTTACCAGCTCTTATTTTACTATATTTTAATTAAATTATCCAATATCAGATTTAAATCCAGCTTCTTCAATTCCAAAAACTGCGGCAATTTCATCATTATCAGATGTGTCTCCTGATATACCTACAGAACCTATAATGTTATTATTTTTGTCTCTTACTAAAACACCTCCAGGTACTGGAACTAGTTCACCATTTGTCAGCGCATTTACAGAATTAATGAAATAAGCTTGCTGTTCAGCTCTATTAAATAATGCTCTTGATCCCATTCCCATTTGGAAAGCTCCATTTGCTTTCCCATGAGCAATCTTAAATCGTAGAGTACTTATTCCATCTTCTCCTAAGCAAGCTTTGATTGCACCACGATGATCTAATACTACTACCATTATAGGATTAATTTTAATTTCTCTTGCTTTTTTAATCGAATTTTGGATTATCAAATTCGCTTTTTCTAAAGTAATTTGTTCCATATTTATTTCAGACATATAAAATCTCCATATTGATTTAGAATTTTTTAATTTTTTTTTTAACTTACATACTTATCTATGTTAAAAAACTTAAAACTTCTACAACTAAATTTTAAATAAATCAAAATGTCACCTAAATCAAATTATCTCAATTTTTTAAAATTAAATGAAAAAAAATTAAGTGCCTATGATCTTAAAGTTGTGGTAGCTTTTTATAAATTTTTTGATGTTTCTAATACTTTCAAATTACAAAATTCATTAAAATTAATTTTAAATAAAACTGAAATTAAAGGTACAATTTTAATTGCAAAAGAGGGTATTAATGGAACAATAGCAGGAAAAAAAGATGAGATTACTTTAGCATTAAAAAAAATTTGGTGTTTAGACCTATTAAATGATTTAGAGCCTAAATACTCGTTTGCCTATAAAAACCCTTTTTTTAGAATGAAAATAAGGCTAAAAAAAGAAATAGTTACTATTGGTCTGTCAGAAATCTCACCAAATAAAACCGTTGGAAATTATGTTAAGCCAGAAAATTGGAATGATTTAATATCTGATAAAAATTTATTGTTAATTGATACAAGAAATAGTTATGAAGTATCAATAGGTTCTTTCGAAAATGCTATAAATCCAAATATAAAAAATTTTAGAGAATTTCCACATTGGGTCACTAAAAATTTAATAAATAAAGACCCTGAAATTAAAAATAAGAAAGTTGCTATGTTTTGTACTGGTGGTATTAGATGTGAAAAATCTACATCTTATTTAAAATCTCTTGGTTTTGCAGAAGTATACCATTTAGAAGGGGGAATTTTAAAATATCTTGAGAAAATTCCAAAAAATGAAAGTAAATGGAATGGCAGTTGTTTTGTCTTTGACTACAGAGTTTCAATTGATCACAGCTTAGAAATAGGTCATTATGAAATGTGCTTTGCTTGTAGAATGCCTATAAGTCAAAATGACAAATTGCATAGGTATTTTGTTCAAGGGGAGAGTTGCCATCATTGTTTTAACTTTTCAAACGATAAACAAAAAAAGAGATTTAAAGAACGTCAAAAACAAATTGAACTCTTTAGAAAAAAAAATCAATTTCACATTGGTCAAACTAAAATTAAAAATTAGTCGAATAAACTCAGAGCTGTTTCTAGTTGTCTTGTAATAACTGTTTCAATTAATTTATTGTTTTGATATTTTGAATTAATGGTCTTTATATTAAAATTGGAAGCTTTATGACATAATTAACTATTTGATCTTTGGATAAATATTTTATTGGTGATTTTAAATTTTTAAATTAGGTTAATTCGTTCTTATTATTTCATCTTTAGATATTTTATTTAAGCTAACAATAGTTTTGTGTCTAACAGCGTCAGTTCCTTTTTCCAAGTACTTTATTATCTTATAGTCCTTAGTTTTAGAATTCAGAATTTCTAATGCCTTTCTTGATTTTGAACAATGTGGATTATTATAAATATCAAAAATAATTTGTGTCATAGCAAACCCCCATTTCCTAGGTGATTTATGTCATCTGTAGAAACTTTTAAATCACATAATTTTCTCCATAAAATCCAATCAACCCCATTTTCTTTTTTTGATCTGGCGCATCCAGGCATGCCAATTATTGAAATATGTTTTTTTGAAATTTCAACTTCAGCAAGAAGAATTAAGTTTCCAGGTTCAACAGGCATTCCCAAACGTAGAACAATACCATTCATTTCATTTATAGATTGAGGAATGATGTCGTTAATATCACATATAGCAGACGTTCCAAATATTAAAATTATATCTGCATTTTCATCAATACTTGTTTTTAATTGTGTACATATAGATTTTATTTCATGTAAACATTTTCTTTCTTCAATTTTTTTTATTCCACAAGATAACAACCGATCTTTTGTAACTTCTAAAGTTTTTTCTAAAATTTTTGCACGAGTCTTTTGATTAGTTGTTTGAATAAGATGGATATTTTTTTTTTGAAAAGGTAAAATTTTAAAACAATCTTGAGAAATATGGATTATTTTTTTAAGGTATTTTTGTTTTATTCCAAAAGGAATAGCTTTAATTGATGCAATTATTTGGTTTTTTTTAACTTTTGAAAACGCTTTTAAAGAAGCTATTCCAATGTCATTTGTTACAGAATTAATAGAAAACAGTTGGTTTGGTTGAAATGTGATGATTCCATCAACCTTTGATACTAAGTTGCATCTACCATTTTTAGGATCTTGAATTTTAATATTTGATTTTTTTGAAGTAATAATCTTCTTCGAAATCTCATGAACCGCTGAGTTTTCGTCAATTTCATCGTCATCTAGCTTAGCACATTTTATTTGTTCAAAATTATTTAATAATAAAAGATCAATTAAATTTTTGTTAATAACCGTTCCTTTTGAAATTTTTATTTTATTTTTATTTTTATAAACTTCTATAGAGGATGATAGAATTCCACCTAAAGATTTCTCAGTTTTCACTTCACCAAAAAACATTTTATTCCTTATTTCTTCTTTTATAGCTAAACAACATATAATAATTATTATTAATTGTTAATTAAATTGACTTATGTATAGAAAAAATCTTGACGATTAGTTCATCAAAGGATAGTAAACATATAAAGTTATTAAGTAAGCATGGGGCTGTAGCTCAATTGGGAGAGCGCCTGCTTTGCAAGCAGGAGGTCGTCGGTTCGATCCCGTCCAGCTCCACCAAACGCATGATAATGAAAGAAACATATAAATTAAAAAAAGAGAATTTTTATGGCAGTTCCAAAAAGTAAAATTACAAGATCTAGAAGAGGGATGAGACGCTCACACGATGCCCTTAAATCAGATAATTTTGTTGAAAGCAAAGATACTGGCGAATTGCATAGGACACATCATATTGATTTAAAAACTGGAATGTATAATGGTAGAGAAGTTATAAAGATCAAATCTAAGGTTTAATACTCCGCCAATATTATCTTAAAAATTTAATCTAAAAGGTGTTTCAAATGACTAACGATGACATTATGTCCAAAGCAAAAGATGATAATAAAACTAAAAAAACAAATATCAAAATCCACAAAGATCCTAAGTTTAACATAGGTGATATAGTTAAACATCGCATTTATCCATTTAGAGGTGTAATAGTTGACGTTGATCCTGAATTTTCAAATACCGAAGAATGGTATCAATCTATACCTGCTGAAATCAGACCTTCTCGTAATCAACCTTATTATCATTTAATGGCTGAAAATACTGATACTTTCTATACAGCCTATGTGTCTCAACAGAATTTAGTAGATGATGGAGAAAATGGTCCTCTGGAACACCCTGATCTAAATGAAATTTTTAGTGGTATGAAAAAAGGAAAGTATCATTTAAGAAATGAAGTTAGAAATTAAATTTTAACTTTAATCTTTAATTAGTACTAAAAGTGTACTATATAATCTCTATGTTAAAATCAAGTAAAATGACTGACTACGCCGAAGTTTGCCTTGGTATGTTAGCTCGAAGACCAGGCGACATAATGTCAGCAACTGAATTATCGAAAGAAACTGGATTAACATTGTATACAGTTCAGAAGTTATTGAATTTACTCGTTTCAAAAAGTGATTTTATTAAAGCAAATCATGGAGCTTTTGGTGGTTACATTTTAAATAGAAATTCGTCAGAAATTTCAGTAGTAGAGATTATAGAAGCTCTTGACGGGCCTATAACTTTAACATCATGTATTGACAAATCCGAAAGTTTTTGTGAGGCCAGCGAAATTTGTTTTTTTAGTGGAAAATGGAACAAAATTAATAAGATTATTAGAAAATCTCTAAATGATATTTATTTAAAAGATCTTTTAAGTTATGAGAATCTATTTTTAATAGATGATAATAATGAAGTTTTTTATTAATAGCATTAATTAAAAGGAAGTTAGATGGTTGCTACACAAGAAACAATTGATAAAGTAAAAGAAGTTTCTAGTACTTATAAATATGGTTTTGTTACTGACCTTGAGGCTGAAAAGGCTCCACTTGGTCTAAGTGAAGATATTGTCAAATTTATTTCACATAAGAAAAAAGAACCTAAATGGTTATTGGAATGGAGGCTTAAGGCCTATAAAAAATGGCTTACCATGAAAGAACCTAATTGGGCTATGGTTGATTTTCCTAAAATTAATTTTCAAGATATTTATTATTATTCAGCTCCTAAAACAAAACCAAAATTAAATAGTCTTGATGAAGTTGATCCAGAATTATTAAAGACTTATGAAAAATTAGGTATACCAATTAAAGAACAAGAAGTCTTAGCAGGAGTTGCCGTAGACTATGTATTTGATTCAGTTTCGGTTGCAACCACATTTAGAGAAAAATTAGCTAAAGAAGGCATAATTTTTTGTCCTATTTCAGAAGCAGTTCATACGCATCCCAGTCTTGTAAAAAAATATATTGGAACAGTTATACCAATTAGTGATAACTACTATGCTGCTTTAAATTCTGCTGTTTTTACAGATGGATCATTTGTCTTTATACCAAAAGGTGTCAAATGTCCTATGGAATTATCTACCTATTTTAGGATTAATGAACAAAATTCTGGACAGTTCGAGAGGACTCTTATTATCGCAGAAGATAATACATATGTATCTTATTTAGAAGGATGTACTGCACCACAAAGGGATGAAAATCAACTCCACGCAGCTGTAGTCGAATTAGTTGCTATGAATAACGCAGAGATAAAGTATTCAACCGTTCAAAATTGGTATCCAGGCGACAAGGATGGCAAAGGTGGTATTTATAATTTTGTTACTAAAAGAGGAAATTGTCTTGGAAAAAAATCTAAAATTTCATGGACACAAGTAGAAACCGGTTCAGCTATTACATGGAAATACCCCTCCTGCGTTCTCAAAGGTGATGATTCTGTAGGCGAATTTTATTCAGTGGCTGTTGCTAATAACGCACAACAAGCTGATACTGGTACAAAAATGATCCATATTGGAAAAAATACAAAGTCAACTATTATTTCAAAAGGAATTTCAGCTGGTAAAGCCCAAAATACCTATAGAGGACAAGTTCAAATCCAAAAAAATGCAAAAGGCTCTAGAAATTTTACTCAATGCGACTCTTTACTAATTGGTGATAAATGCGGAGCACATACCGTTCCATATATTAATCAATTCACTCCCAACGCTCGGATTGAACATGAAGCAACAACATCTAAAATATCTGAAGATCAGCTTTTCTATTGTTTGCAAAGAGGTCTTGATACAGAACAAGCTACATCATTAATTGTCAATGGTTTTTGCAAAGAAGTAATGAAAGAATTACCTATGGAGTTTGCGGTTGAAGCACAAAAACTCATAGGGATTAGTTTAGAAGGCTCGGTGGGATAATTATAATAGTTAATCAATATTGGAAGAAATATGCCATTACTTGAAATTAAAAATGCTGAATTAAAACTTGATGGTAAAGATATTCTAAAGGGTTTGTCTTTATCAGTTAACAAGGGTGAGGTTCATGCTATAATGGGACCTAATGGCTCAGGTAAAAGTACTTTATCATACATGTTAGCTGGTAGAGATGGTTATGAATTAGAGGGTGGCGAAGTTTTTTTAGAGGGTCAGTCTTTATCAAAGATGGAGGCTGACGAGAGAGCAAGGTCTGGTTTATTTTTAGCCTTTCAATATCCTGTTGAATTACCAGGTGTAGGTGGAATGAGTTTTTTAAGAGAAGCTGTTAACTCTAGAAGAAAGTTTCTAGGGGAAGAAGAACTAGACCATTTAGCTTTTGTAAAAGAAGCTAGAAAAGTTGCTTCAAAAATGTTTGTTAAAGATGAAATGTTAAAAAGAGCTGTAAATGTTGGTTTCTCTGGTGGGGAAAAAAAACGTTTCGAAATATTACAAATGGCAATGCTTAAGCCAAAAATTTCAATCTTAGACGAAACCGACTCAGGTCTAGATGTTGATGCGTTAAAAATAGTTTCTGATGGTGTTAATGCACAAAGAAATGAAGATAATGCAATTGTTGTAATAACGCATTATCAGAGATTGTTAGATTATATAGTTCCAGATTTTGTTCATATTTTATCTGACGGTAACATTATAAAATCTGGAGGTCCTGAACTAGCATTGGAAGTTGAAAAGAATGGTTATGCAGGTTTGATTAATGCTGCATGATGTTAAGGATAATTATATTAATTCAGTAAAAAATCACGTTAGTCAATTCGAAGAAAACAGTTTTAGAAAATTAGCATCGAATGATTTCAAAAGTTGGCCCAGTCCTCGTGAAGAAACTTGGAGATTAAGTAGGTTAGGTGTTTTATCTAGAAAAGAAATTACTCCAATAATACCTGATTTCAAAAAAACATTTTCATCAAAGTCTCAGTTTAACGGCTCTACAATAATAAGATTTGTAGATGGTGCTTTTCGAAAAGATTTATCATCAAAATTACCATCAGGTTCATTCTTGAATATTTTAGGAGAAGAGGAATCGCTTAAATGCTTTCATAAATTTAAAGATAGTAACTTAAAGGATCATCCTTCTACTAATGTTTCATTTTCATGCACCCCTTCAATAGTAAAATTAACAGTTGAAAAAGATGTAAATATAAGAAATTTTTTTGAAATTATTTATGAAGGTGGTGAAGACAACTTGTCTGTTCATCCTGCTTTGTATATAGAGTTGAAAGACAACAGCAGCATAACGATAATTGAACGATTTAATCATTTAAGTTCTCTAATTATGCCTTTACAATTAATTGAACTTAAAAAAAGTGCATCGATGGATTCATTGAAAATTTTTAGTGATAATCAAAAATCTTATAATTTGTCAGCTAACTGCACCTTTTTATCGGATAAATCTAATTACAATTCTTTTTCTTTAATTAAAGGTGGTATTTTTACTCGCTCAGAAACACATGCTTACCTAAAGGGAGAAAATTGCAATCTAAATCTTAATGGAGTATATTTATCATCCAAAAACCAACACCATGATCTAACAACAGCTATCTATCATGACGTGCCCAATTGCACTTCAAAACAAATTGTTAGAGGAGTATTAGGTGGAAAATCCACAGGCGTTTTTCAAGGTAAAGTTAGGGTGGCGCCAGATGCACAGAAAACTGATGGACAACAAATGAGTAGGGCTATTTTATTATCAGAAAATGCAATCGCAAATGCAAAACCTGAACTTGAAATTTATGCGGATGATGTGGTTTGTGCTCATGGTGCAACTGTTGGAGAGATAGACGATGAGCAACTGTTTTATCTCAAAAGTAGGGGTTTTTCTGAAACAAAAGCAAAACAAATACTTATAACCGCTTTTCTTAAAGATATAATTAACGTGTCAGTTGAAGAATCGGCACAAAATTTTGTTTTTAAAGAAGCAGAGTTAGGATTGTCAGAAATTATTAGTGAAGAAATATAATTATATGAAAGCATACGATACAAATTTTATTAAAGATCAATTTCCAGCTCTTCAAAGGAAAGTCTGGGATAAAAAACTAGTTTATCTTGACTCTGCCGCTTCTATGCAAAAACCTAAAAGAGTGCTTGATGCAATAAGCAAAAGTTATTGCTTTAATTATTCTAATGTTCATAGAGGTCTTCACAAGTTATCTGAAGAAGCAACAGCTAACTACGAAGGTTCAAGAATAAAAGTAGCTAAATTTATAAATTGTTCTGAAAGTGAAGTTATTTTTACATCTGGTGCTACAGCAGCATTAAATCTTGTAGCATATAGTTGGGGAATGAAGAATTTATCTTTTGGTGATGAAATAATTATTACTATTGCAGAACATCATGCCAATATAGTTCCATGGCAAATCATAGCAGAACAAAAAAATGTTAAGATAAAAGCTGCACATGTAGATCCAAACTCCGACTTTAATGCAGATATAATTAAAGATTTGGTCACAGACAAAACCAAAATTATTGCTTTTCCGCATGTTTCAAATGTTTTAGGAACTACTTTCCCTGTTAAAGAAATCTGTAAAATAGCTAAAGATGTTGGAGCTATAAGTGTTGTAGATGGTTGCCAGGGTGTTATCCATGAAAAAGTTGATGTAATTGATTTGGATTGTGATTTTTATTGTTTTTCAGGACATAAATTATATGGTCCTACTGGTATAGGAATCTTATTTGGAAAGTATAACTTGTTAGATAAGATGCCACCTTTCTTGGGTGGTGGTGACATGATAGATATTGTAAAAATCCAAAAATCTACATATGCTGATCCTCCTCTAAGATTTGAAGCTGGTACACCGCCCATTGTCGAAGCTATTGCCTTGGGAGAAGCGATTGATTGGGTTAATGAAATCGGAATTGAAGAAATAGGCCGTCATGAAAAAATTATTATTGACTATGGTACTACTTTATTAGATTCAATTAATGGTGTAACAGTATTTGGTAAAGCTCCTAATAAAACAGGTGTTGTATCTTTTACAATGGATTGTGCTCATCCACATGATATAGCTACAATCATTGATAGGGAAGGAATTGCAGTGAGAGCAGGGCATCATTGTGCACAACCTTTAATGGATGCTTTTAAATTAGTTTCAACTACTAGAGCATCTGTGGGAGCTTATTCAACAACTGAAGATTTTGATAAGTTAGCAAATTCACTTACAAAAGTAAAAAAAATATTTGGTGTTTAATATGAATAGTGATAACAAACTTCCATTATCAGCCTTTATGCCTCACCACCTATCCTCTGATCCTAATACACCTTTTATTGCAACAGCAGGTAAAAAAAATAATAGTTCTACGAGATTAATAGATAAAAGTGAAATCGTTGATAGCCTTAAAACTATTCATGATCCAGAATTGCCGGTAAATATTTATGATTTAGGGCTTATATATGATATTAAGTTAATTGATAAAAATGACTTAAAAATTAAAATGTCTCTTACAGCTCCAGGTTGTCCTGTAGCTGGAGAAATGCCAGGACAAGTTGCGAATACACTTGCAAAAATACCAAATGTTGGCCTAATCGAAGTAGAGCTTGTTTGGGAACCTGCATGGACTAAGGATAGAATGAGTGAAGATGCAAAGTTGGCGCTAGATATTTATTAAATCTCATGGAGACTTTAAATGAATAATGAAAAAAAACCTATATTAACGTTAACAGATGCAGCAGCTAATAGAGTTAGAGACTTGATGAGCAAAGCTGACTCTGAAGTTATTGGTCTTAGAATTGGGATTAAGACAGCTGGTTGTTCTGGGATGAAATATAATGTGGAATACGCAAAGCAAATTAAACCATTCGAAGAGAAAATTGTATCAAAAGATGTTATAATTTGTATCGATCCGGCTGCAATAATGTTCTTGGTAGGATCTGAGATGGATTATAAAGAGCAAAAATTTAGCTCTGGCTTTGAGTTTAATAATCCTAATGAAATAGCGCGATGTGGATGTGGCGAGAGTTTTACTGTAGCATAAAAAAATTCTTAAAAATTTAGGAATAAACTATGAAAAATGCAGAAGCATTTTCTTCAAATGATAAAATTTTAGCACCACTCAAAACAATAAATGAATTGTTAAGATTCGTTATTCCTAAAGGCAATAAGGAAATGCCAATTAGAATAACTTTAGCTTTAACATTCTTAATATTAGCAACACTCGTCAGTGTATACACACCATTCTTATATGGTAAAGCTGTTGATTTGGTCTCTGATAAAAACTCTATAAACTTAAGCTTACTTTGGTTTGTCATAGGATCATATGCTTTAGCTAGGTTGGGACAAGTTTTTTTTGATGAAGCCAAAGAATTTGTTTTTGCAAGAGTTGCACAAAGAGCTGTGAGAGGAGCCGCTTTAAAAGCTTTTAAACACATGCATAATTTATCCCTAACTTTCCACTTAAATAGACAAACTGGTGGATTAACTAGAGCTATTGATAGAGGCGCAAAAGGTATTGAATTTTTATTAAGGTTTACAGTTTTTGAAATAGTCCCAGTTTTAGTTGAGTTAATTACAGTTGGAATAGTTTTATGGGTAACTTTTGGATTTAGATACTCAGCAATAACAATCTTAACAGTTATAATTTATATTTTTTTCACAATTAAAGTAACTGAATGGAGAATTTCAATCAGAAAAAAAATGAACTTAGCCGATGAAAACGCGTCTACTAAAGCTGTAGATAGTTTATTAAATTATGAGACGGTAAAATACTTTAATGCTGAAATAATGGAGGCTGATAGATTTAACAAAGCTATGAAAGTTTATGAAAATTCTGCTGTAAAAGCAAGACTATCTCTATCAATAGTAAATATAGGCCAAGGTGCTATAATAGCATTAGGACTTTTTTTAGTCATGGGTATGGCTGGCGAAGATATAGCAAAAGGTAATATGTCTATAGGGGATTTTGTAGTTGTAAATACTTTTTTATTACAATTATATTTACCGCTAAACTTTTTAGGTTTTGTTTATAGAGAAATTAGACAATCACTATTAGATATGGGTAGAATGTTTGCACTTGTTAATGAAAAACCTGACATAATTGATAAAGAGAATGCTTATGAATTAAAAGTTAAACACGGGAAAATTGAATTTGTTAATGTTAATTTTTCATTTGGTAAACGCAAAATTTTAAAAAACTTAAATTTTATAATAAATCCAGGAGAAAAAATTGCTATTGTAGGGCCCACTGGTGCTGGAAAATCCACAATATCAAAACTCTTGTTTAGATTTTATGACCCATCCTCAGGAAAAATTTATGTAGATGGTCAATGCATAGCTGACGTAACTCAAGTTTCTTTAAGATCAAATATAGGGGTAGTTCCCCAAGATACAGTGCTCTTTAATGATACAATTAAATATAATATTGCTTATTCAAGACCTAATTCTTCAATGAAAGAAATTCAAAATGCAGCTAAGTTATCTTCTATAGACAAATTTATTTCAAATCTTGAAGTAGGATATGAGACTTTAGTTGGAGAAAGAGGATTAAAATTATCAGGAGGTGAAAAACAAAGAGTTGCTATTGCCAGGGCCCTTTTAAAAAATCCTCAGATATATGTTTTTGATGAAGCAACATCTGCACTAGATACAAAAACTGAAAAATCAATTGAAAAATCTCTTAAAAAATTATCTAGTAGAAACACTACACTTATAATAGCTCATAGATTGTCAACAATTATTGATGCAGACAAAATAATTGTCCTAGACAATGGGGCAATCATTGAAATAGGTAGTCATCAAGAACTTATAAATAAGAATGGTTTATATGCAGGAATGTGGATTAGACAGCAAGAAAATCTAGATTAAATTCAGCCAATAGAAAATTGCTCTTTAAGATATTTATCCTCCATGCTGTTTGTTTTGTCATAAAGAATTCGAAGATTTACATCATTTTTTTGAGAAATAGAAACTTTCGATATATTTTTTACCTCAAAAGCATCAGCACTTGCACTGACAGGTCTCATTTTAGGGTTTATAATATTAAACTCTATTATAGAATTATTTTTGATCAATGCCCCTTTCCATCTTCTTGGCCTGAAAGGACTTATTGGTGTAAGTGCTAAAATTTCTGATCCAATTGGCAATATAGGACCATGGGCAGATAAATTATAAGCAGTTGACCCAACCGGAGTTGCAACCATAACTCCATCACAAGTTAATTCATTTAACCGTTCTGTATTATCAATTTTAATTGAAATTATGGCACTTTGGTGGGTTCTTCTAAAAATAGCCACTTCATTAATAGCAAGTTCGGTATGTTTTTGATTTCTTGTGTCTAAAGCTATCATTTCAAGAGGGTGAACAATAATCTCGTTAGCTTCTTTTAATCTGTTAATTAGGTTTGAATCATTATATTCGTTCATCAAGAACCCTATATTACCTCTATTCAATCCAAAAACTGGGATATTATATGAGATACTTTGACGCATTGCAGCTAGCATTGCTCCATCTCCACCAACAGCTACAATAACCTCAGCATTGGAAATTTCTACTTGTCCATATAATTTAAGTAAATCATTAGAAACTAGTTTAGCTTTTTTATTTTTTGCAATACTAAAGTGAATTTTCAAAATTATTTGCCCTTTTTGTGGAATTTTAAATAATTTCAAGTTAAAACATATTCATATTAGATGGTGATTTATATGAAAGCAATAGAAACAGCATTAAGTTTAACTAAAGCCTATAAGCTTGGTATTGAGAGATTTGAAAAAATGCTTGGAAATGAGTTTTCAAAAGCAGTTGAGTTTATGAATAATACGTCTACACATATCATTATTTGTGGGATGGGAAAATCAGGACTTGTTGGAAGAAAAATATCCTCTACGCTTGCATCTACAGGAACACCAAGCATTTTCCTTCATCCAGCTGAAGCCATCCATGGAGATTTAGGTAAAGTTCAAAAACAATCTGTTGTTCTATTAATTTCTTATTCAGGTGAAACAGACGAAATAGTTGCCTTAATTCCAGCTTTAAAAAGGCTTGATGTAATTATAATTGGCTTAACTGGTGTAAAAAAATCAACCTTAGCCTCGAAATCTGATATAGTCTTGGATACTTCAGTTGACAGAGAAGCATGTCCATTAAATTTAGCACCTACAACATCAACAATGATTACTATGGTTTTAGGTGATGCTTTAGCTGTTTCATTAATGGAAATAAAAAACTTTAAACAAGAAGATTTTGCCTTAACTCATCCAGGCGGATCTCTTGGTAGAAGATTGTTATCAAGTGTAAAAGACGAAATGAAGCAAAATAATTTACCATTTATTGACCAAAATTCCGTAGTGCAAGATGTGTTAGTTAAAATGACAGAAGGTCGTCTTGGTCTTGCTTTAGTTGGTACGAAAGAAGAATTAAAGGGTGTGATTACAGATGGAGACATAAGGAGAGCATTAATTGATAATAAAAACTTTTCTGTATTGAAAGCAAAAGATTTAATGAATTCAAATCCATTAACTGCGCTTGAAAGTGACAATTTACAAGTTGCTGAAAAGAGAATGAGAGAAGCAAAAGTACAGTGTTTAATAGTAAAAAATCCAATGAATGAAGTAGTGGGTGTTATTCAGATATTTGAATAAACGCATGGTACCAAAAATGGATATTTCTTTATTTGACTATGAATTAAATTCAAAATTAATTGCACAAAAACCATGTGTACCTAGAGATAATTCACGTTTATTAAACTGTATAAAAGAGGTTGCTGTAGACCTTCGATTTAAAGACTTACCTTCAATTTTAAATCCTGGAGATGTATTAGTTTTCAATAATACGAAAGTGATACCTTCTCGCTTATTTGGTAAACGAGGTCAGGTTAATGTGGAGGTAACTTTGCATATGAAAACTAAAAAAAATATTTGGAAGGCATTTCTTAAACCTGGTCGCAAGTGCAAAATAAATGACATTGTATTATTTCAAAATAATTTAAAAGCTAAAGTTATTAAAAAATATATTGAAGGTGATGTGTTACTACATTTCAATAAAAATGACGAAAATGTACTTAAGGATCTAAATTATCAGGGTCAAATGCCACTTCCTCCATATATAAAAAGAAATGAAAAAAATGAGAGTGATAACAAAGATTATCAAACAATTTTTGCTCAAGAAGATGGAGCTGTTGCTGCTCCAACTGCTGGGTTACACTTTACTGAAGAGTTAATAAATATATTAAAATCTAAAGGAGTATTATTTGCTCCCATTACTCTCCATGTAGGTGCAGGTACTTTTTTACCTGTCAAAGTTACTAATATATATGATCATAAAATGCATGAAGAATGGGGAATTTTGAGTGAAAACACATCTAATATAATAAATAATGCTATCCAAAATAATAAACGTATTATTTCTGTTGGAACTACTAGTTTACGAATATTAGAAACAGTAGCAAGATTAAGCAATGGATTAATTGAACCTTGGTCTGGTGTTACGGATTTATTTATAACTCCAGGCTTTCAATTTAAGATCGTAGATTTACTTATAACAAATTTTCACTTACCAAAATCAACTTTACTAATGCTTGTTTCAGCTTTCCATGGAAAAGAAAAAACATTCGAAAGATATCAATATGCCATTAAACAAAAATACAGATTTTTTTCTTATGGAGATAGTTGTATTTTTTCAAAAGAAAACAAATTAATATGAATAATTATTTTAATTTTGAATTAATATCAAAAGATAAAAATGCTCGTCTAGGTAAACTTACTACTGCACACGGGGAAATTAATACACCTATATTTATGCCTGTTGGCACTGCAGCTACTGTTAAGGCAATGCATTTAAAGGATGTAGAGGCCGCTGGTGCTGAAATTATTTTAGCTAACACTTATCATTTGATGTTAAGACCTGGTCAAGAAAATATTAGAGAAATAGATGACAGCCTTGATGTTTTTGCAGTTCACGGTGTAGGTGGTATCTTAGGTACATTACTCGTCGCATTTCTAGCAACCTCTACATTTTCTGGTTTAGGTCTTTCTGAAGAACAGACGGGAACATCCCAATTTATAATACAGCTTAAGGCAGTTGTGCTTACTGTAATATGGACGTCTTTTTTTACATATTTGATTCTTAAACTTACTTCTTTGGTTGTTTCATTACGAGTAGACGAACAAGAAGAAATTGAAGGTTTAGACTTGCGTTCCCACGGAGAAAAAGGATATCATTCAGATTAGGAGATTTCATCATGAAATACTTTATTGCGATTATAAAACCTTTTAAACTTGATGATGTCAGAAATGCCTTAACTGAGATTGGAGTTGAAGGATTGACTGCATCAGAAGTTCGTGGATTTGGAAGACAAAGAGGGCAAACTGAAATTTATAGAGGAGCAGAATATAGTGTGTTATTTGTTCCCAAGCTTAAAATCGAAATAGCCGTTACTGATGATATGCAAGATGCTGTTCATGAAGCTCTACTTAAAAGTGCTTGCACAGGACAAATTGGAGATGGTAAAATATTTGTCTTAGACCTTCATAGTGCAACTAGAATAAGAACAGGTGAAACTGAAAATAACGCACTTTGATTTAGTTATACATACCATTCAGCTATCACATCTTTGTTTTTTTCAAAACTTAAATGTCTTCTTTTTATATTTTTAAGGTTGTTTTTATTATCTAATTGTTGAAGTGCCCATATAGCTGCACCTCTTACCAAAAAAGATTGATCTTTTGTTATTAAATTCACTAATGTTGATATTAATTCTTTATTTTTACTGTTACCTGCTGCAATACAACAATTCCTTAAGAACCTATCCCTGCCTATCCTTTTTATAGGTGATCCGGTAAATTTTTTTCTAAATTCTTGATCAGAAAGGTTTAATAATTCATTTAAATTAAAATTATATTTATTTTCGTTAAAATGAGCTTCGTTTGTAATTTTTGCATATTTATTCCAAGGGCAAATTGCTAAACAATCATCACACCCAAATATTCTATTTCCAATGGCTGTTCTAAATTTTTTTGGGATAGCATTTCTGTGCTCAATGGTTAAATATGAAATACACTTTGAAGCGTCTAACTTATTTTCTTCATAAAATGCATCTGTTGGGCAAATATCAAGACATTTCGTACAAGAACCACAATGATTTTTTTCTTGTGAGTCATTTTCAAAAGAATGATTTACAAGAATAACCCCTAAAAATAGCCATGATCCAAAATCTCTTGAAACTAAATTTGTATGCTTTCCTTGCCAACCTAAACCAGACTTTTCCGCTAGAGGTTTTTCCATTAAAGGAGCTGTGTCAACAAAAACTTTGATTTTTGTTTTTTTTGCTTTTGATAATTTAGAAATTAATTTACTTGAAAATGACTTTAGTCTTCCTTTGATTATTTTGTGATAATCTTTTCCTTGAGCATAAACAGAGATGTTTCCTAAATTCTTTTTTTTTATTTTTTTTAAAGGATTATCTTTAGGTCCATAATTTAAACCAAGTATGATTGCAGATTTTGCCTCTTCCCATAAATTTAAAGGTGATTTTCGTCTTTCATAACTATCTGCAAGCCAGTTCATTTCTCCATGAAAGCCTAACTCAATAAATTCTTTTAGCCTTACGTCAGTATTTATTGGTAAATTAGTATCTGTAATCTTACAAACATCAAAACTAAATTCTTTGGCTAAATCTTGGATTATTTTTTTTTCATCAAATTTATGCATATTATAAATAATGATTATTATTTAGATTAATCATCACCCGAGTAATATTTATTTAAAAAAGTTTTCTCAAATTTTTCAAATTCTTTAGTTTCTATGGCATTTCTAATATTTTTCATAATATTTAAGTAGAAATGAATATTATGCCAGCTTAAAAGCATGAGGCCTAAAATTTCTTTTCCTCTAAAAAGATGGTGAAGATACGCTCTGGAAAAATTTTGACAAGTATAACAATTACATTCTAGATCTAATGGCATTTTATCTAAAATATGTTTAGAATTTTTCATGTTAACTTGACCTTTTGATGTGAAAGCTTGACCAGTTCTTCCTGAACGAGTGGGCAAAACACAATCAAACATATCAACCCCTCTTTTCACCGCCCCAATTAAATCATCTGGTTTTCCTACACCCATTAAATATCGAGGTTTATTTTGGACCATAAATTTTGTAGTATTGTCTAAAGTTTTAAACATTAGATCTTGGCCTTCACCGACAGCCAACCCTCCAATTGCATATCCATCAAAATCTATTTCGATGAGACCTTTTGCTGACTCCTCTCTTAAGTCTGAAAAAATAGATCCTTGGACTATTCCAAATTGGCCATAACCAATTCTCTGTTCAAATGCTTCTCTACTCATAGCAGCCCATTCAAGAGATAATTTCATTGCTCGTTTTGAATCTTTATATGTTGCAGGAAAAGAAATACATTCATCTAGTTGCATTGTAATAGTTGCGTCCAAAGCATTTTGAATATCTGTACTTATTTTGGGAGATAAAAAATATTTTGTACCATCAAGATGTGACTTAAAAGTTACTCCGTCATTTTGAACCCGTCTTAAATTTCCTAAGCTCATAATTTGAAAACCACCAGAATCTGTAAGAACTGGTTTATCCCAGGCCATAAACTTTCTAACACCACCCATTTCTCTAATATTTTCTTGACCAGGTCTTAACATCAAATGATAAGTGTTAGCTAAAATAATTTCAGCACCAGCGGCCTCTACATCCTTTAAATG
>KB910567.1 GCA_000383115.1 alpha proteobacterium SCGC AAA015-N04
TTTAATCTATATTCATTGTTAAGATTAGTTAAAATTTTAAATTCTTCATAAGAGCATTGATCTAAACCAGCAGACTTTTGTTCATCTTCCGAAAACTTTGTTAATTTTTCTTTTTTTTGGAGTTTTTTTCCAAGTTCAGGATGAGCATTAATCAAAATTAATTTCTCTGTTTCTGAAGAATCATCAACTATTTTTTTCATCATCAATTGTAATTCTTCTTTTGTTTGAATCTCACTAATATTCTCATTTAACAATCTTTCTGGTACCCATTTAGAATGCTCATAAACACTTTTTAGTAGATCTATTATTTCTTCTCTTTCCATTTTTTTAGAAAGAAATTTGAAAGTTTTATTGTACATTATTTTACCTGACATTATTATGTCAGTGAATTTAAGCATACTTTATACAAATTTAAATAGAGAAAAATATGGCGGGTCTTTCAACTCATGTTTTAGATACTAGCAAGGGTAAACCGGCAGTAGAATTAAAAATTGAATTGTACAAAATATTGGATATTGAGAAAATTTTGATCAAAACTGTTTTGACTAATGAGGATGGTAGAATTGACGAACCATTGTTATCTGCTGGAAGCTTAGAGGAAAGTCATTACGAATTATTATTTTTTGCTGGTGATTATCTGAAAAAACAAAATAGTGACCTTAAACATGTTTTTCTTGATAAAATACCCATTAGATTTTTTGTAAATAATAAATCTGAACATTACCATGTGCCACTATTACTATCTCCTTTTGGCTATAGTACTTATAGAGGGAGCTAATTTTTGATATTTTTATTGGAAGAATGGACTGAACTAATTTTGAGATGGTTCCATGTCATTGCAGGTATTGCATGGATTGGCTCAAGCTTTTATTTTATTGCTTTAGATTTAAGTTTAAAACAAAATAAGAATCTTCCAGATAAATCTCATGGAGAAGCTTGGCAAGTTCATGGAGGTGGATTTTATCACTTAGTTAAATATCTTGTTGCACCGTCAAAAATGCCTTCAGAATTAACCTGGTTTAAATGGGAAGCCTATGCAACTTGGGTTTCAGGTTTTGCTTTGTTAGCTCTTATATATTATGCAGGTGCTGAATTATACATGATTGATATTGTCAAATATGATTTAGAAAAATATGAAGCTGTAATAATTTCATTATTAGGCGTCGTCTTTGGTTGGGTAATTTATGATTTTGTGTGCAGATTATCATTAAAAACAAATGTCTATGTATTAATCAGCTCTATATTCATTTTAATCACTGTCATGTCGTGGGCTTATTCTGAAATATTTAGTTATAGAGGAGCATTTATGCAGATAGGTACAGTTTTAGGCACTATCATGGTTGCTAATGTTCTTATGATCATAATTCCTGGTCAAAAAAAAGTTGTAGCTAGTTTGCTAGCAAATGAGACCCCTAACCCAATTCATGGTGCTATTGCTAAACAACGATCTCTTCATAACAATTACTTAACATTGCCAGTGATTTTTATAATGATTTCAAATCATTATCCTTTAATTTATGCTACAAAATATTCTTGGATAATCATTTCAATTATTTTAATAATTGGAGCGCTCATTAGACATTTTTTTAATATTAAACATACTGGAGCCAAACCACCTTATTGGGTATGTGGTTG
>KB910568.1 GCA_000383115.1 alpha proteobacterium SCGC AAA015-N04
AGGTTTTGACGTTATATCATAAGTTACTCTGTTGATTCCTTTTACGTTGTTAATTATAGCTGTTGCAGTTTCACTCAAAAACTCATGTGTAAATGGATAGTAATCTGCAGTCATACCGTCTAATGATGTAACAGCCCTTAATGCACATACATAATCATATGTTCTTGCATCACCCATTACCCCAACAGTTTTGACTGGTAAAATTATGACAAAAGCTTGCCATATTTTTTTGTATAGTCCATATTTTTTTATTTGTTCAATATAAATTGAATCTGCATTTCTTAAAATGTTCAATTTTTCTTCTGTAATTTCACCTGGACATCTTATTGCTAATCCTGGACCAGGAAAAGGATGTCTCTCTAAAAAATCATTTGCTACATCTAGCTCTTTCCCCAAAAGCCTTACCTCATCTTTAAACAACTCTTTAAGAGGTTCAATTAAGTTTAAATTCATTTTTTTCGGTAAGCCTCCTACATTATGATGAGATTTAATAGTTACTGATGGGCCACCAGAAAAACTTACGCTTTCAATTACATCAGGATATAAAGTTCCCTGAGCAAGAAAGCTAACATCACCAAGCTTTAAAGCGTAGTTTTCAAATACCTTAATGAATAATTTACCAATAATTTTTCGCTTTTTTTCAGGATCTTTGATACCCTTAAGACTAGATAAAAAAAGTTTTTTTTCGTTTGCTTCTATCAAATTTAATTTGTGGTGTTCTCTATATAACTTTAAAACCTCTTCACTTTCATTTTTTCTCATTAAACCATTGTTCACATAAATACATGTTAATTGATTACCAATAGCCTTATTTATAAGTATCGCAGTTACTGAGCTATCTACGCCACCTGATAGTGCACAAATTACCTTTTTATTTCCTACTTGCTTTTTGATTTCTTTTACTGATTGTTCGAGAAAAGATTGCATGCTCCAATTAAAAGAAAAATTAGATAGCTTTAGAAAATTTTTAATTAAAAGGGTTCCATTTAATGTATGTACAACTTCTGGATGAAATTGAACTCCATAAAAATGTTTTTTAATATTACCAATTATGGCAAAGGGAGCATTTTCAGATTCACCAAATACTTTAAAATCGCTAGGTATTTTTGATACATGATCCCCGTGCGACATCCAAACTTCTTCTTTTTGTTTATTTAAAAATAAACCATCTAAAAGTTTGACATCATCATTTTGCTTTTTTATCTTTACAAAAGATTTACCAAACTCAGATGTTCCAGACCCAGAAATAACGGATCCACCTAACATTTTCATCATTATCTGCTGTCCATAACAAATCCCTAAAATAGGAATACCCAAATCATAAATATCTGATGGTGGTTTGGGTGCATTATGATTTAAAACACTTGCTGGACCACCAGAGAGAATAATTGCTTTGGGATAGAATTTTTTCAAAAATTCATTATTTACTTTGTTAAATGGATGTATTTCACAATAAACGTTTAATTCCCTCAAACGCCGTGCAATTAATTGGGTAACTTGGCTACCAAAATCAATAATTAAAACTATTTCATTTGTCATAAATTTACTTTCTTTTGATCAGTAATTACTTCTATCTTTTTCTTTGAAACATTGAGATAAAAAAACCGTCCATTTTATAAATAGCAGGGTTAATAATTATA
>KB910569.1 GCA_000383115.1 alpha proteobacterium SCGC AAA015-N04
TTATCAAAAATTGGTGTTGACCCATTTAGTAAAACATTATCAATAGATTATTTACGTAATGTTTTTAAAAAAAAATATAAAAATATAAAAAATGCTTTACTTGATCAAAAAATTATTGCCGGTATTGGTAATATATATGCTAGTGAAATTTTATTTGAAGCAAAAGTTCATCCTTTGAGAAATGTTAATACTTTAAGTAAAGAAGAATTAAATATAATTATAAAATCAAGTAGATTGATATTAAACAAATCTATTAAAGTTGGCGGAACAACTATTAAGGATCATATTCAACCAGACGGTAATTTAGGATATTTTAAACAAAAATTAAAAGTCTATGGAAGAGAAAATCATAAATGTACAGTATGTAATAAAAAAATACGTAATATTCTCATAAGCGGAAGGTCAACTTATTGTTGTGTAAGCTGTCAGCAATAATGGTATTATCACTGAAAATCAATATTAATAAGCTTGACATTTGCATGATAAATATCTAATTCATAATTTCTATAATATAAGGAAAATAAGATGGCTAATCATATTTCTTCAAAAAAAAGAATTAGACGAAATTCAAAAAAAGAGAATGTTAATAAAATAAGAAAAAATAGAGTTAGATCTTTTATAAAAAAAGTCGAGACTGCTATCGAACAGTCCGATAAACAAAAGGCTATATTAGCCTTCACAAACGCACAACCAGAAATGCATAAGTCTGTTTCAAAAGGTGTTTTTAAAAAAAATACAATTTCAAGAAAACTATCTAGGTTATCCGCTAGAATAAAAAAAATAGCTTAAGAATTATAGCGTTATAGAAGCTGTATAAAGTGGGTTATTTTTGATTTAAATTGGTTTCGAACTTTTTTAAAAAATAACAAATTGAACGATTCGCGGACAAAGTTTTTTTTTAGTTAAATTTAATTTTTAAAAAATAAGTAAAACTTAAAATTATTATTTACTTTAAATCCTTTATTGTAATTATTTATCATTATAGAGAATCATAACAATTTCAATGTAATATTAAAAATTATTATTTATTTATATTAAGAATTTAGTATATATTTTTTTTAAAATTTAATAATTACGAAATAATTCAAAATTAAAAAAAAATTAATATATTGTTTTATATGATTTTTTTTATAAAAAATAAAAATCAATAAAAATTTTTTTTTTATTATTTGCTCCGTTATTGCTTAAGACTTTCAGAGTTATATATTTATAAAATAATATCAATATCAACCTTGTACGGCTGAAACAATTTTTATTAGTGCTGACAAATTACTAATGAGTTTTTAGGATGAGCAAAATAATTCTCAATCAGAATTTTCTTAAGCCAGAAAATGATTTATCAAATGATAAAGATCAGGTTGATCCTTTTTACGAAGTAATTTGGCAAAAAACAAAAATTCAACTCGCTGAAGTCGTTAAAAATGTTGTATGGAAAGCTTGGATTGAACCTCTCGAATTTCAAGCGTATAAAGATTATGTATTATATTTGTCAGCAAATTCGTCACTAATAAAAAATAGAGCAGAAACCCAATATTATGAGACTATTTTTCTTGCAGCTAGTAAT
>KB910570.1 GCA_000383115.1 alpha proteobacterium SCGC AAA015-N04
AAAAAAAATGTCATTTTTTTTTGCTTTTCTGCTATCAAAGCAAATACCTTTTACATAAATTTTTCGATATTTTTTCCCTACGGATTTAAGTAGCTCGGGTAAGTACATTTAAAATTTATTGGAAGCTTGTAAATTATTTGTGGCTAAAATTGGACCTATTTTTTCAATAATATTACCTGCAACAATAACTGTATTCCATCCAGCGGTATTGCGTGTTTCTCCTGTGAGCTTGTATCCACTAGAAAATTCATAAACAAAATCTGGTGCAGATTTTGGTTCATCCAACATCACAAGTAATAAATATTGAGGTTTGCTGATTGGAAACAAAGATACAAAAGTATTTATTTTTTTTTCTTTACTATAAGTTCCGTTGATTACCTTGCGGGCTGTTCCGGTTTTACCTCCTACTTCATATCCTTTTTTGTCTGCAAATGATCCCGTTCCTTTTTTGTTTGAAATTACTTTTCTCAACATTGAGTTAATTATGTTGCTCGTTTTTAATGATATAATCTGCTTTTTATTTTGTAGCGTAATATTTTTATTTAACAAAATAGTTGGATGAATTTTATATCCACCATTACCAATGATTGCATAAGCTTTTGCAAGTTGCAAAAGTGTGGTGGTTATTCCATGTCCGAATGATGCAGTTTCAAGTGTACATTTTCCCCATTTAAATGGAAGAGGTGTGCCCACTTCTTCCAACTCAAAATTAATTTTTTCAAAAAGCTCTAAAGAATTTAAAAATTCTCTATAATTTTTAACGCCAACTTTTTGTGCTATTCGAATTGCACCAATATTGGATGATCTAACTAATATTTCTTCTGCTGTTAAATCTTTTGGTAATTTATCATGTTCCGAGATTGGCATTCCACCACAAATTATTTGATTTTTTAAATCTTTAAATACTGTGTTTGCTTTTATTGTTCCAGATTCTATACCTGCTGTTAATGTAAATGTTTTAAAAACCGAACCTAACTCATAAACTCCTTTTGTGATCTTATTTAAATAAATTGGATCCTCTATATTCATTCTCTCATTTAGGTCAAAATCAGGAAGTGAGATTAAAGATAAAATTTCACCACTATCAATTTCCATAAGCAATGCGGCACTACCTAACGTTTGAAATATATTATTTCCAATTATTAATTCTTCTCTAATAATATATTGTAAGTTAGCATCTAATGATAAAATTAGTGGATTTTTAGACTCTGTTAATTTTTCATTAAATGATTTTTCTAATCCCGATATACCCAAATTATCATCGTCTATTTGTCCTAGAACATGACTGAAAAGAGATTCTTGAGGATATACTCTGAATTGTTTTTCATTTAAATCAATGGACTGATTGCCTAAAAGCCATAGTTTTCTCCATTCTGATTCATTTAATCTTTTTTTTATATAAAAGTATTTTCCTACTTTTATTTTTTTTTTTATTCTATCCAAATTCATGTTTGGAAAAATCAATCTTAAATTAATTAATAGTTTTCCTTCATCTGTAATGAACTGAGGTCTAATTGCTGCTGAATACAATTTTACATTTCTTGCAAGT
>KB910571.1 GCA_000383115.1 alpha proteobacterium SCGC AAA015-N04
ATGATCCTCCATTTGTAATGTTCTCAGCCGGCAATCGAGTAGATGGAAGCAAAAAAGATAGTGTTTTGAATGCTGAAGAAACAGGTGAATTTGTAGTTAACATTAGCACTTGGGACACACGTCACCAAATGAATGATACAAGTTGGATAATGGAACCTAATATAGATGAGTTAGAAAAAACTGGATTAACAGCTATAGATTCAGTAAATGTTAGACCCAAAAGAGTGGCTGAATCTCCAGTCCATTTTGAATGTAAATATCATCAAACTGTTCAACTTCCTGGTAAAGTTGGATTACATAATGTTGTATTTGGACAAGTTATTGGTATTCATATTAAAGACGAATTTATAACTGATGATGGTATAGTTGATACAGTAAAAATGAAGATTATCGCTCGACTAGGTTATAATGATTACACTTTAGTAGAAAAAACTTTTTCAATTGTAGACTTCAAAGATAAAGGAAAAATGACAAAAAGTTGGAGATAATAGTAAATCTATATGAAATAAAATGATTGATCATAAGTTAGAAAGACAAATAAATTGCTCAAAATACTTGCTAAAGAGTGCAAGATGCATCCAGCTTATAGAGCTATTAGAAAAACAACGGAAAAATGTGACGAATGTATGAATGTTTGGCAAGCTAGAGTTGAGCTAAATGCGTTAGAAAAGGGCTGATAAGTGTATCAAATGAATTATTTTTGTGGTAAATGCGAATATCCTTTCAAGACTTTATGGAGATGTAAATATGGTCACCATAAGGAATGGGTTTATATTTGCTTCAATTGTATTAGAGATATAAGAAGTTTAAGAATTAGATTTATTAGTCAGATTGAAAACATTAAACGGATAATTAAATGTAGATTAAGCCTGTCTAATTTAGAATTACCTGTATATCATGTGGATTAAAATTTAAGGTTATTTAATATTATGAATAAAGATTTCAAAGTTTTTTTAGGTGTAATTATTTTTTTTATTTTATTAAAAGGTTATATTTTTTTCAATATTAATCCTTCAATGTACCTTAACCCTTTTAATTAATTAGAATTAAAGTAAAACTATCAAAAAATTTATCGTCAATTATTCGAGGTAAGAATATAATAAAAAATTATATAAACTGAGAAAAATCTAATAGATTGGTAGAAGTAAAAACTTGGTGTATCTGATCATGGGGTTGCATGGATATCACTAATAAAAGGTATTTTAGTAAAACTATTTATTCATTATTTTTTATTGTTTAATGTTTTTTGTTTTTTATGATTTTCAGGATCCAATACTTTTGATAAACTTTACTTTTTTTCCAATAGCTTCAGAAATATATTAGATATATCTGTTATTTTATGATTTTTTGAGTAATCATTTTTATATGGATTAGATTTTCTTATAAAATTCCTTTTTAGAAAGAAATATTTTATGAATAAATTATTACTTAAATAAGAAGTTTTAGTCTCATATGATGGTTATGTTAAAGCATTTATGAAGGGTGATACAAAAGAGGTAAAAATTATCTAAATTTCTCAAATTATAGATTTATAGGTGGAGTA
>KB910572.1 GCA_000383115.1 alpha proteobacterium SCGC AAA015-N04
AAAAATTAGATGATGCAATAGATTTTGCAACTGAAAATTTAGATAAATTTATCCAACCAATCTCAGATTTAAGGGGTTCAAGTCATTATAGATTAGAGGCAATGAAGGGACTGTTTAGAAGATTACAAATTTGTTTAAGGCAAGATAAAGAAAGTTTATCAATAATGGAAGTTTAAGAATGAATAATTTAAATAAAATTCCAATTCACGATTCTTCTTTAAGGCACTCCACTGGTCAGGCTATTTATATAGATGATATGCCTGAGCAAGAAAATTTATTGCACGGAGCTCCCGTTCTATCAAAAGTTGTTTGTGGAAAAATAAAAAAAATTAATTCAGATAAACTAAAAGATCTACCATTTTTTACAAAAATAATAACAGCAAAAGATATCCCTGGCGAAAATGAGATTGGTCCTATCAAAAATGGTGAGCCAATTCTAGCAGACGATTTTTTTTCATATTTAGGCCAACCAGTCGCGATTGTTTTGGCAAAAACACATCAAGAAGCCATTTATGCAAGCAGCTTAGTTGAAATTGAACTGGAGTTTACAACTAAACCTATTCTTAATTTAGATGACGCTTATGAACAAAAATCTTTTTTAGAAGATCCAATGATTTTAGAAAAAGGCAACATAAAAAAAGATATGTCTAAATCAAATTATACTTTATCTGGTAATTTTGAAATTGGAGGACAAGATCACTTTTATTTAGAAACTCATGTTGCCATAACTTTTCCTGGAGAAAATGACGAATACGTTGTTTGGTCAAGTACTCAGCATCCTACTGAGGTTCAACACGGCGTTGGAAAGGTGTTAAATATTCCATCAGCTAAAATTGATAGTAAAGTTAGAAGGTTAGGAGGTGGATTCGGCGGAAAAGAGAGCCAAGCAACTATTTTTGCAGCAATGTCTGCTTTGGGAGCCTATTTAACACAAAAACCTGTAAAGATACGTCTTAACAGACATATTGATATGACAGCTTCAGGAAAAAGGCATGACTTTAAAATATATTACACCGTAGGATTTACAGTTACTGGCAAGGTTCTGGCTTTGGATATAAAACTTTTAAGTAATGGTGGTAATGTTTTAGACCTTTCAGGGCCTGTAATGACAAGAGCTTTAACTCATCTTGATAATTGTTACTTTATAAAATCACTAAAAGCTATTGGGTATGTGTGTAAAACCAATACAGTTTCAAATACAGCTTTTAGAGGTTTTGGCGGTCCACAAGGAATGTTGACTATTGAAAATATACTTTATTCAGTTAGTCAATATTTACAAAAGCCAATAGATGAAATTCGTAAAATCAACTATTACTCAAAATTAAATGGTCTTAAAACACCATACGGTCAAATTGTAAAAAACTTGAGAATTGATAGGATTTTAGACGAGGTCTATAAGTTAAGTGATTATAAAAACAGACTTAAAAATATTAAT
>KB910573.1 GCA_000383115.1 alpha proteobacterium SCGC AAA015-N04
CAAAAGGTTTATTAGAAATTTCAATGGACATGAAAGATTTAGCTAACAAAGCTAAGGATGGTAAACTACAGCCTGAAGAATATTTAGGAGGATCTTTTTCAATTTCTAATCTTGGAATGTACGGTATTAAAGAATTTTCAGCAGTAATTAACCCACCACAAGGTTGCATACTTGCTGTTGGGTCAGGAGAAAAAAGAGTAATAGTAATTAACGATGAAATTTCAATCGCAACTATTATGACTGTAACTTTATCTTGTGATCATAGAGTTGTTGATGGCGCCGTTGGTGCAGAATTTTTATCAGAATTTAAAAATTTTATTGAAAACCCCTCATTAATGCTTTTGTAGGAAACAGATATGACAGATATTGATTTTGATCTTATGGTGCTTGGTGGAGGCCCTGGTGGATATGTAGCTGCAATTAGAGCATCTCAACTAGGTATGTCAGTTGCATTAGTTGAGGATAAACATTTAGGTGGGATTTGCTTGAATTGGGGATGCATTCCTACTAAAGCTCTATTAAGAGCTAGTGAAATTAGACATATGCTAGATAATGTTGATGAGTTTGGTTTTACAGTATCTGGCATAAAAATGGATATAAATAATATAACTAAAAGGTCTAGAAAAGTTGCATCGCAATTGTCATCTGGCATTAGTCATCTTTTGAAAAAAAATAAAGTAAAAGTTTTTGAAGGTTTTGGCAGTTTAGTTAAAGACTCATCAAATATTAAGAAAATAAGAATAAAAACAAAAGATGATAATGTAGAAAAAACTGCTAAGAATGTTATCCTTGCTACTGGAGCTAGATCTAGAAATTTACCTTTTGTTTCATCTGACGGAGTAAATATTTGGGATTATAAAACCGCAATGACTCCTCCAAAATTACCATCATCACTTATTATAGTTGGCTCTGGTGCAATTGGAATGGAATTTGCCTCTTTTTATAATGATTTAGGAGTTGATGTAACTATTGTAGAAGCTTTGCCTTCGATTTTACCGAATGAAGATAAAGACATATCAAATGTTGTAAAAGCTAATTTTGAAAAAAGAGGTATTAAGATTAAAACAAGTACAACATTGAAATCAGTTAACAGTAAAGGAAATTCAATCATAGCTGAAATAACTATTAATGAAAAAGTTGAGGTAATAAATTGTGACAAAATTATACTAGCTGTTGGAATAATAGCAAATACTGAAAAATTAGGATTAGAAAATTTTAATATCCAAATTGATAAAGGTCATATTGTTACCAATGAGTTTTTAGAAACAGACGAAAAAGGGATTTACGCAATAGGGGATGTTACCGCAGGTCCTTGGTTAGCTCACAAAGCTAGCCACGAAGGAATTTTATGTGTAGAAAATATTGCGGGCCATAAAAATTTAAAACCGATTGATAAAACCTCAATACCAGGATGTACATACTGTAGACCGCAAG
>KB910574.1 GCA_000383115.1 alpha proteobacterium SCGC AAA015-N04
CTCTTACATTGTCAAAATATACAGGAGCTGTATCTGAAGATCTCATTCCAATCTTATCAATTTTTTCTCCAACACTTACACCCGGAGTATCAGCAGGTATGACAATTAATGATTTATTTTTATGAGGTTGATCATTGCTCGTATTTACCAATGTACAAAAATAGTCAGCTTGTGTAGAATTTGTAATCCACATCTTTTGTCCATTGATTATGTAGTCATCTCCATCTTTTTTTGCAGAAGTTTTAATTGACGCCACATCCGAACCACTATTTGGTTCGCTAACGGCAACTGATGCAACATAATCACCTGAAATTGATGGTGCTAAAAATTCTTTTTTAATTAAATCTGAACCATATCTATCTATTGCTGGAGTTGCCATATCTGTTTGAACACCAATACCCATAACAACGGATGCATTACATGAATGCCCTAATGCTTCAGCAAATACTATTGAATAAGAATAATCTAATCCCATTCCACCGTAATTAGGATTTTTTGTTATACCAAGTAAGTTTAAATCTGCCATTTTTTTAAAAAGTTCCTTAGCAGGATAAATACCAGCTTTTTCCCATTCTTCATTGAATGGTTTAATTTCTTTTTCACCAAATTCTTTAACTGTTTTATAAAGCGCATGGTGCTCATCAGTAAATTTCATTTTATCTCCTTAATTAATTTTACTTTCTCCAATTAGGTTCTCTTTTTTCAACAAAAGATAATATTCCTTCTCTTCCTTCGCCATCAACAATCTGATCGACAAAGTTTTTACTAGCATAATCGATAAAATCTTGATTAATCCTTTCAAATGCTATATCAAGAATTTTTTTTGTTTCGATAATCGCTTTTGGCGCACAATGAAGAATTTGTTTTTTCAATTTTTTTTCAATTTCATTTAATTCATCCGTTGAATTAAATAAATAATCAGCAAGTTTGTACTCTTTTGCCTCAGCTCCAGTAAATCTTTCAGCTGTTATCATTATTTTTTTTGCGTTAGCAAAACCTGCTTTTTTAATAACATAAGGAGATATTTGTGCTGGCGTTAATCCTATCATAGTTTCTGTTAAAGAAAATTTGGCTTTAGAATGAACTATTGAAATATCTCCTGCACACATAATTCCGAAACCACCAGCCATAGCTGCACCTTCAACAACCATTATTGTTACCTGCGGTAGTGACTGAATTCTTTTTAAAAGTTTTCCAATACTTGTTGAAATATCATGGGCTTTAACTTTGGGGTCGCTTGATTCAAAGATTTCATTAATCTCTTTCAAGTTCGCTCCTGAACAAAACATTCCATTTGATCCTTTAAAGGAGATACCTCTTATTTTATCACTACTTTCTATTTGGTCAAGAAAATTATTTAGATCATTTATCATAT
>KB910575.1 GCA_000383115.1 alpha proteobacterium SCGC AAA015-N04
AACCAGAAAACCCAATTGATGAAAGTTTTGTTGTTAATAAAAATAGATTTGAAGATGAAGGCTCATTTGAAGATATCTCTGAAGAATTATTAAAAAATGAAGATTAAACATTCTGAATGTTGATTAATTTGGTTTTCTTAGAAATTTAATATTAAAATAATTTTAAGAAATATTTTTTTAAAAAAATGAAAGCTACTGCAACCAAACTTTATAATAAAATTTCCAAATACGATAATTCAGCTTCTAAAGAATATATTCACAGGGCTTTTGACATATCTAAAAAGGCTCATAAAAATCAGCTTAGAGGTAGTGGAGAAGAATACTTTACCCACCCTCTTGCTGTAGCTGATTATTTAATAGGTATGAGGTTAGATTCATCAACAATTATAACTGCTTTACTTCATGATGTAGTAGAGGACAGTGAAATAACTTTAGAAAATATTAAAGATCTATTTGGTGATGAAATAGCAAAACTAGTTGATGGTGTAACGAAATTATCTAAATTAGATATCAGATTTGGTTTTGCACAAGCAGAAAATTTTAGAAAACTTCTTTTAGCGTCTTCAGATGACATTAGAGTTCTTCTAGTAAAACTTGCAGACAGACTTCATAATATTAGGACAATAAATGGAATTAAAAATGACAAAAAAAAATCTAGAATATGTTATGAAACACTGGAAATTTTTGCACCCTTAGCAGAACGTCTTGGAATAAATGCTATACAAAGAGAATTGGAAGATAGATGTTTTGCTGTTTTACATCCCGAGACACGAGATTCTATTTTAAAACGATTAAAGTTAATATATTCACAAGACGAGTATAATATTCCTTTTATTACTAATGAATTAGAAACTTTCTTAAAAAAAAATAATGTTAATTGTGTAATATCAGGAAGAGTAAAAAGCAGCTATTCCATTTGGAAAAAAATGCAATTTAAAAATTTAAGTATGGACCAACTTTCTGATATAATGGCATTTAGAATTATAGTCGATGATATTTCATCATGTTATAAAGCACTTGGAATATTACACCAAAAGTATACTGCAATAATGGGTAGATTTAAAGATTATATTTCTGCACCAAAAAGAAATGGTTATCAGTCTCTTCACTCTAGCTTGATTGGTCCAAAAAAAACTCGTATAGAAGTTCAAATAAGAACAGATATAATGAACGATTTTGCTCTTAACGGAGTTGCAGCTCATTGGATATATAAGGACAGAGCAAAACCATCTGAAGGAATTAGATACAAATGGGTAAGAGAACTTATTCAAGTATTGGATGAGAGTAGTGAGCCAGAGGAATTTTTAGAAAATACAAAATTAGAAATGTATAATGACCAAGTTTTTTGCTTCACACCTAAGG
>KB910576.1 GCA_000383115.1 alpha proteobacterium SCGC AAA015-N04
ATATCTCTAAAAATTCTATAGATTTTATATTTACGTAGAATTGGGATGTATGGAGCCATGGGTTTTCTTGATTTATTCAAAAGATATCTAACAACCCAATATAACTTAAGAGGATAAATAAGAAATTTCCAAATAGGTGGAAGATAAAGTTTTAATTTTGTTTTAATTTTTTTCAGAAATCCTAAACTTTTTCTTCTTTTTCTAATATGTTTAAAGCGTATATATTTTGAAGAAAATTTGACACAATTTACAAAAAAAGTGGTTCCATAATAACCATTTAAAGTGGTCATTCCATTTAATTCAGTTATAAATTCTGTACAAATTATAATAATCTTTGTCTTTGTATATATTCTTTTAATATTTTCAACATCTTTAATCATTTCTGGATTCTTAAACTCTTCAATCAACATATTGATTTGGTTTGGCACTAATACTTTAGAGAAAATCAATTTAATATTTTTTTTATCTAAAATTTCACTAAGAATATCAAAATGATCTTTAATTCCTTCAATAAAGTTATGATTTCCATAATATACAAAAATTTTATTTTGTTGGTCTGTCATTTACTATACAAAATCTCCTAATAATTTTAAATCGTGTTTATTTAAAATGTCATTTATATCAGAATGTACTTCTTTTTTATTCTTTTGTAGTAAGAGACCATCATCACAAAACATTTTTAATTGTTCTATGTCATGAGATACAACAACTAAAGTACCTCCTCTTTTTTTAAATTTTTTTATGTAGTCTTTACATATTATTTGGAAATCCTTATCCCCAACTGCTAATACTTCGTCAATTAACATAATGTTTGTTGCAGAGAAAGCCAGCGTTGCAAATGCAAGCCTTACTATCATTCCACTTGAATATGTTCTAAGTTGTTCTCCCATAACATCTCTTAATCCAGCAAACTCAGATATTTCAACCCATTTTTCTTTTAAATCATTGGGATCAATACCAATGAGCGTTCCATATGTAATTATATTGTCCTTGCCTGTAAGACTGGGGTGGAATCCTCCACCAAGATGCATCATCCCAGTAATATGACCTGTTGTTTTTACAGTGCCTTTGTCTGGCAAAAGGGTACCATGAATAATTGATAATAAAGTTGTTTTACCAACACCATTTGATCCCAAAATTCCTAATGAAGTACCTTTCATAACCTTTAATGATAAATCCTTTAAAACCCAATTTTGTGAACCTTTGAATTTTTTATTTAACAATAAGCTTTTAATTCCTAAAACTGGCGTATTATATTTTTTCCATATATTATTACATTCTATAATATAAT
>KB910577.1 GCA_000383115.1 alpha proteobacterium SCGC AAA015-N04
GAGGTGGTGATGATTATGTCTAAATTTGGAGAAATAAGAAATAATGACTTTAAAATCAGAACATGAAAAAGATATTGTAAATGATAAAAATGTAATTCCTTTGGGTAATGAAGAAATTAAATCTTTTTTGAAACGGCAATCAGAGGCTGTTTTTGAAGATAAAAATTTGTCTAATAATTCTAATTTCGTTAAAAAATCTTTAAATGATATTGCTATTGATTTTGAAAACGATGTAAAAGATAATTCCCCTAGAGAAACTTCATTTACTGAAATAAATAAGTTAGATGAATCTGAAATTATTGATAAAGATAAAATTGTCAGTGAAGTAGAAAGTGAAGACGAAAATCAATTGTTAAAAAAAGATGATTTTGAAGAACAATTAAACGAAAAAATTGAAAATGACCAAAAAATTAAAACTTCAAAAAGTATAATAAATGAAAGTAATGAAAAAAATACGTCAAGCTTAGAAAATACAAATTCTGAGATTGAAAGTGAGGGAGAAAATAATACCTCAGATAATGAAAAATTAGATAAAGACCATATTAATAATATTGCTCTTGAAGATAATCCAAAAGTTGATGATGACATAATTCAGAGTTCTGAAACCAATGAAGAGGAAACTCAACAGGCTCTTGACTCTGTTCGAGATGCCGTTTCTCAATCAATTGGTAATAACGATAAGGAAATTTTTAATAATGATGAAGAAAGAGATAACCTGGCTAAAGATTATTCGAATATAATTTCCGATGAATTAGAGAATATAAAAAATATTTTTTCATCAATATCTAATATATCAGAACAAAGCTTATACAAAGTGATTGAAAGTAAAATAATAGAAATTGCTTCTGATTTAGCTGGATATCAAATTGATAAAATGCCAGAAAAATATCAAAAAAAAATTAAATCATTTTTAAAAAATATTAACTGTTTTGAAGAAAAAATATCAATTGAATTAAATGACAAAGATTTTGAAGCTATTTCTAAAATAGAAGATTTTAATAATTTTAATAAAAATTCAAAATTCATAGCTAACAAAGACATTTCAAGAGGAGATATTATCTTGAATTGCGATGGTATGTATTATTCAGAAAAAACTGTCAAATTATAACTAATTATATCTTTCGTGGAAATTTAAATGACGTTTGAAACAAAATTAATTGATAATATTGCTCAAATTAGTAGGACCAAAAGAATTGTTAGTTCTGGAAGAGTTAATCGATTTGATGGAAATGTACTATATTGTAATCCATTTCCTGCTCCAATCGGAAGTTTATGTATTATTAAGGATCAATTAGGAAAAGAAATTCTTGCAGAAGTTATCAGTTTTGATCAAAAACATAATAAATTAGCAATTTTAGAGCCGTCTTTACATATAGTAGCTGGTTGTGAGGTATCATTACTAGATGATGGTAAATTTATAAATGTTGATAATTCACTCTTAGGGAGAGTTACAGATGCATTTGGTCAGCCGTTAGACGGAAAACCTTTAAATAAAATAAATAACAAATGGCCTTTAATGGGTAAAGTTATGAATCCATTAAAAAGAGGCTTAATTCAAAAACCATTAGATGTTGGTGTGAGAGTTATAAACGCTTTATTAACTGTTGGTCGAGGACAAAGATTAGGCATAATAGCTGGCTCAGGTGTTGGTAAATCTGTTTTGTTAGGTATGATGAGTCAGTATACTGAAGCCGACGTAGTTGTTATAGCGCTCATCGGAGAAAGGGCAAGGGAAGTAGGTACAATGGTTAAAGAATTGTTCAAAAATGACAATTCTAACAAAATCACTGTTGTAGCAGTGCCAGCTGATAGATCACCTTTAATGAGAATTCGAGCAGCAAATAGAGCAACTGCCATTGCAGAGTATTTTAGAGATCAAAATAAAAATGTTTTGTTAATTATGGATAGTCTTACTAGGATCGCGCATGCAAAGAGAGAATTAGGTCTCTCTTTAGGTGAAACTGCAACAACAAAAGGATATCCAGCTTCAGTAATATCAATGATACCGAATCTAATTGAAAGGACGGGGACAAGTGACAATGGTAATGGAAGCATAACTTCATTTTATACGATTTTAGCAGATGGTGATGATAATAATGATCCAGTTGTAGATACAGCAAGGGCAATATTAGATGGACACATTGTTTTAAGCAGATTAAATGCTCAAATGGGTATATATCCTGCTGTAGATATATCGCATTCTATTAGTCGAGTGATGAATGATTTAATATCTATTGAACATTTAAATGCATCAACTCTATTTAGAAAACATGTAAGTACTTACATAGAAAATAAAGATCTTATATTGATGGGTGGTTACTCAAGCGGTCAAGATAAAGATTTAGATGACGCTATTGCAATGTGGCCAAAATTAATTGAATTCATTTCTCAACAACACGATCAAAAAGCAAATTTTGCTAATTCCAAGAACGAATTATTACAATTATATGCATAGGTTTGTATATGAAAAAAAAAATTAATAGATTTAAACGCTTAGCTACACTAAGAAAAGTAGATATTTATAAAGAAGTTAATCGTTCTAATTTGCTAGAAAATGAAATTTTAAAAAATAAAGAATTAATAAGCCAGATAAATACAATTATAGAGAGTGGTAAAGTTTATCCCTCACAAAATTTGGTTAGCACTGGTTTTTTTAAAAATAATGCTCAGCTAATCAGCACTTTGCAAAGTCAAAAAAATATTGCCATTAATAGAAACAAATATTTACTAACTGAAAAGAATAACAGTCAAAAAAAAATAATTATTAACAATTTAAAAAAAAATAAGGCTGAAGAAAAAAGTAAAGAATATAAAAAGATACATATCAATAATATTGAAAATAAAAGTTTTATTTAGGTCTTCTTCAGTTTACTTTCAACAATGGCATATTATTTGCAATCTTAACATAATTTTTTGGAAATATGATATGAATACCATAACGGATACGAATAAAAATTTTGACATACTATCTAGTGTTAATTCAGGTGATCATGAACCTTCTGAATTAAGTTCACTTTTTACAATTAATTTGCAAATCGATGATGAACCTTATAAAAAAAAAATATCCAATGAAGAATTTACTATAGATGATAATAATAAAAAGATAATAGATTATTTATATAAATTAATACCTGATATTGAAGATAAAAAATTTTTAGCATCCAATATCAATAATATTGAAAATCAAATTAAAAATGACACTGAGCTGAACTCAGTTGAAAAGAAAAAAGCTTTAATTTATCTTAAGTTTTTTATGATTGAAGAAAATTTCATTAAGATTGGAAAAATCTCAAATATAAAAACTCAAAAACATTTATCAAACAATGCAAAATTATTATTAAATAATAAAGAATTGTTAACAAAAAATTTATCAAAAAATATAAAAAGTCATGTTAAAAATGAAAAAAAAACTACCAATCTACAACTAAAGATTAAAAAAAATTCTAATAAGCAAAAAATTGATAATAGCAAAATATCAGTTAGTTCTGATGAAAATTTTTTTGTGGGCAGAATAAAAAAAAATGACCATCCTAACAAAATATATAAACTAACAAATGTTAATAAAAAGAGTTTGGAAAACTTAAACAAAAAAGTTAAAAATTCAGAAATAATTGAAAATAAAATTATTCATAATAAGCAAAGTAATATACCTTATGAAAATAAAAAACTAAGCAAATTGACTGATATAAAAAATAATAATCAGAATTTCAATGTTCACAATTCAACCTTAAATAATAATTTTAGTAATATAAATCAACAAAATGGTGATTTATCTAATTCTAATAATTTTTCCAACTCTGTTTTGGAAAACTTTCTCGACAACCTTGATTTAACTCAAAAAGGATGGACGTCAAAGCTTTCATCTCGGATTGAAAGAGCTTTTTTAAATGGCGGAGAAGAGATTGAGTTTAAGCTAAAACCTAGAAACTTAGGTGTGCTTAAGGTTTCCGTTATGTTAAAAGATGGGTTAGGAACTGTTAGAATTTTTACAGAAAATAGTTTTGTTTCAAATGTCTTGAATCAAAGTGAAAATTATTTACAAAAACTTTTTAACGACCAGGGGATTAATTTAGAATTTTCTGCACAAAATGAAAATAACAATTTTGGTTTTAATAATCCAAAAAAAGGGGCAAAAAGAGAAAACGAAACTCCAATTTTAAGAACCGAAAATGAAAATATTGATGAAATAAAAAGAGAGTATGAATCATCTAGACATATAATAAATGTAATAGCATAATTAATTAAAAATAGTGAGAAAAAAATGGCAGAGGAAGTTGAAGAAGAACAAAAAAAGGGTGGTCTTTTAAAGATTATTCTTTTTATAGTTGGGGGTATTTTGCTTATATCGATCGGATTAGGTATAGGTTACTTTATGTTCGGTGGAGAACCTGAGCCAGATCCGTCAACGGAAGTTAATCAAATTATAGAAGGTAAAGAGGCTGAACAAGAAGAACAAAAGGAAAGTAAAAGTAAAGAAGAAGGTGAAGTTGAAGGAGAAGATGGAATAATAAAAAAGAATGTTAAAGCAATACCTGAAGTTGATAGTTATGAAACAACATATTTTGAGTTTCCTGGAGATTTTACAACAAATTTAAAAGGAAGTCGAAAGTTTCTCCAAGTTAGTGTCGGTGTTTCAACGCAATATGACGAAAAAGTTATGGAGGTGGTAGATTCTCATCAATTGGCCTTACGGTCAGAAATATTGTCTACTATTAGTGATTTTACCGAAGATGATATCTCTGGCAGTGATGGGAAGAAAAAACTTTCTGAACGATTACTAATTGTTTTAAATGAAAAATTAGAAAAGCTTGACGAGTTTCCAGGCATAGAAGATGTATATTTTACAGCTTTTATTCTTCAGTAAGAAAAGGAATTAAAAGTAATGTCTAACACATCACGTAAATTATCTTCTGATGAAGTCTCAGCTTTAATGGAAGGTCTACAATCTGGAGAAATTACTGCCAACTCCGGTGTAAATAATGATGTTGAAGTATCAGATTTTACTTTTGGTTCTGATAATTTAGAGCTTTTGGGCGATTATTATGCTCTTAGGCTTATAAATGAAAGATTTGCAAGATTAGTAAGAAGTATATTCTTGCCTATGATCAGAATGCAGCCAAAAATTAATCCATTTCCCCCTGAAGTTAAAACCTATGATGAGTATAGTGCAGGACTAAATAGTTTTATGAGCCTGACTACAAGTCGGATAGATGAATTGAGAGGCTCTATGTTATTGGTATTGGAACCTTCGTTTATAAGTGTTTTAACTAATTGTTATTATGGTGGTAAATTAGCAAATTTTCCGTCTACAAAAGCAGAATTCACTGCTACAGAAGATAGAATTATAGAAATTGTTTCAGATGGAATGACCCAGTGTCTTCAAAATGCTTGGAAAGACCTTATGCCAATAACAATAAGGCATCAAGCAAGAGAAATTAACCCTCAATTTGCGACATTAGTAGAATCTACAGATTCAGTAATAATTTGCTCGTTTGTCGTGCAATTACCAAATATTGACTCTGCTTCTTTTGACATTATTTACCCATTACAAACCCTAAAGCCAATTGCATCTTTATTACGTTCTAGAGTTCAATCAGATGTAATTGATGACGATACAAGCTGGAGAGAAAGACTTGAAAAATCGGTATTAAATGTTCCTCTTCCAATTTCTGCAATATTAAGTGAACCATCAGTTTCTTTGTCAAAGTTAGTTAAATTCAAAGAAGGTGACATAATTAACTTACCCCCTGTTGATGGGGTTGATTTTTTTGTAAATGATAAGCTTCTCTTTAAAGCAGATATTGGAGAAACAAATGGACAAGTTGCGGTAAGTTTAAAAAATAGAACATAATTCATGTAGGAGATTTATCTATGGCAGAAAATGAGAAATCAAATGTTGAGAACGAAATTGATACAAAAGATGCAGGAATAGAAAACCTTAAAGTTTTAGAAAATATTGAAGTAAAGCTTACAGTTGAGGTTGGTTCTACTGAGTTAAAGATAAGAGATTTATTAAGATTAAATGAAGGATCAGTAGTAGAGCTTGAGAGGTTAGCAGGTGATCCTTTAGATATATTAGCAAATGGTGTTAAAATTGCTAAAGGGGAAGTTGTAATGGTTGGAGAAAGGTTTGGTATAAGATTTACTGAAGTGACCAACCCTGAAAATCGCGTTCAAAAATTGTAAATTCAAAAAATTGACAGATTAAAAAAAAAATAATCAATAAAATCAACTATATATAATAAATCTTATTTGGCATTATTCTTGCTTCCTTAAATAAAATAAATGGAAGTATAAATATGATGAATACAGCACCAGATTTTAGCACAGCAATAATTGTAATATTATTTTTGTCAATTTTAGGTATTTCAGCCTATTTTATTAAGAAAAAAAGCGTTCCTCTAAAGAAAATGATTAAAAAAGAGGATAACTTAGAAGTTATTAACCAACTATCACTGCGAAATGGTTATATTGCGTATGTATTTAAAGTTGGAAGAGAAAACTTTTTTTTTGTTGGTCACAAGTCTGGTCATTGCTCCTTAACTCAAATTTCTAGCAGTGTCACTCCAAATCAAGTTGATGAAACTTCTCACCATAAAAATCATAGTAAGTCTTTAACTTCAAAAAATTTAATAGATGAGAAAATAGATGAAAAAAAACCCCTTGAACATGTAAACATTTCTGACCTGCTAACTGCTCATAAAAAAGGTAAAAAAGATGCGTAAGGCAATATGTCCTCAACCTTGTAAAAAGGTAAGTTTTATAGATAAAAAAGAAAAGGTGTTTTATGGTAATATTAAAAAATTACTTAAATATATCTCTTTAACATTTGTTATTATTATTTTTAGTGGGATATCTGTTAAAGCTTACGGAGAAACCGGATTTTTAGGGTTTCCCGCTTTAAATGTTTCTTCAAACGGAAATACAACAGAATACTCATTTCCTTTACAAATACTATTACTAATGACAGCTTTAACAGTTCTTCCTTCATTAGTTTTAGGAATGACAAGTTTTACAAGAATTATAATTGTTATGTCAATTCTTCGTCAGGCTTTAGGTACGCAACAAACTCCACCTAACCAAGTTTTAATTGCCATTTCTCTATTTCTTACTTTTTTTATTATGGCGCCGACCTTTACAAAGATTTATGAAAATGCGGCCATACCCTATATGGAAAAAACCCTACCTCCTGAGAAAGCAATAGAGACTGCTAGTAGTGAAATGAAAAAATTTATGGTAAAAAATACCAGGAAAAGTGATCTTATAATGTTTTCAGAATTAGCAGGATTAGAAAAATTTGATAATGTTGCTGAAATTCCATTTAGAATTGCGTTACCAGCATTTATGACAAGTGAGTTAAAAACAGCATTTCAAATTGGTTTTTTATTATTCTTGCCTTTCTTAGTTATTGATATGGTCATATCCTCAATATTAATGTCTCTCGGTATGATGATGTTATCTCCAATGTTAGTTGCTTTGCCCTTTAAGTTATTATTATTTGTTCTGGTAGATGGTTGGAGTATGACAGTCGGATCACTAGTAAGTACTTTTGCAGCAGGTTAGAAAATGAATTTTGATGAAAATATCAACATGTTAAGTATGGCCTTTTATCAGGTTTTGCTCATATCTGGCCCAATCCTAGCACTCGCCCTAGGAATAGGACTTTTTATTGGAATAATTCAAGCTGCAACTTCAATCAATGAAATGACACTAAGTTTTGTCCCGAAGGTGATTGTTGTGATGTTAGGAATTGGTTTGTTAGGTAATTTCTTTATGGTTGGTTTAGTTGACTATTTTAATTTTATATTTGATCAAGTTGCCGGTATTGGCGAAAATTAAATTTGGAAGAATTACTTCATGAATGTAACAGAACTAAATTTTCCTGGTACAAATTTATTCAACATATATCAATATTTGATAATATTTTTTATTGCTTCTTTAAGAATAAGCTCTTTTTTAATAAGTGCGCCATTTTTTTCGTTAGGTGGAATTCCTCTTCAAGTCAGAATAGTAGCTAGTATAAGTTTGACTGTTTTTTTATTTCCAGTAATTAAGGTTCCTGATATCCAATTAATCGGAGGATTTAATTTGTTTGTTATTATTTTATCTGAAATTGGCATTGGTTTATCTGTTGGATTAATATTAAATATTATTTTTTCAGCTGCTGCAGTTGCTGGTGAAAAAATAGCATCTACTGCAGGACTTTCAATGTCAAGTATGATTGATCCTCAATCTGGTGGACAAACACTTGTATTAAGCACAGTTTTAACCTTATTTCTTATTTCTTGTTTTTTATCCTTGGATGGACATTTATATTTATTAAAAATGCTTATAGAAAGTTATAGTTACTTCCCAATTGGCTTGAGTATTAATTTATTACAAACAAGTAATATAGCTGTAGAATCTTTTGGTAAAATGCTTTATTTGGCAGCATTGATAAGTCTACCTATTGTAGGAGGATTATTACTTATTCAATGTTCTATTGGAATAATCACTAGATCGGCTCCATCACTTAATCTTTTTTCGTTTGGATTTCCTATAGCATTAATTAGTGTTTTTATTTTTTTGTATGCTGGGACAAGTCCTATTTCAGACGCTTTTTCAGATTTAACAGGAACCTCTATAAATCTAGTAAATAATATATTTATTTCACTTTCTAAAAAAAGTTTTTAACATGGCTGAAGAAGATAATTCACAAGATAAAACCGAAGAGCCTTCGCAACGTAAGTTAGATAAAGCAGCAGAAGATGGTCAAGTTTTATCGTCAAAAGAAGTATTTGTTTTTACTACTTTAATAATGGGATTAATGATCCTTACTTCAATTCCAATTTTTGCAAAAGAGTTTCTATCAATTTGGAAAATATTTTTTTTATTTGACCTAGATTATATTAACAATATTTCACCAATATCTGGAATAGAAAAATTGCTTAGATATTTAATATATATAACATTAATAATTGGTGGACCTTTAATATTAACAATAGTAATAACACAACTATCTGTGGGGGGGATTAATTTTGCTCCCAAAGCTTTTCATTTTAAATCCAATAGAATAAATCTAATATCTGGTTTAAAAAGAATATTCTCTTCCAAGGGGTTAGTTGAATTAATTAAATCTTTATTTAAAGTTGGATTATTAGGCGGCATTACATACGTCGTAATATTATACAATATTCAAGAAATAATGTATTTGTCAGAGAGAAATCTTTATACCGCTCTATCGAATCTATTAAGTAATTTTCCAAAATTGACAATAGCATTGTTAATTGCTCTGGGTTTTATAGCAATTTTCGATTTTATATGGCAAAAATATACTCACTTAGAGAAATTAAAAATGACTGTTAAAGAGGTTAAAGATGAACATAAAGATACTGACGGTTCACCTGAGGTAAAACAAAAAATTAGAAGGTTACAAAATGAAATATCTAATAGAGCTTCTAATCAAAATGCTGCTTTAGATAACGTCAAGGATGCATCAGTCGTAATAACTAACCCTACTCATTTTGCTGTTGCAATTAAATATGAAGTTGGAGAAACTGGGGCACCAATTATAATAGCTATGGGAAGAGGAATGATTGCAGAGAAAATTATTCAATTAGCAAATGAGTCAAGTGTTTCTATTTTCCAAAGTCCATTTCTAGCTAGAGCAATTTATTTTACAGGTGAAATAGGTAAAGAAATTTCAGAAAGTTTATATTCTGCAGTAGCATCTGTGCTTGCGTATATATTTAAAATTGAAAAAGGCGAAGAAACTAATTATCCTGAATTTAATATTCCTGAGGATATGACGTTCGACGAATATGGAAAAAAATTAAAATATTGAGTTAAAATGAATAGAAAAAAAACATTTGGTCAGATTATTATAACAGCTATGTTTGTTTGGTCTGCTTTACTATGTCATTTTGAAGCTAGTTCTCAGAAGGAAGAAGGGAATATTATTGAAGCTTTAATGTTTTGGTTTTTTGGTCTTACGGCATTACTTGGTGCTTTTAGATTCAAAATTGCAGAGGTGATTGAAAATTTCATTAATTATAAAAATCAATCAAAAAAATAAAAAACTTATCCCATGTTAAAAAAATATGAACATTCAAAAAAAAAATTAACTTGTAATGGGTGTTTATATTTTTATATAACATACAAAAAAAATCGCCCATGGGGATGCAAGAAATTCGGTTTTATATCAAAATTTTTACCTTCAATAGAGGTTTTTAATACAACTGGTACAGAATGTGCATATAAAATTAAAAGAATTAATTGAATATTTTACATTAAAAATTTTTATAATTATAGGATAAACAATGGATGCTAAGGTAGAAGCTGTACAAGAAAGTATAAAGTTAGCGTTAGATGCCGCCGATGCTGCTACTGATGTAACTTCAGAGTATAATAAAGTAAAAAAAGCACATGCTATATTGGAGGCTAAAGTGAAACAAATTCATAAATATACTACTGTAGTATTTATATCTTCTATTTTGTCAGGTTTAATAGTAATTGCTGTAAGCGCATTTTTATTTATGCAATCTTCAAATAAATTAAGTAATATGACTGAAACTAGTAGAGAAGCTTTAGTTGTATTTGCTGAAAACGTTGATGGCGTTAATCAATCTCTAAAAAATCTTGATGAAGCTATAAAAAAGCAAGGTGATCTATTAGCTATTAATGAAGAGTTAGTAGGAACCTTAAATAAGGTAAGGAAAAGTATTAAACAATCTAATGACAATACAATAGGTGAATTAAGAGTAATAACTAAAACTTTAATCTCTGAGTTAAATAAAAATTCTCAAATAAATATAGATAATAATAAAAAGCTTAGTTCAAATTTAGAAAAGCTTAATAGATCAAATAGTAAAACAATTACAAGAGCTATAAATCAAATTAGTAATAAAGCAATTTATAAACAAATAGTAGCAAATCAGGCAATACAAGCTCAACAAATTTCAAAACTCATTAAACAAAATAATAGTGTTCTAAGCAGAATTGCAGACAAAACAAATAGAATTAAATACCCCTAGAATAATTTGAAAATTAAGTGACCATTAATAAAATGACAGAAGATTTAGGTATTGAAAAAAAATTTTTAAAAATCAAGTCAATCAGAACATCTTCATACGCATTTGTTTTGAAGCTAAAAGAAGAAGATATTATTATTGCGATTGATGGAGTTTTTTTTAATAAAAGCTACGAAGATTTATCTAAAGAGTTGAAAGATATAAAGGAAAAAAAAATATTAACTATTCTTAGAGATGGAGTTTTTTTTAATACTTTTGTTGATGGTTCTCTTGGGGTGATATGTGAAGAAATCAGTATTAAGCAAATTGAAGAATTAAAAGAATTTAATATGCAAGATAATCTTGACTTGGACTTAGATTACAAACATTTTGAATTATTTAAAAAACCACAGAACCCATCTATTTTATTAAACACGTTTCCTTCTATTCTAGCAAGTTTAGCTCCACCGTTGTGGATGTTACAAAACCGTCTATGGACTTTTTTGGGTATCTCAATAGTTTTTTATTTAGTTTTGTTAATGATTTCACCATGGTTATTCTTTATCGGCTGGATTTTAAAATCTTGGTACGTTGGTAATAGTCAAATAGATATCTTAAGATTCTTTTATAGATTAAATAATTATAGATTAAACTTAATTTTTTGTGCAATTCATGAAAAGGAAGCGCAACAACTAGCTAGAAAGTTTGATAATACTGTTGATTTTCATTATTCATATCTTGAGCCAGCAGTAATAGAAGACTAAGGTTGTTTAAATTTTATTTAAATTTAATTATCTCACCTTTAAAAATAGTTTCTGAATTAATTAAATCTATAAAAGATTTTGCTACTGTAACAGGCGAATGACTATCATTAAATATTTTACCTGGCATTGCCTGTTTTCTAATTTTTGTATTTGTTTCACCGGGATCTACTATGCAAATTGATAAATTATTATGATAATTTTCTTTTGACCAAATTTTAACCATGTGATTAAGTCCAGCTTTTGAAACTGAATAAGCTCCCCAAAAAGGTTTCGGATTAGCATCATCCGAAGAGAGAAAAAATGCTTTTGGATTTTGACTATTTTTTAATAATGAATCTAATGAGCGAATTAGTCTTTGATTACTAATTAAATTTACATTAAGAACTTCGATAAATTCTTCACTTTTTTGATGATGAAGTGGGGTTAGAGTACCTAATACTGCTGCATTTGATACCAAAATATCTAATTTTTTCCAACGTTTGAAAATCTGCAACCCTAATCTGTCAATCCCCATAAAGTCTTTCATATCTAATTGGACAATACTGCAACTTCCTCCATTTTTAGCAATTTTACTTTCTGTGTTTCCTAGATTTGATAAACATCTGCCTGCGATAATTACATGTGTATTTTTTTTTGCCAATTCAACTGCTATAGCTGAACCAATACCGTCTCCAGCACCAGTGATTAGAGCAATTTTTTTATCTTGTAACATTTTTAGAATTCAATTTTAATATTTCTGAAATATCTATTGGGTATTCTCCTGTAAAACAATGGTCAGTAAACTGAGGTGTTTCCCCATTTCTTTCTGAACAGCCCATAGCTTTATAAGTACCATCTAGTGACAAAAAAAATAAAGATTTAGCTCCTACCAAATTTGACATTTCTTTAATGTTCAAATTTGACGCTATAAGTTGATTATAGTTTGGTGTATCTATTCCATAAAAATCAGGATGTTTGATTGGTGGGCACGAAATTCCTAGATGCACTTCTTTTGCTCCAGCCTCATATACCATTTTAACAATTTTGCTTGCTGTTGTTCCTCTAACTATTGAGTCGTCAATTAAAATTACCTTTTTATTTTTTATACAAGATCTATTTACACTATGTTTTAGTTTTACACCAAACTGTCGAATACTTTGTGAAGGTTCGATAAATGTTCGACCAACATAATGACTTCTAATAATACCTAACTCAAAGGGAATACTTGATTTCTGGGAAAATCCAATTGCTGCTGAAACCCCCGAGTCTGGTATTGGAACAACGACATCTGCTGAAATATTGTTTTCTATAGCTAATTGTTCTCCCAAAGATTTTCTATAAGTATAAACTGTTTTATTGTCTATTATGCTATCAGGACTGGCGAAATAAATACGTTCAAAAATACATGGTCTTTCAGGTACAATTTTGAAGGGTTTAATTGATTTAATTCCATTTTTTGTAATTATTATTATTTCACCGTTTTTTACATCTCTTACATACTTAGCCCCAATCATGTCTAAGGCGCAGGTTTCGGATGCTAAAACAGGCGACCCATCTTTGTCGCCAAGTACTAAAGGTCTTATTCCAAATGGATCTCTTACTCCAATAAGTTTTTTATTTGTGAGTATAACTAAAGAATATGCTCCTCTAATTTGAAAAAGTGTATCAATCAATTTATCAATTAATTTTTTTTTTGGTGATCTTGCTACCAATTGTAAAATGATTTCAGTGTCGGAGGAAGTTTGAAAAATTGAACCACTTTCCACTAATTTTTTTTTTATAGAATGCGTATTGGTAAGATTTCCGTTATGTGCACATGCAAATCCGCCAATAGCTAGATTTGCAAATAGTGGTTGTAAATTTTCTGGCTTGGAATCACCAGTTGTAGAATATCTAACATGACCAATTGCAGTATTACCAGGAAGTTGAGATAAAATATGCGCATTATTAAAATTATCTCCAACTAAACCTTGTTTACGTTCTGAATGAAAGGATTTTCCGTCAAAACTAACAATACCTGCTCCTTCTTGACCTCTATGTTGTAACGAATGCAATCCTAAAGTAGTTAACACGGAAGCTTCTTGGGTGCCAAATATACCAAATACCCCACATTCATCTTTAAAGTGATCGCTATATTTACAATACATTATTGATCCTTTGTTAATTATTCTATTGTTTGACTTTTTTCATTCATTTTATTTATATCAGAATTTTCTAATTCAATATTATTCTTTGATAAATCTCTTAATTTATTCGTAATTGGTTTTATATATCTATATGTGTGCGTTTCTAAAATAATATTAGGCAATTTTTTCTCTTTACCTAGCAAATACGATATTCCAAGATATATTAAAATTACAAAAAGAATTCCTCTTATACCTCCAAAAATGAAACCAAAAACTTTGTCGATAACTAAAAAACCCGAAATTGAAAATTTTGGAGAAAGCCAGCTAGAGATAAGTGTTGAAACAAACAATGTTGATATAAAAGGAAATCCAAATGCAATTACGTCCGAAATTATTTCGTGATTAAAATAGTCAGAGAGTTCTAATTTGAATTTATTATATAGTTGAAATGAAACTACAATTGCAAAAATCCAAGACGCTATACTAAAAGCCTCTTTTACAAAACCTCTAAATGTTGCAACAATGCAAGATATTAAAATAATACTAATGACTATAATATCAATTACATTAAAATATAAGTTGTTTAAAAACTCCATTATATTATGACACTCTATTTTTATTAATAATTAAATCTATCAAATCACTCAATAAAGTCATATCGTAATAATTCATTTTATTGTCTTTTATAATTTTTTGTTTTGTTGGTAAAATAATATTAGTTAGACCAAGTTTATGGGCCTCTCTTATTCTCAATTCAGGTTGAATGACTTTCCTAATCTCACCAGATAATCCAATTTCCCCAAAAAAAACACTTGAAAAAGAAATAGTTTCTTTTTTGACTGAAGAAATAATTGCAGCAGCAACAGCTAGGTCGGCTGCTGGCTCAACAATTTTTATTCCTCCTGCAATATTAAGAAAAATGTCCATATTTGACAAACTAATTTTACACCTAGACTCTAATACTGCGCAAAGCATTGCCAATCGCGAAATATCCCAACCAACTACATTTCTTCTTGGTGAGGGAAGTGTAGAAGGGTTTACTAAAGCTTGTATCTCAACTAAAATTGGTCTTGTACCCTCTAAACCTGCGAAAATAGCACTACCTGGTAAATTTTTTTGTCGATCTGACAAAAACAATTCAGACGGATTTTTAATTTCAAATAACCCTTCATTTAACATTTCAAAAATACCAATTTCATTTGTTGGACCAAATCTATTTTTAACACTCCTTAATATTCTAAATTGAAGGTTCCTATCGCCTTCAAAATATAAAACAGTGTCTACCATATGTTCCAATACACGAGGTCCTGCTAGAGAACCATCTTTAGTTACGTGACCTATAAAAATTAAAATTGAGTTTGTTCTTTTAGCGGCTAGAATTAATTCATGTGCACATGCTTTAACCTGAGTAATTGATCCTGGAGAACTATCTATGTCAGGTAAATACATAGTTTGAATTGAATCTATAACTAAAATACAATTTTTTTCTAAATTACTTATAGTTTCTGAAATGGCGCTCGCATCAATAACAGAAGCAAATTGAATAGGTGATTTTTTAATACCTAATCTATTAGCTCTTATTTTTACCTGAGATAAACTTTCTTCTCCGGAAATATATATACATTGCTCATTTTGAGTAGATAAATTTCTTACTATTTGTAAAATAAGTGTGGATTTTCCTATTCCAGGATCCCCTCCGATTAGTGTAACTGAACCGCCAACAAAACCTCCTCCAATTACTCGATCTATTTCATTTAAATTAGTTTTTAGTCTTGTATATTTAACATTTGCATTATTTAAATTTTCAAATTCAATTTGTTTTTGAGAGAGTTTTATAGATTGGTTATTAGATTTATATGTAGTCTCCTCATTAATTGTATTCCATTCATTACAATTTTCACATTTTCCAATCCATTTCAGATATATTGCTCCACATGATTGGCAAATAAATTGTTTTTTATTTTTTATCATTAAGAAAAGAGTTGAGGGTTAGTTGATTTGATAAAATTTTGAATTTTTAAATTTTTTGATTTTAACATTTGTTTAGGTGTTCCTGACCACGATATTGTCTCATTATCAATTAAAATTACTTTATCAGCAATTCGACTAACAGATGCCATGTCATGAGTAATTGTAATCGCACTAGCACCAATAGTTTTAACTGCTCTTATTATTAAGTCGTCTATCATACTTCCAGTAACAGGATCCAAACCAGAAGTTGGTTCATCAAATAATAATATTTTGGGATCACCACAAATAGCCCTTGCAATAGCTACTCTCTTTTGCATTCCTCCCGAAATTTCCGAAGGAAATAAATCTAAAATTTCTGGTTTTAGACCTAACTTTTTAATTATAGAAAAAGCTAATTGTCTTCCTTCAGTTTCGGAAAGTTTTTTTTGATTTTGAATTTTAAAAATAATATTTTCCCAAACTTTTAGTGAGTCAAATAAAGCACCATGTTGAAATGTAATGCCTAATTTTAGTAAAAGGGTTTCTTTATCTTTTCTTGGTAAATTTACAATTTCAGTAGAATTAATTTTTATTGATCCTGTGTCAGGTTGAAGAAGCCCAATTATATTTTTTAGAAGGACAGATTTGCCCGAACCTGACTCTCCTATAATAGCTAAAGATTCTCCTTGTAATAAATGAAAATTTATATCTTTTAATACGATCTTAGAATCAAAACTCTTATTTAAGTCTTTTACATTTATTATTATTTTCTTTTCATCAAAATTCATTATTAGCTACCCAAAAAATAAAGCTGTAATTATATAAGTGCTTGTCAAAATCATTACAGAAGAAACGACTACTGACACAGTGGTAGCATATCCGACGCCCTCAGCTCCTTTTGTTGCAAAATAACCAAAATAACAACTTACCGTTGATATGATTAGTCCAAAAATTGCAGCTTTTACTGTTCCTTGTACCACATCAATAAATTGTAAATATTCTAAAGTAGCGTTCAGATAAAGGTTGGGATTAAAATCTAATTTATAAATTGCAATTATATATCCTCCTAATATACCAATAGTGTTTCCTATAAGAACTAAGAAAGGTATACATATTACTGAAGCAATAATCTTTGGAGCTATAAGATATTGCATTGGTCTAGTCCCTAATGTACCAAGAGCGTCAATTTGTTCGGTTACTCTCATTGTAGCGATCTCTGCTGCCATTTTTGCTCCGACACGACCAGCAACCATAAGACCTGTTAATACTGGACCTAACTCCCTAGTTATAGAAGTAAGAACAACTCTAGCAACTGTTGTTTCTGAGTTAAATTCTGTAAATCCATTATATGTTTGTAAAGCTAACACCATCCCAGAAAAAAAAGTTGTAAGTCCTACAACTGGTAAAGAAAAATATCCAATATCTATCATTTGAGTTATTATTTTTTTTAAATACCACGGAGGTCTTATAATCCAAGAAATTGCACCATAACAAAAAATGAAAAAGTGTCCAATATGGGAAATAAATTTCATACACTTTTGACCAATTGAACCTAAAAAATTAAATATTAACTTTGTCAAAATCTAACCTATACTCTTAAAAAATTTATTAATTATACTGCCTTCTTACTCGTGTTCCTATAAGGGTTAAAAGTTCATAGCTTATTATGTCAGTATTTTTAAATATATTTTTAATATTAGAATTATCCAATAAGCAAAATAAATCACCCTCATTAATACTTTTATTTTTAACATTTGTTATGTCTAATACAAAACTATCCATTGTTATGTTTCCAAGTATCTTACACTCATAATTATTAATCGAAAAATAACTATTTGGTTTTAATAATCTAATCCACCCATCAGCATAGCCTAATCCAATAGTTGCTAATTTTGATTTCCTATTAGTTTTATCAATTCCACCATAAGAAATTGATTGATTTATATCTACATTTTTGATTTGGAGTATTGGAGCAAGCAATTTAATAGGTAAGTCCAAAATTTTGTCTAATAACTTAATATTAAAGCCTTGTTGATCAATTCCATATAGACCTATCCCTGGTCTTGTTTGATCAAGACAAAATTTTGAACCTAAAACTATTCCAGCAGTATTAGCAAGAGTTAATTTGACATTAGGTAAAAATTTAGAAAATTCTAAAAGATTTTTTAATTGTATATCATTATTTTTATCTCTGAAATTATTAGCGTTAGCTAAGTGAGACATGATAAAATCCCATTTTGTAATAAATAAAATCTCTTTATTTTTTTTTAAAAATTCCACCTCTTTTGCACTCATACCTAATCTATTCATTCCAGTATCTATATTTAAAATGGCCTTGAGTTTTTTTCCTTGTAAACTTGTCTTATTAATTCTTTCAAGCTGTTCAAGGTTATTTATTATTGGTGTCAAATTATCACTTAAATAAATTTTTTCGTAACCTTTTAAAAATCCTTCGAATATGGCTATCTTAATATTTTTGGAAGGTATATATTTTCGCAGTTCTTTACCTTCTTCTAAGCTAGCTACATAAAAATATTTGCATCCAGCATTTATTAGAACTTTAGCAACCTCTACCATGCCAAGTCCGTAAGCATTTGCTTTAATAACTGCTGCAGCATTTCCTTGAGAAGCTTTGTTAAGGACTATCCAGTTAGATTTAACTTTTTCAAGTGAAATTTTCAAAATAGCGTGCATTTTTAAAATTTATACAACTTTATTTAAGTTTACTAATAAATTTGATCAGGTAGCGTTTCTTCTCTAGCCAAATCCATAAATCTTGTAAATTTAGCTTCAAATTGAACTTGTATAACACCAGTAGGACCGTGTCTTTGTTTTGATATTATAACTTCTGCTTTTCCTTCAGCTAAATTTCTTTTTTCCTGCCATTTTGTAAATCTGTCATTAAAATTTTCTTGATTTTCATTATCTTTTTGCATCGGTTCACTTTTATCCAAATAGTATTCTTCTCTATAGACAAACATTACAACATCAGCATCCTGTTCAATAGATCCTGATTCTCTTAGATCTGCAAGTATAGGTCTTTTATCTTCTCTTAACTCAACTGCTCTACTTAGTTGTGATAATGCAAGAATAGGAACATTTAATTCTTTTGCTAAAGATTTAAGACCCCTAGTTATACTCGATACTTCTTGAACCCTTCCTTGATTTTCACTTTTTTTAGAAGCTTGAATTAGCTGTATGTAATCAATTATAATTAAAGCTAAACCATTTGTTCTTTTAAGTCTTCTTGCTCTTGATGCTATTTGACTGACAGAAATTGCTGGTGTATCGTCTATATAGAACGGAAGACTAAAAATTTCATTTTGTGTGGATACAAGTTTAGAAAATTCAGATTGACTAATATCTCCACCTCTCAATTTATGAGAATCTATAGTAGATTGTTCTGCTAAAATCCTTTGAGCTAACTGTTCTGCTGACATTTCAAGTGAAAAGAATAAAATTGTTTCATTTTTGTCTGTTTTACTGTTTTTTGCAGCATTAAAACCGATGTTGGTTGCGAGTGCTGTTTTACCCATGGCTGGTCTGCCTGCTAACACTAGGAGATCAGATTTATTCAATCCTCCTAATTGACGATTTAAACCTGAAAATCCAGTATCAATACCAGATAATTTTCCTTTTCTGTTAAATGCTTCATTGATAAGCTCTGTTGCTCTACCAAGAACTGTCTTAAAGTCTACAGGGCCAGTATTGACTAAATCTTTTTCAGCTAAATTGTACAGTTTTTCCTCAGTGTTAGATATTTCTTGATCTGGAGTTATGTCAAGATTTGGGTTTATCGAATTATTTATTAGATTATCACCAATACTAATTAATGAACGTCTTATAAAACAATTTCTTATTTCGTCAGCATAAAACTTTGCTTTACTTAGTGATACAACTCCTTCTCTAAGATCTAAAAGATATTTCTCAATATCAATGTCTCTGTGCAATTCGTCCTTTGTTAAATAATTTTTAAGCATTAACGGATCAGCTAACCTGCCATTATCAATCAGCGTAATGCAAGATTCAAAAATTTTAGCGTGGAGAGGATCAAAGAAATGACGACTAACAAAGTTTGTTGGTAAATCCTCTAAAACTTTATTATCAAATAATATTGACCCAATCAAGCTTTGTTCGGCCTCAATATTTTGCGGCATTTTATTATCTGGTTTAGATAAATATTCAGATTTGTGATTTTCGGGATCAGAAAATGTTGTAACAATATTATTATTCATAATTATGAAATTCAAAAAAGTTTAGAAGATTAATTACACTTGATTTATTATCATTATTCAAAATCAATTAAATGTAAAACTAATTTTTATTATCCTCATCTTCATTCTTTATATTTTGTTCTTTTGAATCACTATTGTTATTTTGTATGACTTTTGGATCTAATTCTTTCTTATCAAATCTCTTGGAATCTTTTTGAGCTCGTTCAGATCTTATATCACTACTTGTTGTTTCAGTTGTTATGAGAGCTTTTCTAGTTTTGCTTTGCTCTTTTGCTTCTTCCTGTGATCTTGCAATATTAAGTTTCAATTTAAAATTAACCTCAGGGTGAAGTTTTATAGTGATGTCTTCATAAGAAAGTATTTTTAGCGCTTTATTTAAAATTACCTGATTTTTGTTGACTGTAACTCCCATCCTACTAATTTCATTAGCTATATCTTTTGCTGAAACTGATCCATATAATTGTCCAGATTCACTTGCGGCTCTAATAATTATAATTTCTTTAAATTTTATTTTCTTTATTAAATCCTCTGCCTCTTTTCTTTTTTCAAGATTGACACCTTCTAAATGTGCTTTTTGGTCTTCAAAATATTTTATGTTTTCTTTGGAAGCAAAAACAGCCTTGCCTTGAGGGAGTAAATAGTTTCTTGCGAAACCGGATTTTACGGATACTAAGTCACCTATTTGTCCTAATTTTTCAACACGTTCTAACAAAATAACATTCATTTTTTTTCTCCAGATTTAGCCTACTATATAGGGCATTAAAGCTAAGAATCTTGCTCTTTTTATGGCTTTTGATAATTCTCTTTGTTTTTTTGCTGAAACAGCTGAAATTCTTGAAGGTATAATCTTTCCCCTTTCAGATACATATCTATTTAGTACCTTTATATCTTTATAATTAATTTCAGGTGTATTAGGAGCAGAAAAAGGACATGATTTTCTTCTTTTTTGGTTAGGTTTTCTTATTGCTTCTCTTTTAATGTTAAGTTGTGTCATTTTAAAATCCTTTAAGGCTGTATCTCATTACTATCTGATAAATTGGTATTATCATGGGTAAATTCGTTTTTATAACGATCTTGCTTGTTATTCATAAGTGGTGAATCGTTTTCATCGATTTTATTTATGCGCATTGTTAAATATCTTATAACGTCTTCATTTAAGCCAAGCAATCTTTCATATTCAATTATAGCTTCAGATGGGCCGTCAATATTTAACATACAATAATGTCCTTTTCTATTCTTATTGATTTTATAAGCTAAAGTACGTAAACCCCAGTACTCTGTTTTTTTTATCTCACCTTTTTGTTTTTGAATTATTGAAACAAATTCTGCTACTAAAGTTTCAAATTGAGCATTGGTCAAATCTTGTCTTCCAATGATCACGCTCTCGTATAATGCCATTTAATTCTCCTTGTGGCTCTTTGGGTTTAACCCAGGTTAACCAGCTATTGTTACACTGGTAAGGAGTCTATAAAATAAATAATTTATTTTATGCTAGTAATTTAATTATTTGTGGAACATAAATGTTTATAAAAAATATGCAATACAAAATTAAATATTATTGAAAATAAGGATAAAAAATGAATTTTATTGTTTTTCCAGGACAAGGATCTCAAAGGATTGGTATGGGTAAAGAATTATCAAATAATTTTAGTGAGGCAAGAGAAGTTTTTGAAGAAGTAAATGAATCCATTAACTTTAATTTGACAAAAATAATGTGGGAAGGTACTGAAAGTGAAATTGCTAGGACTTCAAATGCTCAACCTGCTTTAATGGCCTGTAGTGTTGCTGCATTTAGAGTTCTATTAAAATTAACTGAAAAAAAATTACCTGAATTAGCTGACTATATTTGTGGACATTCTCTTGGAGAATATACTGCGATGACTATTGCTGAAGTTTTTTCTTTAAAAAAATGTTCTTCATTATTGAGATTAAGGGGGCAGGCAATGCAAGAAGCAGTCCCTGAGGGTTATGGCGCTATGGCAGCATTTATTGGAGTTGATGTAAAAACTACTAACGAAATTTTGAGGCAGGTAGAAGATTATGGAATTTGTGACATCGGAAATGACAATTCAGAAGGTCAAGTTGTGATAAGTGGTGAATTATTAGCGGTTGAAAAGGCAATAGAATTATCAAAAAAATATGGAGTAAAGCGAGCTGTAAAACTTTCAGTAAGCGCTCCATTTCACTGTAGACTTATGAAACCCGCACAAGAAAAAATGCGAGAAGCGTTCAAAACGACAGATTTCAAATCTCCAAAAATACCTATTGTTTCTAATATTACAGCTTCTCCTGAAACTAATATTAATAAATTAAGGAGTAATTTAATAGACCAGGTTGTGGGTACTGTAAGGTGGCGAGAAACTATGAAATTTGCTAATAAAATGGGAACAAAAAAAATAATTGAGTTAGGAAGTGGAAAAGTTCTTACTGGAATTGCAAAAAGAATGGTAGAAAATGTTGAAACTATAAATATTGAAAAGCCAGATGATTATGATAATTTTTTAAATAGTTAGGAAGAAATAATGTTTGATTTGACAAATAAAGTCGCTTTAATTACGGGGGCTACTGGGGGTATTGGTAGTTCAATTGCTAAAAAAATGAAATCAAGAGGGGCAAAACTAGTTTTATCTGGTACAAAAAAAGAAATTCTTAAAAATTTGAAGACAGAATTAGGTGAGGAAGTTGAATTTATAGTTACAAATTTAGCTAATAAAGATGATATAACTTCTTTAGCAAAAAAAGCTGAAGAGTATTTTGGATCAATCGATATTTTAATAAATAATGCTGGAATCACTGCTGATAATCTTATTTTAAGAATGAAAGATGAAGATTGGGAAAAAGTAATTAATATTAATCTAACCGCCTCAATGAAGCTTACAAAAGAGGTTGTAAGAGGAATGTTGAAAAGAAAATTTGGAAGAATTATATTTATTAGCTCAATAGTAGGTTACACTGGAAATCCAGGTCAAAGTAATTATGCTGCTTCAAAATCTGGACTTGTAGGTTTAACTAAAAGTATTGCTTCAGAGGTAGCAAGTAGAGGCATAACTTGTAATTTGATAGCGCCAGGTTTTATATCTACTCCTATGACAGATAAACTTACAGATGAACAAAAATCTAAAATAATTAAAAATATACCAATTAATCGACTAGGAAATACAGATGATATTTCTTACGGATGTTTATATTTATCAAGTGATGAAGCTAGCTTTGTTACTGGGACCACTCTTCATATAAATGGTGGTATGGGAATGATTTAGTTTTTTTTTTCATTTGTTGATTATGTACTTGGCATATTAATATATTTATGTTACTCGAAATTAAATATTTTGCTATTATAAAATATTTAATTTATGGGATTTAATTTAAGGGGCATTAACAATGAGTGACATAGCTGGTAGAGTAACAAAAATCGTAGTTGAGCATTTAGGGGTAGAAGAATCTAAGGTTGTAGACACAGCAAGTTTTATTGATGATTTAGGAGCAGATAGTTTAGATACCGTAGAGTTAGTAATGGCCTTCGAAGAGGAATTTGAATGTGAAATCCCTGACGATGCTGCTGAAAAGATCCAAACAGTTAAAGACGCGATAGATTTTATCACCTCAAACAGCTAGTATTGCATACTCATTAATAATTGGGAGTCGTCTATGCGTCGTGTGGTTGTAACAGGTTTAGGCATGTTAACACCATTAGGTAATGGAGTAGATTTAAACTGGAAAAGATTGGTGTCAGGAAAAGTTGGTATCAAAAAAATTACCAGCTTTGACGTATCTGACATACCTTGTCAAATCGCTGGACAAGTCCCATCCAAAAAAGAGGACCCTAAAGCAGGATTAGATTTAGATGAATGGATAGAGCCTCGTGAACAAAAACGTATAGATCGTTTCATATCCTATGGAATCATATCTGCTATGCAAGCTGTTGAAGACTCAGGTTGGCAACCTCAAACTGAAAAAGAAAAGTGTAGAACAGGCGTAATACTCGGTTCGGGTATTGGTGGATTAGAGACAATTTCTAACACAGCTGATCTAATAAGTACAAAAGGTCCAAGAAGAGTTAGTCCTTTTTTTATTCCTTCTGCTTTAATAAATCTGCTATCAGGTCAAGTAAGTATTAAATATGGCTTTAAGGGGCCAAACCATTCTGTAGTTACCGCCTGTTCTACAGGTGCACATTCTATTGGAGATGCTTCTAGAATTATCAGGTATGGTGATGCAGATGTAATGGTTGCTGGTGGAGCAGAAGCGGCTTGTTGTAGAATAGGAATGGCTGGTTTTGCTGCTGCTAGAGCACTTAGTACTAATTTTAATAATGACCCAACATTAAGCTCTCGTCCTTGGGATATAAAAAGAGATGGTTTCGTTATGGGTGAAGGTGCCGGTGTATTAATATTAGAGGAAAGAGAACATGCATTGTCTAGGGGTGCTAAAATTTATGCTGAAATAAAAGGTTATGGAATGTCTGGTGATGCTCATCATATAACTGCTCCTCCCGAGGGTGGTGATGGTGGATATAGAGCCATGAAAGCAGCCTTAAATGATTCTAATTTAAATGCGTCTGATATTGATTACATCAATGCACATGGTACATCCACTCCTCTAGGTGATCTAATAGAGCTGAAAGCTATTAGAAAATTGATGGATGACAATTTAGATAATATAAGTATTAGCTCTACGAAATCTGCTACTGGTCATCTTTTAGGTGCCGCTGGAGCAATTGAGGCAATTTATTCTATTCTATCTATTATAAACCAGACTATTCCACCGACTAACAATTTAGTAAATCCCGATCCAGAGACTAAAGGGTTTGATTTAGTACCTGTTAATGCCAAAAGTAAACCCATTAATTATGTTTTATCAAACTCATTTGGATTTGGTGGTACTAATGCAAGTTTACTTATCGGCAGTGTAGATTGAGACCAAAATATAAGATTTATTTAGTTTTAATTGTATTACAAATAATAGTAAGCCTCCTTTATTTTAAAAAAATTAAGTCAGAAAAATATGCTGAAATTGATACATACATTTTGTTAAAAAAAAATGTTACCCAAAAGCAAATTTTAAAAACTCTTGAAGAAATTAATATAAAAATTTCATATTTAAGTTGGAGGATTGTTGCATTTACCCACCAAAAAAAATTTATTCCAAAAGCTGGAGAATATTTAATTCCTAATAATTCTTCAATCTATGACATTCAAAAACTTTTTCATAATGGAAAAACAATCACTAGAACTTTTACCTTGATTGAAGGAACGACGGCTAAAATTTTAAAAAATAAGTTAATTAGAAATAAGTACTTATCTGGGAAGGTGCCTGTTTTATTTGAAGGTATTTATAAACCAAACACCTATTATTTTAAATATGGGTATCCAAGAAAAAAACTTTTGGAACAAATGAAAGCTGCACAAGATAAACATTTAGAAACTATTTTGAAAAGTATTCCAAAAGATTTTACATTAAAAAATAAGTATGATTTATTAACACTCGCTTCAATTATTCAATCTGAAGCTAAAGACTTTAAAGACAGTCAATTAGTAGCAAGCGTTTTGATTAACAGACTGAATAAAAACATGAAATTGCAAACAGATGCTACATTAGCTTATGGGTTAAAAATAAATGGAAAAAAACTTACCAAGAAAATGTTACAATCTCCTAATCCTTATAACACCTATATTTTTAGAGGTCTGCCACCTACACCTATTTCATATCCAGGCAATAATGCATTGAATGCTCTTAAAAATTTTAAAAAAACAAACTTTCTGTATTTTGTTTCTGATGGAAAAGGAGGTCATAGATTTTCTGAAACATACCTCGAGCATAAAAAAAACATTAATTTATGGATAAAAAGTATTAAGAAAGAATGAAATAAATGATTAACGATGATCGTAAAGGATTAGTTTTAGTTATATCGTCTCCTTCTGGAGCAGGTAAAACAACTATTTGCAAAAAATTAATTAATGAAGTGCAAGGTGTGAAATTATCCATATCAGTAACTACTAGAAAAAAAAGAAATAATGAAATTGATGGAAAAGATTATTTTTTCAAAAATAGTATAGAATTTTCTAAAATGTCAAAAAATAATGAATTTTTAGAAACCGCAAATGTTTTTGGTTTTTCATATGGAACCTTAAAGAAACAGGTTTTGTCTGATATACAAAAGGGAATGGACGTTATTTTAGATATAGATTGGCAAGGGACTAGACAAATTGAAAAACATATACCAAATGATATCGTGAAAGTGTTTATTTTGCCTCCTTCAATTAATGAATTAGAAAATAGATTGGGAAAAAGAGCAAGTGAAGACAAAGAAAATTTTAAAAAAAGAATGTCTGAAGCAAGAAAAGAAATTAGTCATTATGATGAATATGATTTTGTTGTAATTAATGACGATATTGAACAAGCATTTAATAGTGTCAAAACTATACTATTTTCAGAAAGACTTAAAAGATCTAGGAATTTTGGTTTAGAAAAAATTATAAAAAATTATTTATGAAATTTTAGCTTTCGAAGGCTTTTTCAGCTATTCTGCAAAAATCTACAATAGATAATTCTTCAGGTCTTAAATTTGCAGAAATATCTAACTCGTCTAAAAATTTTTTACCCCCCAATTGATTTAAACTACTTTTAAGCATTTTGCGTTTTTGACTAAAAGCCATTTTGGTAATTTTTTCTAATGCGTCAAAAGAAACATTATATAAGGGTTTTGGTAAAGGTCTTAATTGTATTACAGTAGACTTCACTTTAGGAGAAGGGAAAAAAGCAGAATTTGGGACATCGAATAATTTACTACTTTTTGTTAACCAGTTAGTTAAAATGGAAAGTCTTCCAAAATGTTTTGATCCTTGTTTTGCTAAAATTCTGTCAGCAACTTCTTTTTGAAACATCAAAGTAAGACACTCAAAATTATTAATATATTTCAACCATAAAGTTAACATTTTAGTGCTTACATTGTATGGTAAGTTAGATATTACTTGTCTTGGTACACTTCCTAACTTCCATATTGGATAATCTAATGCATCTCCTGTAATTATTCTTAATTTATTTGGATAAACTGACTCAAGATCAGTTAACATAATTTTGGATTGTATATCTTTATCGATTGCAAAAAGTTTTTGAGGATTTCTCTGTAAAATTGATCTAGTTAAGCTACCAGGGCCAGGACCAATTTCAATAATAGTTTTTTTCGTTGGCTCAGAGTATTTAGCTATTTTATTGGCAATATTATTGTCTAGTAAGAAATTTTGACCTAAAGATTTATGAATTTTAATATTATATCTCTTCAACATCTGTTTTATTGTTGGAAGTTTTATTTCTTTATTTTGCATTATCTCTATTTTTACTCATCAAATATGCAAGGTTAATGGCAGAGATAAGACTTTGTGGGTTAGCTATGTTTTTAACTGCTATATCGTAACCAGTGCCGTGATCTGGAGAAGTCCTTATGAAATCTAAACCTAATGTTACATTTACACTATTAAAAAAATCAAGAGTTTTGATAGGGATTAATGCTTGATCATGATACATGCATATTGCAACATCATAATTTTTTCTTTTCTCTAAACAAAAAGCTGTATCAGCTGATACTGGACCAGAAACAATAATAGATTGTTTTTTAGTAAATGTATTTATTGCTGGCAAAATGATTTTTTTTTCCTCTATTCCAATGGTTCCATCCTCTCCTGCGTGTGGATTTAAACCAGTTACTATTATACGAGGATTATCAATTGCAAAAAATTTTTTAAGATATTCATTAGCTATTTTTACAGTTTTAATAATCATTTCTTTTGAAATTAACATTGAAACTTTTTTGAGAGGAACATGAATTGTCAGAGGTATAGTTTTAAGATTCTTTCCTACTAGCATCATTACAGGATATTTTCTATTTAAAGATAATGAAGCTAAGTATTCAGTATGGCCTTTGAACTTAAATCCTGACTTATACATTATTTTTTTATTTATTGGGTTAGTTACAATTCCTGAAGCTATACTGTTTTTTTGTATCTCGACAGCTTTGAAAATAGAATTTTTTATAAAATTTGAATTCTTAACATCAGGTTGGCCTAAAATAATTTTGTTTGAGAGTCTAATTGGAATTACATTAAAATAATTTTTTTTGAAGTCTTTAAAATTACAAATATCTTTAATTTCATTAATTTCAAATTTATATCTATATTTTTTTTTCTGACTTTCTAAAATTTCTGGATCAGTTATTAAAATTGGGAAAACTTCTTCATTTAAATTAGATGATAAAAGTGATTTAATAGTTATTTCTGTTGCAATACTGGCGGGATCACCAGAAGTGATTAGAATAATTTTTTTTGTTGATTGCATTTTTAATTAAATTTTATCTAAGTTATTGATGTGAATAATGTTGGCTTCTTTTTTTAATTTTTTTAATAGTTTATCACTAAATATTAAGAATTGTTTATCTAGTATTTGTTTTCGGATTTGTTTTACGTTATCTCTTATTTTTTTAATCCTTTTATCACAAATTATATATGCATATCCATCATTACCATTAAACAAAGGCTTGCTTATTTCATATAAGTTTTTATTTTCAGTTAGTTTTTTTATTGAAGGGCTTAGGTCTGCAATACGAGATTTTATTATTTTTAATCTGAGATTTAGCACATTCTGTGAACTAATTTTTTTGAGATTATCACAACTTTTTTTGTTGTCTAGTAGGGAAAGTAAAACCTTTTTTGTATTTTCATAAACAATATTCTTTTTTTGAAAATTGATTTTAAAATTAATTCTCGCAAGTAATAATTCATTTTCTAATTTACTAATTTGACCATTTGTCCTTTTAGCCAAAACTTTAATAATTCGTAATTCATTATTTAAAGGAAAACTGAAAACATCACCTTCGTTAATAACATTATTCTTAATCTTAATTTGGTTAGGAAGCTCTTTATAGTTCTTCCATCCAATTTTTCCACTAAATTTTGCAGATCTACTTATTGAGACCTGTTTAGCTATTTCTAGAAAACTGACTCCCCTTTTTAGAGCCAAGTTAATTTGTTCTAGTAATTGAAAATTATTTTTTTTTTCAATAATTATTTCTGCAAGATCGTAAAGATCTTCATTTTTATTCAATTTTTTATTTTTTATGATTTGTTCAATTTTTTTTTCTAGATTGTTGAGTTGCAATTTGTATTTTTTTCCCAAAACATTAGCCCATATCAATTGTCCTTGATATTTTTCTAAAATAGTAGATTTTGTTATCGATAATTTTTTTACAAACTGATCTAATTTTAATTCAGAATTGTCATATTTTAATAAAGCTAGTTGTAGCGCTTTTTTGTAAACAATTTTATTTAGATTTTTATTTATAAGTAACCCTTCAGATTGGATTATTTTTTCTTCTATTAAAGAATTTAAGGATTGGTTATAAAATTTATGCAAATTTTTAAAATTTAAATCTTTATTCATTGAAAATGATATTAGTTTTGCTCTATTAACCACGTCTATATTTGTAATAGGGAGTTTATTTACTGTAGTTAAGACAAAATTTTCTTGAGAATATAATTTACCAAAGAAAATAAATTGAAATAATACAATTATTAAACTTTTAATCAAAATGTTTATTGTAATTTTAATCAATATAACTTTCCTTAAATTAAATCTTTTTTGGTTCATCAATATCACTAATTAGGTAACAACCTGAAAATAAGCCAATCAAAGTTGGTCCAAAACCGGCAATTAGTGGTGGTAGTTTTTCTGATGACCCTAAAGCAAATATAAAATCTCCAATAAAGTATAAACAAAAGCCAACCACAAGAGATAAAGACACAATACCAAATTCAACTTTTCTTTCACTACTTCTTAACATAAAAGATGCTGAAAGCAATATCATTGATATTATTAGAATTGGTTGGCATATCAATTTAAAAAAATGTATCAAATGATAAGAGGTATTCAATCCGTATTTTTTCATTTTAAAAATATATGATGGTAAGTCTGTTATAAATATTGTATCAGGTTTGTTGATTGCAATTTTTAAATCATTTGAATTAGACTTAACAGGAAAACTGTAATTAGTAAATTTTTTTAGTTGATTCTCTCTACTTGTTAATTTCCCATTATATAAAGAAATAACGTTTTTCGAGAATTTTGCCTCTTTGGCGGTAATTTTCTCTTTGAATTTCTTATTTTTATCAAATACAAATATGCTTACATTTATTAATATATTTTTTTCTTCATTAATTTTATTAGCATTTATAATTAACTGTTTATTTTCAGAATTTTCTTTTATCCAGAAACCTTTTGTGTCAAAAGATAACATTTTCAAATCTTTCTTACCAAAAAAGATTAATTGAAGTGAGTTATATTTTTTATTAAAAATACTTGATATAGGGTTTATAAAAATTATTGAAGTTATTCCTATTAAAAAAAAAGTCACTAATGTCGGCGAAATAATTTTCCACAGAGATATTCCAAAAGATCTTGAAATGATATAATAACTTTTTTTTCTCCATTGATTAAAACAAGCTATTGAACCTATTAATGCAGCAAATGGTAATACTTTTTCCATATTACTTGGTATTTTAAAACTAGCCATACCAATTATATCAACAAAAGTTGCTTTTTGAAGGTGATCTACAAAAACTTTGTTAGATGAACGTCGAAGTAGCTCAACTAAATCAATAAAAAAAATTAAAGTTACTAATGATATAAATGCAAATAAAAAAAACTTAAGTAAGTCTATTGTAAAATACTTATATAAAATATACGGATTTCCACTTAGCCTGTTAATCATTAAGCTTCTTTCATATCACTTTTATTTTTTATTTTTTTTAAGGTAAAGTTTTTATGTAAAATAGTAATTCCTAAAATTATAAATATAAAAGGAAAACAGTACATTAAAGGCCATAGATTAGCATTAGTATGTACGAAATTTTTAATCATAATAAAAATACTTTGAATTATAATTAAAATTACAATACTAAATGATTTTTTATATGAAGTTATAATTCTTGAATAATTTGTATTTAAAATCATAATCATAGCAATTAATATAAATACAATAGGTAAAAATGTTACAGTATTTCTACTATGTGCTTCAGCTAGTAATTTCCCTTTTTTAGACGCATTTTGATTAGCTTTAGTAATAAGGTCAAAAAAATTATATTCATTATATTCAACAATTCTTTTCGAGTAATTTTTTGATCCTAGATCTTCTATAATAAGATTATAATTTTTAAAATCTAATATTGTAGAATTTTTTGAATTGTCAGTTGAAACTCTTGTCCCCTCATCCATAAATAATATTAATTGATTTTTTTTGAAAACCAAATAACCACTCTTTGAATAAAGCTCAACAATAGTCATAGGATTTGTTCTGTCTTGGATAAAAATTTCTTTAAAATGATTTTGTTCATTTAGTTCGCCAATGAATATTGTTTGATTCTTATTAATATCAACAAAAATATTATCCTTTATTATTAATTCTTTAGAGTTATTTCTTATTTCATTTTGTAGAATTTTAAAATGCTTGTAAGTAATTGGTAAAATCCAATGAGAATTTAAAAATAAAAATGAAGAGGATAAAAAAGCTACTAAAAGAGCAGGAAAGCTTATCTTAATAGAGCTCAATCCTGCCGTCTTCATAACTATAATTTCTTTATCTGTTTCTAACTTTAAGTATGTTATCATGCAACCTGCAAAGGTGCCGAACGGTAATGCAATCAGTAGCCAGTTAGGTATGCTAAAAGCAGATAAAATAAAAAAATCAGAAAAATTGGCACTTTTATCAATTATCAATTTTATTGTCTTGAATGATTGTGATAACCAAATAACTCCTAAAAAAACAATCGTTGAGATAATTACATTTTTTATTGTTTGGTTAAAAATATATCTAGTCAAAATCATATATTATACATTTCAAAATTTTTTTTATTTATTTTTTTATTACTGTTATAAATATAATATTAACAAATCTAATTCAATTTATTAAAATACCACTAATTACTACAGGAAAATAAAATGCAAGACAAAAGTAGGTTCATCAAAATAGAGTTTGAAAAAATAGATAAATCATTGGGAAAAACAAGTAATAAAATAATTAATGTTTTGTTTTATAATGAAAAAAATATTCCAATTTCAAAGGAAATTGAGGAAAATGAATTATTATCAAAATTTTTAATAAATTCTTTAAAAAATATTTTATCAAATAAATTAGTTGTCCGGTCTGAAAAAGGAATATTCCTTTTAGTAAGGAGAAAAGATGAAAATAAGGATTTAACAAATATTTATTTAAAAAAATTAGGAGGCGAAATTTATAATACAATAAAATCGATAGGTTGTTCTGAGGCAAGAATTTTTGAAAAAAATCCTTTAATAAATCATAAATTAGCTTTTGGTATCCTATTGAGCTCATATAAATTTAATAATTACAAAAAAATTAAACCAAAAGAAAATAATTTGAGGCTAATTACTTTTAAAACAGATGATATTAAAAAAAGTAATTTGTTATTTCAAGAGATGAAAAGTATTGCTAGTGGAGTTTATTCAGCCAGAGATTTAGTATGGCAACCACCAAATATTTTATACCCCCAAAGCTTTGCAAATGAATGTAAAAAATTAAATAAAATTGGTGTTAAAGTTAAGCTTTATAACGAAGCCCAATTAAAAAGATTAGGAATGAGTGCCTTGTTAGCTGTTGGAAGAGGATCAAGAAAAAATAGTCTAGTAGTAACAATGGAATGGTTTGGAGGAAAGAAAAATAACCCACCTATGGCATTTATTGGGAAAGGAGTATGTTTTGATTCAGGGGGTTTATCTTTAAAACCTTCAAAATCTATGGAAGATATGAAGTGGGATATGGGTGGTGCTGCTTCAGTTACTGGGTTAATTGAAACAATAGCCTTATCTAAATCAAAATGCAATGTAGTTGGTATAATTGGATTGGTTGAAAATATGCCTGATGGTGACGCACAGAGGCCAGGTGACGTAGTTAAATCTGTATCTGGTCAAACAATAGAAGTTTTAAATACTGATGCCGAAGGAAGATTAGTTTTAGCAGATATATTATCTTGGGCAGAAAAAAAATATAAGCCTAAATTTTTACTAGATTTAGCCACATTAACTGGAGCAATGATTGTTGCCCTAGGAAATATTAGAGCAGGATTATTTTCAAATAATGAAATCCTTTCCAAGGCTATATTTAGAGCAGGTGAAACTACTGGCGAAAAAGTATGGGAAATGCCATTAGATCAAGAATATAATGATCTTATAAAAACTGAAATTGCTGACATGAAAAATATTGGCGGTCCAGGTGCTGGTTCAATAACAGCCGCCTGTTTTTTAAAAAAACATGTTGAAAGTACACCTTGGGCACATCTGGATATTGCTGGTGTTACTTGGAAAAACAAACCTTCTCCAACAATACCATCAGGGGGTGTTGGTTGGGGTGTGCAAATGCTTTACCAATTAACTAAGGATTATTAAAACAATTAGTTTTATTCTTGATAATTAATTATAATGTATATAAATTTCATACTTAAAAAAATGGTTGGAGACGTTAATGCCTATTGAAAACACTTTGTCAATAATTAAACCTGATGCTACTAAAAGAAATATCACTGGACTAATAAATGCTAAGATTGAAAAAGCTGGATTGAAAATAGTTGCTCAAAAAAGAATTATGCTTTCAAAGGAATTGGCAGAAAAATTTTATTCAGTACATAAAGATAGACCTTTTTTTAACGATTTAGTAAATTTCATGATATCAGGTCCTGTTATTGTGCAGGTTCTAAGAGGAGAGAATGCTGTATCCCTTAATAGAAGTATCATGGGAGCCACAAACCCAACTGATGCTGAAGAAGGCACCATTAGAAGTGAGTTTGCACAGAGTGTTGAAGCAAATTCAGTTCATGGTTCAGATAGTTTAGAAAATGCATTAAAAGAAATATCTTTTTTCTTTGCAGAAATAGATATTTTAATATAAGGCTAAACTAAGAAAATTGCCATTAGAGCGATAATAACTATAATTAAAATAGTACTGTAGGTTGTGAATTTAAGAAATTTTTCATAAAAAATTACATGCTCTTTAGTTTCTTTATCGAATTTATTTACCATTTTATACTCCAATACAATCAACATTAAATCTTTTAGATTGAATATATGAAATATTATAATTAATTCACTACAAATATTTGCAACAAAAACTTAACTCAAATTAGTTTAACTTGTTTCATACATTCCAACCATTGAAAATTACGTTTTTTTTATATTTATTTTCAATCATAGATCCAATTATAAAAGATTTATATCCAGCTGCATTTACGTCTCTAATAATTGCATCAACATCACTCTCATCAACAAAGAGTAAAAGTCCAATACCACAATTAAAAGTTCTTACTAATTCAAAAAGTGTAATTTTAGAATTATCTTTAATCCATCTAAAAACAGGTGGTAATTCAAAGTTTTTCATATTTAGTTCTAAAGCTAATTCTTTACTAAAACTTCGTGGAGGATTATCAATTAATCCACCTCCAGTTATATGGCTGATTGATTTTAATTTATTATTCTTATTAGCAGCAATAAAAGCATCCGTGTAAATTAAAGTTGGTTCCATTAAAACTTTAGCAAGTGAAATTGTATTATCAAAAGGAGCTTTTTCAAAAATATCTATATATTTTAATTCTATAATTTTTCGAATTAATGAGAAACCATTAGAATGAATGCCATTACTTGATATAGCAATAACCTTATCTCCAATAGAAACAGAATTTTTGTTGAATATATTTTTTCTTTCGACTGCTCCTACACAAAACCCAGCCAAATCAAAATTATTATTGTTATAATGTCCTGGCATTTCTGCTGTTTCCCCACCAATTAGCGCACATTTTGACAACTGACAACCTTTAGCAATTCCTTTTACTACTTCGATTATAATTTCTTTTTCAAGTTTATTTGTTGCAAAATAATCCATAAAAAATAATGGTCTAGCACCTTGCGCTAAAACATCATTTACACACATGGCAACTAAATCTATACCTATATTAAAATAAGATTTAGTTTTAATAGCTAACTGTAATTTTGTTCCAACACCGTCTGTACTTGAAACTAGAATAGGATCAATTAAACCACTTTTTTTTAAATCAAAAAGACCTCCAAAAGTTCCAATATTTCCGATGCTACCATTAATTGAAGTTGAATTAGCGATTGGTGAAATTTCAGAAACGATTTCATCTCCTAATTCAATATTTACGCCCGCATTGTTGTAGGTGATAGTTTCTAAATTTCTGCTTTTGACGTTTTTTTTCATCTTGTTAGTTTAATTAAACTTTTGTTATTATAAAGCATACTTTACTGTATAACTTACTTAAATTTAATACAATCGATATATCCATGCTATTATTAATTAATTTAAAAAATGGTTTAGTAAAATGTTTTTTAAAATCTTAAATATAAAATTTTTAATTTTTTTCACTATATATTTAACTTTTAATTCAATAGCGTCTAGTAATGATGACTGTAAAAACTCATCTTTTTATGTTAAAAATATTAAAGTAGATCTTACAAAAGAATCAATTATAAAAGCTAGGAAATTAGCAGAGGATAAGGCTAGAAATATTGGCTTTAAAAGGTTATTAAATAAATTAACACTAAAAAATAAAAAATTGAGTTTTAAAAAATCTGATATACTACTATTAGTTGATTATTTGAAGATTAATGATGAAGCAAATAGTGATAAAAGATATTTAGCTGACTTTGATATTTGTTTTAATAGAAGTCTAGTAATAGATTATTTCCATAAAAATAAATTACAATATGCGGAGACATACAGAAAACCAATAACTATCTTACCAATTTTTATTGGTCCAAGGGGCTTTATACTTTTGGATGATAATGACGTTTGGTATTCTAAATGGAAAAAAAAACTTGCAATATCAGATGGGTTAGTAAAATTAGTAATAGCAAAAAAAGACTTAAACTTATCAAGAAAAATTGGGCCTAAAATAGTATCACAGCCCCAAACAAACTTGATCAAAAAAATAATTAATAAAGAGAATTCTGATGCTTTATTAATAGTCGTTGCGGAGCCCATATTAAGAAATGATGGAAAAACTTTTCTAAACGTCTATGCGCAAATTTTTGATGGTAATGGCAAATTTGTTAATACAATTTATAGAAATAAATTACAACTTCCAAGTACTACTTCGATCTATAATATTGATGATAATTTATTTAATTTGGAAGTTCTAAATATTATTGACACAATCGATATAAGTTGGAAAAAGGATAATTTAATTGACCCCAGCATATATAATGAAATTGATCTATTGATACCCATTTCTTCAATGAATTCAACAGTATTAGAATTACCTTTGTTATTTAATGATAAAATAATAAAAGTTAAATCTACAAAAGGATTTTTAGATAAAGGTATAATAGAGATTGAAAAAGAATTAATTTTTTATGGAAAGAAAACACTTAAATCATTTAGATCGTTAAATAGAGGACTATTAAAGTCAACTAAAAATCTAGAATATAAATCAAACATTAAAGTAACTCAAAAAAATATTAAAATATGGCCGTTTATTCTAAAAACACTTCAAAATTTGCCATTTGTTAAAGAAGTCAAGGTTATTTCAATCTCAAATTTAGAAGGTAGGGTAATTGTAAAATTTATAGGAAATAAAAAAACTTTTTTTCAGGCGGTTAGTGAAAAAAAAATATCTTTTAAAAATTTTAATAATAAGCAATATATTCTTACATTTTAATTTGTTTTACGGTTATATAAATGTCCAATGAAATGAAGCTTCCAAAATTTAAAAACTTAAGTATCTACTTAATGTTGATCTTCACTTGTTTATTTCTAATTTATTTTTTTGAAGTAATTATTCCTTTTGCAATAGCTTTTGTTATTGCTTATTTAATAAATCCTATTAAAGAATTTTTCGATAAATTTTTAAATGATATACTCTCCAGCCTATTTTCCGTGATTTTCTTTATACTTTGTTTATTTTCTGTTTTAATTATAATTTCGCCCATTTTAATTGAACAAATTAAAAATTTAGTAATTATACTACCTTCTTACTTTAATAAATTTGAAATACTAATAAATGAATTAAATTCTAAGTATTTTTTAGTTGAAAAAATTAAAGATTTTAACTATTTCGACGTTTTGAGACCACTTACAGAAAATATTATAAATACCAGTAACGGGTTATTTGATAAAAGTGTTCAATTTTTCAATAGTTTTTTTAATGTAATTTTAGTTTTTATACTAAGTTTCTATATGAGTTTAGAGTTTAACAAAATTAAAATTTTTTTCAAAAGCTTTGAAGCTAAATCTAACCTTCAAGATTTTTCTTTAATTATCTCAGAAATTGATATTGTTTTGTCAAAATTTATTCGTGGTCAAGGTTTAATTTGCTTAATTCTATCTTTTTTTTATTCTACATGCTTATTTATTATAGGTATTGAATTCGGAATATTATTAGGGCTTTTCGCAGGTATGATTTCGTTTGTGCCATATGTAGGATCAATATTAGGAGGTGGTTTAACATTTGTATTAGGTTTTTTTTCAATTTGGCATGTCAATAGAATTAATCTTTTTATTGGGAATATTTCTTAGTGGACAACTATTAGAAAGTTATTATCTAACGCCAAAGTTTGTTGGTAATGCTATAGGTTTAAATCCAATATGGATAATATTTGCAATCCTTGCAGGTGGACATCTAGCCGGTTTCGTAGGAGTTCTTTTATCGTTACCAATGGCAGCCATAATTGGAATAATTATAAAACACTTTTTTATTAAAATATTTAATATGAGTTGATATATGAGTTTGAAATTAAGAAATATTGACTTAAAACACAACAATAAACAATTAGCATTACCATTAAAATTTAAAGAATTAAAAAACAAAGAAAACTTTATTATTTCGGAATGTAATTTTTCTGCTTTGCAATTAATAGAAAATATACAGAAATGGGAGGGAAGCAAAACTATAAACTCTATTCCTGCTGCAATAGTTTATGGTCCAAAAGGATGTGGGAAAAGTCATTTAAGTTCAATTTTTAGTGAATCTAGTAATTCGGTTACTCTAAATAATTTAACAACAAATCATTTGGATTTAGTAAAAAAAGGAAAAAGTTTTGTTATAGATAATTTCTATCCAAGTAAAAATTATCCTGCTGACATAGTAATGCATTTTTTAAATCAAGTAACATATAATCAGGGCTTTGTTTTATTTTTATCTAGGAGTTCACCATTTGAAATGGATTGGGAATTAGAAGATTTGAACTCTAGGCTTCGAAGTATAATTACGTCTCAAATTAACTTTCCAGATGATATATTGTTATACTCTTTTTTGGTAAAATACTCAGATCAAAAACAATTACATTTACATGATAAATTGTGCCTTTACATACTAGAAAGATTGGAGAGAAGTTTTGATAGTGTAATTAAATTTGTTGATGCATTAGACGTATTCACATTAGAAGCAAAGAAAAAAGTTAGTTATAAATGTATTAAAAGTGTTTTCAATATAATATCTAATAATTAAATATCTATTTTTTTTACTATTCCTTTTTCAAGTTTGAAAGCAATTTTTCCCTTTAGTAAAGATTCCACTTTATTACCAAAAATTTCATTCCTCCAACCATAGAAAACCTTAACATTTTTTTTCTTACCCTCTAAAATCAATCTAAGATCATCTCCATTGGCAATTACTTTTTCGGCAATACCACTTTTTTGAGAACAATAATTCAATAATAATTTTAAAAGGTTTAAAGTATCCTTTGATATAGTTTTTTTTTCTTTTAATTTAATTTTTTTGTGTAATACCTTAGGTAAATTTTTTAGACATTTATTTATAATATTTAAAATCATTAAACAATCATCATTAGAGAAATGCTTAGGAAATGCTCTAACTTTTTTTATCTCATTAATAGTTTTTGGTTTACCATATGAAAGATTTATAAGAACGTCATCTCTAATTAATCTTCCCCTCGGTATATTCCTTTTTTTACATTCGGTTTCTCTCCAACATGCAAGATTTTTCAAAATAAATAACATCTCTGGATTAGATCTTTTTATTTTAATTTTTTTCCAAGCTTCATCTGGTTCAATTTGATATAAATCAGTTTTCTGTAACAGATTAAATTCCTTTTTAACCCAATCTCTTCTATTTTTTTCTTCAATTTTTTTTTCAATTAATGGAAATACTTTGATTAAATATGAAACATCAGAGATGGCATAATCTATTTGTTTTTGTGATAAAGGTCTTTGTAACCAGTTGGTAAACTGGTGTTCTTTACTAATAGTTAAGCCTAATAATTTGTTTATTAAGTTTTCATATCCAATCTGTTCACCTAAACCGCAGAACATAGCAGCAATTTGTGTATCGTATATTGGTTCAGGTATTTTACCAGTTAAATTAAAAAAAATTTCTATATCTTGTCTAGCTGCATGAAAAACTTTGAGAATATTTCTGTTGGAAAGTAATTTCCATATGGGTTCCATATTAATACCCGATAAAGGGTCAATAGCTTTCGAAAAATTTGAGCCAGCAATTTGAACTAGGCATAAAATAGGATGATAAGAATTTTCTCTTACAAATTCTGTGTCGATAGCCAATATATTTTCATTTAAGCATTCCAAATAGAATTTATTTAGTGAAACTTGGTCATTTATTGGTATATTTTTATTATGCATAATTATTTAAATTAGATTAATTATTTCATAAGACAATTAATATTATTTAGTAACAGTAAAAAGAGGTATGCAAATGTTTTTGAATAAAAGATATTACATTTTTTTAATTTTATATTTCATTTTTATCAATCCTGCTTCTTCAATAAACCTATTGTCTTACAAAGCTACTTATGTACTAAATGTTGAAAAGATTGTTGGCAACACTTTCCTAGAAGGAGGTCAAGGTCAAACAATTTTTGAAATTACAGAAAAGTGTGAAGGGTGGGAAATAAAAGAAAATTATGGATTAATATATGAATTACCAAATAATAAAACTGCAAGAAGTTTTTCAAGCTTTAGTTCTTTTGAGGATAAAGATTTTATTAAGCATAGCTTTGAATTAAACGAAAGTAGTGAGTTAAGTGGACAAAATAATTTTCAAGGTTATGTTGAAAAAAATGACATTAATATTACTGGTTCTATAATTAGTAAAAATTTTAAAAACTTATCTTTTAGCAAAGATGTTTTATTCCCTACAGAACACATGATTAAATTAATTGAAGAAGCAAAGACTGGTAATAAGATGTTTACCTCAAAAGTTTTTTTTGGAAATGAAGATAAAGATTTAGTAAAGATTGTAGCAGCATTTATAACCAAAAAAAAGACTACCAATATTAAAAATATAACATTTTTATCAGGAAAAATGGTTTGGCCAATAAAACTAGCCTTTTATACAAAAGAAAAAAAACAAACTAAACCAGATTATGAGATGTATATTGAAATTGATGAAAGTGGTTTGGTACATTCTTATAAAGTCAATTATGGAGATTTTGAATTAATTGCAAAATTAAAAAAAATTAAAATAACTAAGAAATTAAGCTGTAAATAATTTTTTTATTATCATTATTTAATTTTAGCTTCTTTAAATAATACATGCTTTCTTACTTTAGGATCATATTTCATCAATTCCAGTTTTTCAGGTTTAGTCCTCGGATTTTTTTTCGTAACGTAATAATAACCCGTATCGGCAGAACTCAAAAGTTTGATTTGTAATGTAGCTGGTTTTGCCATAAAATACTCCAAAGCTGATAAAATATTCTTTTTTTTTATAAAGTCAAGTTTATCAATATTTATTTTTAATTTTGTTTTTAAATTTTCTTTTTTTTGTTTTTGCTTCTAATATATTATCATTATAAAATTTTACTATGATACTTCCTGTTAAGGGCTCGACTTCTATTACTTTAGCTTTGAATTTCATTCCAATAATAAATTTATAACCAGTATTTACTCCATTGAGAGTTTGTTTTATTGGATTAAAGTCATACCAATCATAAGGTAAATTTCTTAAAGGTAGCAAAGAGTCAGCTATTCCATCTTCAATAGATACAAAAATTCCGAATTTATGAATTGAAATAATAGTACAATCAACTAACTCATTAATTTTTTCTTTAAATAGCAGTGATATTAGCCTGTCAATAGTCTTTCTTTCAGCGGCTACTGATTTTCGTTCGGTGTTTGAGATATGCTCACTTATTATTTTGAACTTTTCATTACTATTTTTGAAGGTTTTTAAATTATTTTTTCTTTTATTTTTGTTATTTATTATTTCAATGATTTGTCTATGGATTATCAAATCTGAATATCTTCTTATCGGAGAAGTAAAGTGAACATATTTTTTTAATGCTAAACCAAAGTGTGATTTATTTTCGTTATGATATTTAGCTTGAGACTGACTTTTTAAAATAGACTGATTTATCATTTCATAATCAGCTGATTCTCTTGTTTTTTCTAAAATTTTATTCATTAACAATGGATGAGGTATTTTGCCTATAAGTATATTAGCTAGAGGTTTACCAATTACATCAATCAAATTTTTATATTTTTCAGGAGTAGGTGGTTCATGTACACGATATATTCCAGGGTAATTAAATTTAATTATTTCTTCTGCAGCTGATACATTTGCAAGTATCATAAGTTCTTCAATAATTTTGTTACTTGTTAGCCCATAAACTTTTTTAATTTGAGATGGCCAACCTTCGTCATTAAATAAAATTTTTCTTTCTGCAAGTTCCAGATTTAAGGCACCTCTTTTATTTCTCAAGATTTGTAGTTTTAAATACACTTTATTTAAAGAGTTTATTACTTTGACAATTTTATCATCAAAAATCTCACCTGTAGTTTTTTTATTAATAACACCCTCTACTTGTTGATAAGTTAGGCGTTTTTTAGAGTTAATTATAGATCTAAAAAAAGAATGTGATTTCTTTTTACCCCTTGCGTCCAATATAATTTCTACAGTTAAACACAATCTATCTTCGTTAGGTCTAAGGGAACATTTATCGTTAGACAACTCTTCTGGGAGCATTGGAATAACAAAATTTGGAAGATATACTGAATTTCCTCTAATTTTAGCTTCTGTGTCTAAAGCCGAATTTGATGTCACGTAATATGAAACATCAGCTATAGCAACCAAGACACGCCATTCTTTTTTTTTGTAAAGATATTCTGCATAAACAGCATCATCAAAATCTTTTGCATCTTCTCCATCAATTGTAACTAGTGATAAGTCTCTTAAGTCAACACGATTATTATCCTTAAAATCATTTAGATTACTAATTTGATAATTAATTTCTTGATTGAAGTTATTTCTTAAATTGTATTCTTTTATTACTAGGTAAGAATATACATTAGGATCGAGAACATTACCTATAACTTCTAATATTTCTGCATAATTTTGATTGTAGGTTTTTCTAGATTTTTTGTTCTTATTAATTTTTAATTTTTTGATTTTAAGTTTTTTAAAAACTTCACGAGACGCATTCTGAGCCTTTACAACATCACCTTTATTAATTTTTAAACCATCAATAAGAATTGGCTGAATTTTAATTTTTTTGTCATAACTTCTTTCTAATTCATTAAGATAGAATTTCCCTTTCGGTGTTAATTCCACTACAGCAAAGAAATGGTTTTTTTCACATTCAATCTTTTTAATAATTTTTTTAAATTTGTATTGTTTATTCCCAACAAATTCTAATTCAACTAAAAGATGATCACCAACAACTAAATCTATATTTGACGCATTAAATGGAATTTCAATTTCTTGATCTGATCTATTTTTATTTAAAATATGACCTATAGCAAAACCATCGTCATCAATAAAAATTATTTCTAACTTTGAAATTTGTATTTTATTACTAGATTGCACGTACTTTTTTAGGTTCAAATGTTATTAATATTAAATTTATTTTTTCTTTGTTTGTTTCTTCTTAGATCTTGGAGGTTTTGATGCTTTAGCAACAATTAACTCTACAGCTTTATCTAAATCAATCTCTTCTAGAGATAATGATTTGGGCAATGTTGCCCTAATTTTATTATATTCGACATATGGACCAAATCTTCCTGATTTAGCTAAGACCTTTCCATTTCCATCTGGATGATTACCTAGTACCTTTCCAAGTTTTTTACTGTTTTCACCTATTAAAACTACTGCATGATTAAGACCAATGTTAATTACGGTTTCATCAGCTGGTATGCTTATAAAACTTATATCATATTTTAAATACGGCCCGTATCTTCCTATACCTGCTGAAATATCTTGTCCTGTTTCTGGGTGTTTACCTATTAATCTAGGTAATGATAGAAATGAAAGGGCTTTATCCAAGTCGATAGTAGATGCGTCTACTAGTTTTGGAATGCTTGTTCGCTTTGGTTTTTTTTCTTCGCCTAATTGAAGATAAATTCCATATGGCCCTTTTTTAATTAAAACTTTTAGACCAGTTTCAGGATCAACTCCCAAGATGCCGTCGTTTTCAGGCATAAAAGTTTCATTGTCATTATTTTCTTCTTTATTTTCATTTTTTGCAATTTGCTTTGTGAATTTACATTCTGGATAATTAGAACAACCTATAAAAGCACCATATCTTCCAAGTTCTAAACCTAAATTCCCATTGGAACATGTTGGGCATTGTCTATTTGGTTGAGCATTAGTATCCCCTACATTTTTAGGAAAGAATAAATCAGCCAATTCCTTCTCTAGTGCTTCAAGAATTTTTTCTCTCTCAAGTTCTGACATTTTGTTTAGATGCGGTTTAAAACCATTCCAAAACTCCTCCAAAAGCTTTTTATAGTTTAATTTTCCATCTGAAACTTTATCTAATTTCTTTTCCAAGTCAGCCGTAAAGTCATACTCAATATATTGTCCAAAAAAATTATTTAAAAATGCTGTCAGAATCCTTCCTCTTTCTTGAGGTATATGCTTGCCCCTATCTTTCTCAACATAATTTCTATTAACAAGCACTTGTAAGATTGAGGCATATGTTGATGGCCTTCCAATGCCTAATTCCTCCATTTTCTTTATAAGACTTGCGTCAGTATACCTTGGAGGTGGTTGTGTGAAATGTTGTTCGCCATCAGCTTTTTCTAAGTTGACATTTTCATTTTCAACTAAATTAGGTAAAATTTTATCATCATTCCTGTCTCTATAAATAAAAAATCCAGGAAAGCGTACTTGTGATCCGTTTGCTCTAAAAACGACAGTTTTATCCTTATTTGAAATATCGGCGGATGTTTCGTCTAACTCAGCTGATTGCATTTGACTTGATATAGTTCTTTTCCAAATAAGTTCATAAAGTTTAAATTGTTCATCATCTAAATAGGAAGACATACTTTCTGGATGACGAAAAATTGCGGTTGGTCTTATAGCTTCATGTGCTTCTTGGGCATTTGCTGCTTTAGATTTGTAAACTCTAGGTGTTTGAGGAATATATTCTTTACCATGAAGGTTTGTAATTTCATTTCTTAATTCTTCAATTGCCTGAGTGCTTAATTGGACACCATCAGTTCTCATATATGTTATCAGACCCGTTGTCTCCCTGCCAATATTTATACCTTCGTATAATTTTTGAGCTATCCTCATAGTTCTTGATGCACCAAAGCTTAATTTGTTAGAGGCCTCTTGTTGTAATGTGGAAGTTGTAAAAGGAGGTAGTGGATTACGCTTTACTCTCTTGGTTGTAATTTTAGTTATGTTAAATGACGAATTTCTTATTTTTTCTAATGCTGAATTTGTTATTTTTTCGTTTTTTAAATCCATTTTAGCTAATTTGTTGTTATCAAGAACAGATAACTTAGCTGTAAATTGTTGTTCATCATTTTTTGAAAAGATAGATGTTATTGACCAATATTCTTCAATATTGAATTTTTCAATTTCTATTTCTCTTTCACATATAAGTTTAAGTGCAACAGATTGAACTCTGCCAGCAGACTTTGAACCTGGAAGCTTTCTCCATAAAATTGGAGAAATGGAAAAGCCGATTAGATGATCTAAAGCTCTTCGTGCCAAATATGCCTCAACTAATTCAGAATTAATTTGTCGAGGTGTTTTCATAGCATGCAAAACAGCGTTTTTAGTAATTTCGTTAAAAACAACTCTTTCAACTGGTTTGTCTTCAATCATTTTTTTTGAATTTAATATTTCTTGTAGATGCCAGCTTATTGCTTCACCTTCTCTATCGGGGTCAGTAGCTAATATTAATGATTCAGCTGATTTAAGTTCTCCTATTATTTCTTTAATTACTTTTTCTTTATCTTTATGCATTTCCCAGGACATTTTAAAATTATCATCAGGGAGCACCGCACCGTCCTTTGATGGTAAATCTCTTACATGACCAACAGAAGCCATAACTTTATAATCATTACCGAGATATTTATTAATAGTCTGAGCTTTTGCTGGAGATTCAACTATTACTAATTTCATTTATTTTTAATCCTGCACTAATTTATTAAATTTAAATGTACTATTTAAGTGCAGATAACATTACTTTAATGAAATAACAATAATAATGTTTTTATATTTTTGGTTCAGATCTATTGATTAAGCGTTTTATATTTTCTCGATGCTGCACAAAACATACTAATGAAATTATGAAGGAGCTTAAAAAATATATTAATTCAGTTTCATAATAAAACATGAGAATAGGTATTAAAAAATATGCAATTAGCGCAGACATTGAGCTTATTTTAAATGCTTTTGCAGTAAGTACCCATATTAATAGCGCAACTATACCGATATATAGATTAAATGATAAAACAACACCGAACCCAGTTGCTACTCCTTTGCCCCCTCTAAAACTCAGCCAAATTGGGAAACAGTGACCTACAACAGCTGATATTGCAACTGTGCATTGATAAAATTCTACCATATCAAAATTAATATAGAAAACTTTAGGTAAAGTAATAGTAATTAGATAAATTGCAAATGCACCTTTACCACCGTCAAGAAGAAGAGTTAAAAGGGCAATGTTTTTATTTCCAGTTCGTAAAACGTTTGTGGCACCAATATTCCCACTGCCGATTTTTCTAATATCTCCTAATCCAGATATTTTTGTGAGTATTAATCCAAAAGGGATTGATCCTAAAAAATATCCAAAAAGAAAGATTGAGCCTAAAACCTCATAATTTAAATTATATGTCATTTTATTATTTTATTTTTGAAAGTCTGATTCATAAAGGCAGCTTGACCGTTAATGTAAGTGGCTAAGATTTTACCATGAATTTTTTTTCCATCAAACGGAGTTGGACTAGTCTTTAAATTTTCTTGTTTAATTGTATAAGGCTCATTTTCATCAAAAACTATAAAGTCAGCTATTTTTTCTTCCTCTAAGGTTGGGGTATCAATTCCAAGAATTTTTGCTGGGTTAATAGTTAAAAAAGAGATTGCTGTGTTAATATCAATGATTTTTTTATTAACTAAATCTAAGGTAATTGAAAACAAAGTTTCAATTCCAGACGCTCCAACCGATGCGGCAGAAAAAGGTTGAGCTTTTGTGTCCTTCGATCTAGCTCTATGATCAGACGCTATTACGTCTATTGTTCCATCTTGAATGCCTTCAATAATTGCAAGTCTATCATCTTCGCTTCTAAGAGGAGGAGATAATTTAAATGCTGTGTTGTAAGTTAATAATTTACTTTCGTTTAATGAAAAATAAGGCGGAGCTGTATCACATGTAATATTTAGACCTGATTTTTTAGCTTCCCTTATAATGTTTACCGCATCTCTTGTAGACACATGTGCTACGTGATAATGTGCTCCAGTCAACTTAGCCAACCTGATATCTCGTTCAATCACAATAACTTCAGCACAAGCTGGAATTCCTATTAATCCTAAACGAGTAGATATTTCTCCTTCATTCATTTCACCTCTTATAGAGGTTGTTGAAGCTTGACTTAAACCTGATAAATCTTCATCTTCTGCATGTTGTATTATGGGGCGGTTTATCATTGCTGCATAACTCATTAATCGTCTCATAACTAGACTATTTTTAATACTTTTATTTCCATTAGTGAAACCTATTGCCCCCATTTCTGACATCAGCCCAATTTCACTCATTTCTAAACCGTTTAGATCTTTTGTTGCTGCTCCATAAACAATTACTTTTGGAAGATTTATATCCTCTGATTGTCTTTTAATATGATCAATTATAGATGGATTGTTTAATTTTGGAGTTTGATTAGGTAGAATTGCCATAGACGTAATTCCACTTTCGGCAGCAGTAACTTGAGTGAATTTTAGATTCTCAGTCTTTCCAATATTTACCCGCATATCAAATATACCAGGCGACATTGTTAGACCCTCACAGTCATAAATTGTAGTTTGATTATCTTTATTAAATTTTTCTAAATTTAAATCTTTTGATATACTAATAATAGTTTCATTTTGAATTACTACATTTACTTTTTGATTAAAATTTGTAGCAGGATTTATAAGCTTGATAGATTTAAAAATTGTATGTGTCATTGAATTCTTTAAGTTTTATTTTTAGAATGATTAAGTGCTTCAATTATTGACATCCTTATAGCAACACCCATTTCAACTTGAGTTTTTATTAAACTCCTATTTGTATCATCTGCTAGGGCAGATGCTATTTCTACACCTCTATTCATTGGTCCAGGATGCATAATTACTGCATTTGGGTTGGCCAATGAAAGTTTTGTTTCATCGAGGCCAAAAAAATTAAAATATTCTCTTTCAGAAGGATTTTCTGTTCCTGACATTCTTTCATTTTGAAGACGTAACAACATTACTACATCAGCATCTTTAATTCCTTCTTTCATATCATTAAAGCATTTCACGCCTAATTTTTCTAAGCTTGAAGGCATTAATGTTGATGGAGCAACACATCTAACTTCAGCACCCATAGTTGTTAACAAATGTATATTTGATCTCGCTACTCTACTGTTAGAAATGTCCCCACATATGCTAATCTTTAAACCCTCTAGGTACCCAATTCTTCTTTTGATTGTTAGAGCATCTAATAAAGCTTGGGTAGGGTGCTCGTGTCTTCCATCACCAGCATTGATAATACTACAACTCAAATATTCTGCGAATAGGAGTGGTGCGCCACTATGGGGATGTCTCACTATCAATAAATCAGGTTTCATTGCGTTTAAAGTACTAGCGGTATCTAATAAGCTTTCTCCTTTTTTTATAGATGAGTTAATTAAAGAAATATTAATTACTTCTGCTCCAAGTCTTCTTGCTGCGAGTTCAAATGAAACTCGAGTACGAGTTGAATTTTCAAAAAAGACATTTAATACCACATATCCAGACAGATATTTAGTGTCGGTGTGTTTATCTAGATTTGCAAAATAATCAGCTCTATCAAGTAGTTTCTGAATTTCAGATTTTTGCATACCTTCTATAGCTAACAGATGATGTGATGACAATTTTACAGGGGAAGATTTATTAACTTCATAATTATTTTTTAATAATTTATTCATTAAAAATATCTTACTACATCTTTTTTTTTAAAACGTCCAGCGCAGTTTGCAAAATCCAACAAGCTGCCAGTTGATCAGTTCGTGAACTTCTTTGTTTTCTTGTCATATCTGCTGTAATCATTGGCTTTTCAATAGCCATTGTGGACATTCTTTCGTCTTGTAGTAAAACAGGAAGATCTCTCTTTTTTAAAACACTATTTGTAAAATCTCTTACTGAGTCGCATCTAGGACCTACACTCCCATCCATATTAAGTGGCCAGCCCATTACTAATCCTGTAATATCGTAATCATCAACAATTGAAATCAATTTACTTAAATCGGATTTGAGTTTGTCTCTTTTTATAGTTTTTATTGGTGAAGCAACTGTCATATCGGAGTTACTTATTGCAATGCCTAGTGTTTTAGTGCCATGGTCAATTCCTAACAGTCTTTTTTTAGGCAAAATATTTAACAAAAATTCATCAGGCTTGAAGATAGGCATAATTGATGCTAACAGACTTTCATATAAAATAAAATTTATCAATTTAATATAGGGTTGGACATGCCTAACAAAGACACAATTGTAGATGTTCCTACTGTAAATAAAATAGCTCGGCTTTCTCGTTTAGATATTCCAGAAGTTAATAAAGAAAGTCTTACAAATGATTTAAATAATATTTTAGGCTTTGTTGCACAGCTTGATGAAGTAGATACCTCCAATGTAGAGCCATTAGCTTCTGTAACAGGACATAAGTTGCCACTTAGGAGTGATGATGTAAATGATGGTAATATTGAAGATTTAATTTTAAAAAATGCTCCTGAAAGCTCAAGTGGCTTTTTTGTTGTTCCAAAGGTTATTGAATAATGTCTGAATTACTTGATTTAAATTTAGTTGAGGCCTCTAAATCTCTTAAAAACAAAGAGATTTCGTCATTAGAATTAACAAAAGCTTATTTAAAATCTATTAGTGATACATCTTCGTTAGGTGCCTATCTTGAAATAGTAGAGGATAAGGCCATAAGTATGGCAAAAGAATCAGACAAAAAATTGATTGATGGCACAGCAAGACCTCTAGAGGGAATTCCCATAGGAATTAAAGACATGTTTTGTACCAAAGACATAAAAACAACTGCGTCTTCAAAAATTTTAGAAAATTTTATACCTACTTATGAAAGTACAGTAACTCAGAATCTATGGAATGATGGTGCAGTTATTCTTGGAAAATTATCGTGTGATGAATTTGCAATGGGCTCTAGTAATGAAACTGCAGCTAAAGGTAATGTAATCAACCCATGGTTGAAAAATAAAAAAATGTCTCCAGGTGGTTCTTCAGGTGGATCAGCTGCAGCGGTTGCTTCAAGGTCCGCTTTGGCGGCAACAGGTACAGATACAGGTGGATCAATAAGGCAACCAGCAGCGTTTTGTGGTATAACTGGTTTAAAGCCTACATATGGCAGGTGTTCAAGATGGGGAATTGTAGCATTTTCTTCTTCTTTAGATCAGGCAGGTCCACTAGCTAGAACAGTGAGTGATGCTGCTTTAATGTTAAATTCTATGGCTGGTTATGACCAAAAAGACTCCACATCAGCAAATTTGAAAATGCCAGACTTAATGGATTATTTGGATATAGGTATAAAAGGAAAAAAAATAGGCATACCAAAAGAATACACACAAGAAGGTATTTCTGAAGATATTGTAAAATTTTATGAGAAATCAATTGATTGGTTAAGAGATGAAGGAGCTGAGATAATTCCAGTTTCGTTGCCTCATACTAAATACGCTTTGCCTGCTTATTATATCATTGCTCCCGCTGAAGCATCAAGTAATTTAGCTCGATATGATGGTGTTAGATACGGCGCAAGACAGGAAGCTTCTAGTTTAGATGAAATGTATGAATTAACACGTGGAACTGGCTTTGGCGATGAAGTTAAAAGAAGGATAATGATCGGTACTTATGTGTTATCTTCAGGATATTATGACGCATATTATCTAAAAGCTCAAAAAGTAAGAAGATTGATAAAAGAAGATTTTGAGAACGTTTACAAAAAAGTAGATTATATTTTGACCCCTTCAACACCAACAACTTCTTTCGAATTAGGTAAAAAACAAGATCCACTAACTATGTACCTAAATGATATTTTTACAGTACCAGCAAGCCTGGCTGGATTGCCTGGAATTTCCTTGCCAGTTGGCTTGGATAAATCTGGCTTACCAATTGGCATACAATTGATTGCAAATTCTTTTGATGAACCTGGCTTAATTAGTACAGCTAAAGTATTAGAAATGAGTGCAGGATTTAATTTTATAGCTGATGGAGCTGCAAGATGAATGTCAATTCAACTTTGAAGCCAGGTAATATTCAAGGTGAAACTGGTATATGGGAAATGGTAATTGGACTTGAAATACATGCACAAATTTCAAGTAAATCAAAATTGTTTTCAGGAGCGTCCGCTTCCTTTGGTTCTGAAGCTAATAGAAATGTATCCTTAGTCGATGCTGCAATGCCTGGCATGCTACCAGTTATTAATGAGTTCTGTGTGGAACAAGCAGTTAAAACAGGACTGGCACTAAATGCTAAAATAAATAATGTTTCAGTTTTTGATAGAAAAAATTACTTTTACGCAGATTTACCTCAAGGATATCAGATAAGTCAATTTACCAAACCAATTGTAGGTGAAGGTGAGATCATAGTCGATTTAGATGACGGCGAACAAACAACAATTGGTATTGAAAGATTACACTTAGAACAGGATGCAGGAAAATCACTTCATGATCAACATCCAACTAAATCATATATAGATTTAAACAGAACTGGTGTTGCATTAATGGAAATAGTTTCAAAGCCAGATATAAGATCACCTCAAGAAGCAGGTGCATACGTAAAAAAAATTAGATCTATACTGAGATATATTGGTGCCTGTGATGGAAATATGGAAGAAGGATCACTCAGAGCTGATTGCAATGTATCTGTTAGAAAGTCTGGAGAAGAATTTGGAACAAGATGTGAGATAAAAAATCTAAATTCAATTAGATTCATTATTCAAGCAATACAATCTGAAGCAGAAAGACAAGTTGATATATTGGAGGAGGGTGGAACAATAGATCAAGAAACAAGACTTTTTGATACTTCCACAGGAGAAACTAGATCAATGAGGAGTAAGGAAGATGCTCACGATTATAGATATTTCCCTGATCCAGATTTATTGCCTCTAGAATTTTCAGAAAGTTGGGTTCAAGATATTAAAGAAAAACTTCCAGAACTTCCAGATAGTCTTAAAAAAAGACTAGTTAAGGATTTTGGTATTACTTCTTATGATGCCTCTATTCTTGTCGAAGAAAAAGATTATGTTGATTTTTACCAACAAGCAGCAAATGGAAGAGACGGAAAGCTTACGGCCAATTGGATGATAACTGAATTATTTGGTGCTTTAAAAAAAGACAATTTGTCTTTCTCAGAATCACCAATTACTTCTGAAAATCTTGGAGAATTAATTTATTTGATATCCAATGGCACTATTTCAGGTAAAATAGCAAAAGAAGTATTTTCAGAGATGATGAAAAGTAAAAAATCACCGTCTGATATTGTAAAAGAAAAAGGACTTGAGCAAGTTTCTGATGACACAGAAATCTTAAAATTGATAGATCAAGTAATCTCAGACAACCAAGATAAGGTTAATGAATATTTAAGTGGAAAAGATAAACTTTTTGGTTTTTTTGTAGGACAAGTTATGAAATTATCCCAAGGTAAAGCAAATCCAGGCGTTGTTAATAAACTACTCAAAGAGAAACTTAAATAAAACTATTTATAATTATTTATTTATTCTCCAATTAGCTAGTGTAATTGCGAAAATTATTGATAAGAAACCTACAATCAATTTTAAAGTTATTTCTTCATTAAGTATAAAAGAGCCAAGTAAAATCGCAGATAAAGGATTGAAACCAAGAGAAATAGCTGCTTGAGTTGGAGAAATTAATTGAAGTGCTTTTCCCCAACAATACATCATTAAAACTCCACCTGGAATGACTAACATTAATAATGCATAGATTGGAACTTCACCTATTTGATATATGTTTTCAAAAGATGAACCAAAAAATAAAGTTATAAGAAAATTAATCAATGTACCAGTACCCATTACATAAATCATGACTGGTATGTTTCCATATTTATTTAGATACTTGCCTGAAAAAACAGTAAAACATGACGCAGCGATTACTCCAATCATCATTAAAAAATCACCTTTCAATGTCTGACTGAAATTATTGCTTACACTCTCTGACAAACAGAATGATACTCCTAGAACTGCTATAAAAACAGCAAGAGATTTATTTATTGTGATTTTTTCTATATTAAAAAAAAAAGCTATTAATATTGTACAAAGTGGCATGGTTGCATAAAGTAATCCTGCTCTTGCTGCAGTTGTATGTTCAAGTCCTGCGGCCATAAAGTTAGGGAAAATTGTTATCATGGCTAAACCTAAAAATGCTAGGGGAATTTTGTCCTCTTTTAAAAATTTTGTTTTTAAAAATATAGAAATAGAAAGCAAAAACAAAATAAGTCCAGTTAATCCATAACGTAAAAAACTAAGAGTAAATGGATCTAAATCATCAACAATTAGTCTTGTAAAAACAAAAGTTGATCCACCAAGTGCCGCTGAAAAGGACGCAAAAAATGATCCTAATATTAGATTCTTAAAAATTATTTTGTCTTTATTCATTATTTTATTTTAAATAAGTTGAGATAAGTAGTATTCACTTACTAATCTAATACAATTAAAAATAGATAAAGATAGTAATATTATGAAAAAATTAAAATTAGGTAGAACAGGTCTAGATATATCCCAAGTTATCCTAGGTGGTGGTTGGGTTGGAGGATTATTTATTGACCCTAATTTTGATATAATGGAGAAAGCAATTGAACTTTCAATTAAGGCTGGCATTAATTGGATTGATACAGCTGAAAGTTATAGCGATGGTAAATCTGAAAAAAATATTGGCTATTTAATAAGTTCTCTTCCTGCTTCAGATAAATTACAGATATCTTCGAAAGCTAGATTAGATCCTACAATTTCAGAAACGTTCGTTTCACAGTTAGATAGAAAATTAGATAACACGCTAAATAGATTAAAGATAGATAAATTAGAATTATATCAATTGCATAATAGAATAACTTTTGAAGAAAATAATGATACTCTTACCTGCTCACAAATATTCAACAATAACATATGTGAGATCATGACAAAACTTAAAGAGGATGGACGTGTTAAAAATATTGGACTTACAGCTTTAGGGGACACAGAATCCATAAGAAAAATTATACAAACTGGTCATTTTGATACAGCTCAAATTTATTATAATCTTTTAAATCCAAGTGCTAATTTTAAAGAAAAAGGTAGATGGAATGATCATGACTTTTCTGGTTTAATTGCAGATTGCAAAAAATTTGATATGGGCATAATGGGCATAAGAATTTTTGCAGCTGGTTTGTTAGCAACTAATGTTAGGCATGGTAGAGAAATCCCAGTTACTCATGTTATTAATATGAAAGAAGAAGAAAGACGTGTTGAAAAATTATATGAATTAGTAGGTGATACTTATGGCAATAGAGCCCAATTTGCTCTGCGATATGGTTTATCTAATAATAATTTGAATTGTATTGTATTAGGTTTGGCATCACTTGATCATTTAAAGAATTCTATGCAAGCAGTTGAGATGGGACCATTGCCAGATGAATTGTTGGTAAAGATATCTGAATTGCAAAATTCTAATTTTATTTAATTTCATATTTATATCGACTTAAGATTGAAGCAGTCATATAACTTACATAAACAAATTAAAATTCCAGGATTTATATGAAAATACTAGTATTAGGGGTTGGAGGAATCGGAGGATTTTTTGGAGGATTTCTTCAAGAAAGTGGTGCTGATGTAACTTTTTTAGTAAGACCTAAAAGAAAGGCGCTATTAATAAAAAATAAATTAAAGATTATTAGCTCACTTGGTAACCTAAATTTAGAACCTAATTTAATTTTATCGAATGAATTAAAACCAATCTACGATGTTATTTTAGTTTCGTGTAAGACCTATGATTTAGATCAAGCCATGCGTGATTTAAAAGGCGTTAAAGGAAAGGGTATGATTATCCCTTTTTTGAATGGTTTTACTCACATGGAAAAATTAGATAAAGAATTTGGTAGTGAAAATGTAATTGGTGGTGTGGCTCATATAAGCTCAACTATAAATAATAATGGTGCAATAGAACATTTTAGTGAATTTAAAAAAATAACTTTTGGTGATAGAAAAAAACACCAAAGTAATGATCTTGTATTATTTTATAACACTTGTAAAAGAACTAAATTTGACGTTGCTATATCAGAAGATATTACCTTAGATTTATGGAAAAAATGGGTTTTTATTGCAACTGTTGCGGGGGCTACAACATTGTTTAATTGTCCACTTGGAGGAATAAGTAATTATGCAGTTGGTAATAAAACTTTATCTGACTTGTACAATGAATGTAGATCAATAGCAAAATTTAGGGGTTATATTATTAGTGATTTGGAAACAGAAAATGTTTTGAAAAATATAATGACACCCGGATCACCTATTAAAGCTTCAATGCTTAGAGATGTAGAAAAGAAAGGATACACTGAGCATGAAGAAATATTTGGAGATTTAATTGCAGAAGCAGAAAAATTTAACCTTGATTGCCCAATTCTTAAAGCGTGTTATTTAAGAATGAAAATTTATAAAGAAAATCTAAATTAATTTTAAGATCCAACTTTAAGGGAAGATTTTAGACCTCTTAAACAAGCAATCACACTTAATCCTGTAATTCTTCCAGTTCCTGGATTTTCTGGTGTTTGAACATTTTGAATAGACATTTCAAATTCTGCGCTATCCGATTTGACCTCAACTTTATGTGTGTTTCTTTCTAGATTTGGATCTGCCCATATTTCAAGTTGGGTTTTATCAGCACCTATACCCGCCAGCCCAACAGCAGCTGCTACATTGACATTCGCTGGAAAAGCTTTTGCACCTTCAGTAGCTGAGCCTTTGAAAATTAATTTAGATTCTGATAATTGATCAAGTTTTATATTGTTTTTAATGACATATGGTGCTTTTGAAAGTGCATTAGGTGGTTTCCGAGTAGTCATTTTAACAGAATGAATTGTGGATTCTGCAGCTGCTCTTAATGCATCTAAACCTAATATAGCACCTGTTGCTAAAATTATTTGAGAGTTATTTTTTTTTGATGTTTCAATTAAATCAAAATTATCAAGTATACCGGAACCACTAACAGTTATTAATGTTTTACCTTCACTAATACATCGAGTTGCAATATCTCTGAATGCTTCTTTTGGAGCACAATCGATAATAATTTGACAATTATTAATCAAAGTTTCTAAGTCAAAAATTTCGATACTTTTTTTTAATTTTGAAATTCTTTCTTCTGCGTTTGTTTTGCTTCTAGATGAAATTCCATATAGATAAAAATTTTCTACACCTTCTAGGAGTGCTTTAGCTACTTCTATTCCTATTGAGCCAAAACCAACGATACCGACATTCATCTTTTTACCATTATGTATTTATCTTCCAATTGCGTAACCTTGCATAAATCTTGGATTGGCTGCCGCTTTTAAAATTTCATTATCCTTTGAAGCTGCTGTCATTCTGCCAAGACTCCAGTCATCATCAATTATTACTTTATGCCCTTTTTTAATAAGTTCATCAATAGTCTCCCTAGGAAATCTCCCTTCAACTGCTAGATGACCAATATCAGTTTCTCTCGGGTAAAATGAATTTGGAAAATGTGCAGTGCTGAAACCTGGGGCATCGATCGCTTCTTGAAGATTGAGTCCAAAATGTACATGTCTTAAAAACAAATGAAGAGACCATTGATCTTGTTGATCACCTCCTGGTGTGCCAAAAACCATATAAGGCAGTCCATTTTTCAAAGCTAGACTTGGAGATAAAGTAGTTCTAGGTCTTCTTTTTGGGCCAATGCAAGCTGGGGAGTTTTCATCTAACCAAAACATTTGTCCTCTATTAGACAAACAAAATCCAAGATTTGGAATTACTGGAGAGCTTTGCAACCAACCTCCACTTGGAGTGCCAGCAATCATGTTTCCCCATTTATCAATTATATCAAAATGAGTAGTGTCTCCTTTTGTATCCCCAAGACTGGAAGGATTAGGTTCGTCAAACTTCGCTACTGTAGGTTCTCCAATATCAAATTTTGAAAATGACTCTGGCGTACCACCTTTTGGTCTTAGCAACACTTTCCCTCCAAAACCTGGTATAACTCCAGGTCTTACTTCCATTGAGGCTTCTTTGGATATTAAATTTCTTCTTTTAGCATTGTAATCGTCACCTAGTAAAATATCCATAGGCACATCGTTAAAATTTGTATCTCCATAAAAAGCCTCTCTATCAGCAAAAGCTAATTTGGTTGCTTCTACAACTAAGTGGACAAACTCAGGAGATTTTTCATCTAATGAATCTAAATCAAATTCTTTTAGCAATGCTAATTGCTGTAAAAAAGTTGGTCCTTGACCCCAAGGTCCGGTTTTGCAAACTGTATAGTTTTTGTAATCATAAGATAAAGGTTTTTCGATAGTCGCAGACCAATTAGCTAGATCATCTCCAGTTAATAGACCTTTATGTCTTTTTTCAGTTGTATCCATAAACTCATTATTTTTACAAAAATCTTCTATTTCTTGTGCAATAAAACCCTGGCTCCATATTAAACGAGCTTGTTTGATTTGTTCTTTAAGATCATTGGATTTGTTTTCTGCTTCCTCGATAATTCTTAAGTACGTATTAGCCATTTTTTTATTAGTAAAAAAATCACCAATTGAAGGAACTTTCCCATTACGGAGATAAATTCCTGCTGAACTTGTCCATTCTGTTTTAAATAGTTCTTCAACTGATTTGATTGTATTAATTATGTTTGGAACTAAAGGATAACCTTTTATTGCAATGCCTATCGCTGGTTCTAAAACAGTCCTTAATGACATAGTTCCATAATTAAGTAAAAGAAGCATCCAAGCATCAAAAGCTCCTGGAACAACAGCAGGTAACAAGCCGCTTCCTGGTACAATGTTTAAATTCATATCACTAAAAGTTTTCAAAGTTGCAGAATTTGGAGCAACACCTTGGCCACATATTACAACAGGGTTTTCTCCTTTGGGGCATAAGATTAGAGGAACTTCTCCACCAGGTCCATTTAGATGAGGTTCAACTACTTGAAGCGCAAATCCTGTGGCTACAGCAGCATCAAATGCGTTTCCATTTTTTTCTAAAATTGACATACCAACTGCAGATGCAATCCAATGAGTAGAAGTGACAACTCCAAAGTTGCCAACAATTTCAGGTCTTGTAGTAAATTTACTCATTTTATTTCCAATATAAAATTTTATTAATTGACTCTTATCAAAGAACTAAGAGAATATAAAATTGACAATCATCAAAAATAAAATAAACAAATTTGTGGAGATAACAATGCCTATTAAAAATTTATTTAAAGCGAGTTTGGCTGGGGCAGCTTTATTAGCTTTATCATTTACTGGAGCTTCAGCAGCTCCAAGTATTCCTTGTGGCACTGCAAAACTAATTGTTCCTTGGGGAGCAGGCGGTGGAACAGATGTCATATTTAGACAGATGGTCGAAAAAGTAAATAAAAGTGGAGCAAAGCCACAGCTACAAGTCGTGAACGTTGGTGGCCAAGGTGGAAACAAAGGTGCAAAACAAGCTTCTAAAGCTAAACCTGATGGTTGTACTTTGTTTGCAATTCACCAAAGTGCTATAACTAGTTATTTTACTGGTAGAATAGATATTACTTGGGATGCTTTTGAAACTATTTCTATGGTTACATCAACACCTTCTATTATAGGCGCAAATGTAAACACACCATATAATAACATATCAGAATTAGTGGCTGCTGCAAAAAAGGCACCAGGAACTATCACAGCAGGTGGAACTTTTGGTTCAACAAGTCAGTTTGTTTTTCTTCTTTTAGAGGATGCAACTGGTGTAAAATTTAAACATGTATCATATGATGGTACAAAACAAAGAATGACTGCTTTGTTAGCAAATAACATAAAGTTGGGAGAGATCAACTTGGCTGCAGCTATTAAATTTATCAAAGCTGGTAAATTAAAAGCGCTTGGCGTTACTAATGATGCAAGACTTGATCAAATTCCTGATATTAAAACAGCACAAGAGCAGGGTGCTAAGGTTATATTTGCTGTTGAAAGAGGGGTTGTTGCTCCAAAAGGAACATCTCCAGAAATTGTAAATTATTATGCAAAAATGTTTGAAGGCGCAGCTATGGATAAAGATTTTAAAGCTGCTATGCACAAAAAAGGTATTTTAATTAATTATAAAGGACCTGAAGATTATAAGAAACATTTTCAAGCAACTTATGATTATTGGAAGCCAATAGCAAAACAAGTTGGTGTATATAAAAGAAAAGACTAAATTTGAAAAAGAAGAGATAACTAGTTTATCTCTTCTTTAAATAAATCATTATGAGTATTAATAAAGACACAATCGTTGCTATATTTCTATTATTATTCTGTGGAATAATGATTAATAGTAGTTTTGACATTGAAGACCCTGGTTATCAAGGAATGAAAGCTAGTTTTTGGCCAACTATAGTTTTATGTCTCTTATCAGTTATGTCATTGGTTATGTTAATAAAATCTATGGTTTCTTCAACTGTCAATAACTTAAATTCTGAAAATACAAATTCACAAAATATTTTTTTAAGATATAAGAATGCCTCAATATGTTTTTTAATGTTTATTCTTTTTTTAGCATTTCTAGACTATTTAGGAATGTTAATTGGCGGCGTTTTGTTTGTGTTTGGGTTACTTACTTTATTAGGTGGATTTCAGATAAAAAAAATTATAAATCATTCAATTATTTCAATTATTACAATAGGAATTATGTGGTCAATATTTACCTTTGGTTTAAAAGTTATTTTACCAGAGGGCGAAATTCTAAGAATTTGGTAAATTTATGATTGATGTTATTTTACAGGCCTTCGCAAGCATAGTCTTAGATCCAGTAACACTTGGATTAATGTTTGTAGGTACACTCGCTGGTATTCTAGCAGGTGCTATTCCAGGTTTTACTATAGCAATGGGCGTAATTTTAACGCTACCATTTACTTTTGGTATGACTGCAGTTCAAGGATTAGCAACCATGCTTGGGGTTTTTGTCGGGGGCTTCTCAGGTGGATTAATGTCATGCATGTTAACAGGGATACCAGGAACTCCGTCTTCAGTTGCTACAACATTTGATGGTTTTCCATTAGTAAGATCAGGTAGGCCAGGCCTCGCGCTAGGGTTAGGATTGTGGTCTTCTTTCTTTGGTGGAATGATTAGTGCCGTAATTTTAGTCGCATTAGCACCACAATTAGCTTTTTTAGGTTTAGAGTTTGGTCCTTGGGATTATTTTTCATTAATTATTTTTGCATTAACAATCACAGTAAGTTTATCAGGCGGTAATATTACTAAAGGTTTAATTGCTGGACTACTTGGATTATTTGCCGCAACAGTAGGTGAAGACGAGATTAATGGAGTTGCAAGATTTACCTTTGGTTTTGATGATTTCAAACAAGGATTTGCATTTTTACCAGTTTTAATTGGATTATTTGCTTTTTCACAATTGTTAACAGATGTAGAAGACGACAAAAGGGCAAAAAGCCCTCTTATGTCTCAATCTGGAACTGTTGTTAAAGTTGAGCATAGGCAAGCAATATTAATAATTCTAAAAAGATGGGTTAATTTATTTAGATCAAGTTTCATAGGTATTTTTACTGGAATTTTACCTGCTGCTGGTGGTTCAATTTCAAATATTTTAGCATATGATCAAGCAAAAAAAGCTTCAGCTAATAGATCAAATTTTGGAAAAGGTGAATATGATGGTGTTATCGCACCAGAGGCTGCTAATAACGCAACTGCTGGTGGAGCGTTAATTATGATGATGGCGCTTGGTATTCCTGGAGATATTGTAACAGCAGTCATGTTAGGAGCATTAATGATCCACAATATCATTCCTGGTCCAACATTTATTCAAGACGAGCCGTTATTAGCTTACGGTGTTTTTATAGCGTTTTTCGTTGCTCATTTCTTTATGGTTGGATTACAAGCATTCTCTTTAAGAATATTTCTACTTGTTACAAAAATTCCAATGTATGTATTAGCTTCAGTTATTCTAGCATACTGTGCTATTGGAGTTTTCGCATTACACAACATAGTTTTTGATATATGGGTTATGTTCTTTTTTGGAGTAATTGGATATTTTATGAAAAAATTAGGGTTTCCTCTTGCTCCTATGATACTTGGTGTTGTCTTAGGTAAATTGGCAGAATTAAATCTAGCAAGAGCTACTGGAATAAGCGATGATATGCTGTTATTTGTTTCAAGGCCATGGTCATTGTTTTTCTTATTGATGGCAGTAATCTCTGTAATATTCCCTTTTTATCAAGAAGCTAAGAAAGAAACATTGTTCGCAAAACTTTATGTTCCAGTTTCTATGATTGTTTTGTCACTACCATTATTTTTGATGGGTAGTCCTGTAAGAATGATAGTAGCTGTAATATTAGTTTTAACTGGTGCATATTTCTTATATAAAAGAATCACCTCTTTAAAAATTACCTAATGAATTGGTTTACATATTCTTCGCCTAAACCCACTTTGATAAAATGTTTTTTAGCTGCTTCAATTCTATCAAAAACATCAGTCGTGCCAATCGTGTTTCCATCTTCATCGCAATAAATTAAAGCTCCAGAATTGTGAAATAATGTAATCATTTCTTCACAATCCTCATCAACAACTAGTGTGTGGATTTCACCTGGAGGCTCAAACAAATAAGACCCTTCTTTGGCAACCCAATCATGCTCAAGGTATCTCCATGAACCTTTAATTACGAAACCATGAACTGGAGCGGGATGTCTGTGTCTAGATAAAAAGCCACCACCGATAACCTTTGTTAGATGAACCCAATAACCTTGACTAATATTATAGCATAATGGTCTTGACCAACGACCAGGAGATAAGGGAACCCAAAGTCTATCGTCATCTTTGGAAAAACTATCTTCAATAAAAATATCTTGGATTATATTTCCTGGTTTTGGTCCGCTATATGGCGGAGGAAAAAAATTTTTAGTAAAATCGTCCATCTTAAATCTCCTAAGCAATAGATTTATTATAATATTTTTAATTTACCCATACAAACGAAAAAGGACGAAGGATGGGGTCCTTCGTCCTTGCTTATTCCGATGACATAATGCCTACTTTGGGGAGGATATGAGTTTTACGTTATGTCACCATCTTTTATTAATATCCAGGGGAGGATGATAGGATACTAATTCTTAAATTCTCTATGCAGCTTCTTTTTCGTTAGTTTTATTATGTTGTGCTGACTTTTCTACACCTAACTTGCCAGCTGGGAAATCAACTACGTCTGTTACATTAAAGAAGTCACCGTTTAACACTTGCTCTCTTGTATAACCGATGTCAGCTAATGTACGATCGTCTAAACTTATTAAAGCTTGTCTTGTTCTAATGATTGCAATTTTTTCAAATGCATTTGAAATATAATTATATAATTTTCCAAAATATGTATTTTTCATTGTCTTTTCTTTATCTTTCTTATTAAAGAAGGCTTATTCCTTCATGTTTATTATATATGATAAAAAACTGGATAAGAGAATATAGGTAAATGGAATATAATTATTTCCAAATTGGAAAGATTAAACATAATTATAACATAATTAACCCTAAATAGGAAATAATATGGCAGCTTTGTGGTTTTATAATTTAAGCAGGTTGCATTTTTTGTTCTTTAATTGGTAAGTGTATTAAAGTTGAAAAGACTGATACACCTATACCAACCCACCACACTAGAGTGTAATCGCCTGTAGCATCATACAGCTTTCCACCCATCCAAACACCAAGAAAACTTCCTAATTGATGTGATAAAAAAACAATTCCATACAAAGTACCCATATATCGTAATCCATAAATATGAGCTATCAATCCACTGGTTAAAGGTACCGTTGCCAACCATAGAGAACCCATTAATAAAGAAAATAAAATTACTGATATTGGTGTTATTGGAAATATAATAAAAATTAAACCAATTAACGCTCTTAAAGCATAGACGATAGCCAATAAGAATTTTTTTGGGTATCTCTGTCCTAACCAACCCGCATAAATTGTTCCAAAAATATTACTAAATGCAATTAATGCTATGGCAAATGCGCCTAAACTTGAAGTTGTAGAAACTCCAAAATTATGTAAAAGGCTTGATGGATTTACACTACTACACATCTCAGTAACCATGGCAGGAAAATGAGCTGTTAAAAATGCTAACTGGTATCCACAAGCAAAAAAACCAAAAAAAATCATAGAAAAATTAGGATCCTTAAAAGCATCACCTAATACCTTTTTTAAGCTTATTTCTATTTCTTTTTTTGAAGATAAAGGAGGAGATTTTAAAAAAGGAACAAAAAATATAATAAAAATTATAGACATTGAAAAAATTATAAAAACTTGTTGCCAACTATATAAATTTAAAAGAGCTTGAGCGATTGGCGCTCCTATCATTTGACCAACTGAACCGGCAGCAGTAACTACTCCTAGGGCCATTGATCTGTTTTTTTCACTCGAGGCTCTGCCAACAATCGCTAATATCATTCCCATGCCTGTTCCAGCTATGCCAAAACCTATGATAAGCTCAAGGAATTGATGTGTTAGTGGATTTTGTGCAATGGTTGATAACAGTAAGCCAATAACATAGCAAAAGGCTCCAACTACAATCATCTTTCTATCACCAAACTTTTCACCCAGAGCCCCAAAAATAGGCGCACCGATACCCCAGCCAAGGTTTTGAATTGCAATTGCCAATGAAAATTCCACTCTTAACCATTGAAATTCTTGTTCAATAGGTATTTGAAACACACCAAAGCTGCCTCTTATTCCAAAAGTAATAATTATTATTATGGAGCCAGCTATCAATACTGGAGTGATTAAAGAACTGTTATAACTTTTCATAAATTAACTTGTTAAACAAATCTATACCAATGTCAAACCTTTGTTTTTGACTATTCTCAAACTAATATCCCATAAAAGGTCAGCATCTTTTTGACTTTGTGCGAACATTGAAGGTTCCTTTATTTTGCTTTGATAAAAATATTTTCCAGTAATATTTTTAACACTTTTGTCAGTAGCTAAAAATACTATTGTCTCAGCACCTTCTTCAACTGATATTGCAAAGAAATTCATAAGAAATTTTATGGCTAAACTTGCAAGACCACTATTATTTTTTCCAAATTGTGTTTTTACAAAACCAGGATGTAGACAATTAACAGTTATCTTACTTTTATTAGTTAATTCACTTAATTTTTTAGTAAATAATATATTACATAATTTTGATTTTTTATAAGAAACCCATCCATTATAATTTGTTGTCATTTCTAAATTATTAAAATCAATTTTTACCCCTCTATGTGCACCGCTAGCAACGTTAACTATTCTGCCTCCGTTTTTTATAACTTTATATTTTAATAATAAATTTGTTAGAATGAAATATGATAGATGATTAAGTGAGAATGTTTTTTCTATTTTATCCACACTCTCTTTTCTTGAAAAAAACAATGCACCAGCGTTGTTAATAAGAATATCAATTTTAAATTTTTTTAATTTATCTGCTAAAGATTTTGTTTCTGAAATAGATGAAAGGTCACATTGTATAAAACTAATATCGTTGTTTGATGTTTCTTTTATTAAATTTTCGACTGATGTTTCACCTTTTTGTTTGTTACTACTTATTAAAATTATTTTGTTTTTAATTTCTTTACCTAAAACTTGAGCTGTTCTGTAGCCAAGGCCACTTGTGCCACCAGTAAGAACTATATTCATTTTTCTAAGCCTTTAATTATATTTTCTTTCATTTGTTGAAAGTTTTCTGTTGGATTATTTTCATTTAATATTGCAGATATTACAGCTACACCAGAAACTCCTATTTTAAACAAATCACAAACATCTTCTATTGAAATACCACCGATTGCAACTACAGGAAGATTTGTTTTATTAATGATTTTTTTTAATGTATTTGAGCCCATTGGTTCTGATGCATCACTTTTTGAACCGGTAGGAAAAATTGGTCCTACACCAAGATAATTTATACAATTAGGTATATTACCCAATTGATTTTCATCTGTTATTGATAATCCAATTTGAATATTTTGATCTATTAATTTTTTGGCTTCATTTGGATCCATATCAGTTTGTCCAAGATGAAGTATATCAATTAAACCTTCGCACTTAGAAGCAACATTGACATTATCATTTATACAAAGCTTCATTTTAGTATTAAATGTTGCTGCACTTAGATCTTTTATAAGATATATTATCTCGTTATCTTTCATTGATTTAGCTCTCAATTGAAAAACATCAAGACCATTTTCTGCTAACTCACTAACTATTCTAACAAGTGCATTATTTGGTTTTTCACTTTTGTATATATGATTAGAAAGTAAATTTTCAGGACCAGCAACAAAATAAGATTGAAGATTAGACATTTCTAATTTTTACATTACTTATGATTTCGTCTGTAGAAATACTATATAAATTATCTAACAAATTCATTCTTAAACTTCCTGGACCGCTAGAAACTTTACTAGCCATTTCTCCTGCTAAACCATAAATACCAATTATTGAAGCGGTTGAAAGAGCTTTATTTTCACCAACTGCTATAGCCGCTCCAATTAAACAAGTTAATGCACAACCAGTTGCAGTAACTTTGGTCATCATCTCGTGTCCACCCTCAATAGCATAGGTAATATTACCATCAGTTACATAATCTATAGCTCCAGTAACTGCTACTATCATTTTATTTTTTTTAGCTATTGAAATTGCAGCATCTAGTGCGTCATTAGAGGTTGAAGTTGAGTCCACTCCTTTACCTCCCCCAGATAGTCCTGCCACAGCCAAAATTTCTGATCCATTGCCCCTTAATATTGTTGGTTTAAATTTAATAAGTTGCTCAACATTTTTGTTTCTAAAGCCACTTGCACCAGCACCAACAGGATCTAAAACCCAAGGAACATTATTCTCATTTGCATTCTTAACTGCCTCTAATGCGCATTCTTGCCAATATGGATCAAAGGTTCCTATATTAATTGTTAAGGCACCACTAATCGCTTTACAGATTTGACTAAAATCTTTTGCTTCTTCTTTTGCGTGAGCCATTGCTGGAGATGCTCCAATTGAAAGTAAAGCATTAGCAGCAATGTCCATAGAGACAAAATTTGAAAAATTCCACACTAATGGACCTTTATCTCTTATTTTTGTCAAAAGATCTGAAGCATTTTTGGATAGTTCTTTAGACATATTTATTTCCTTATTTTAATTAATTACTATTCCATATTTTTACAGGGAATATGTTTTAAATTTAATTTAGCAACTCCCTCCGCTGGTCTTAACCAGATCAGGTTTTAAGGGTTTATCTCTCAGCAAAAAATTTTGCACCCCTGGCATAACTAGTTTAACATAATTATGTAAATTGCTTAATTCTTTTTATTTTTATTTTTATATGAATTTGAATACATTTAGATAATTTATGGAAATAGCGAAATAATTCTAAATTCTTCATGAGGGTTATTGTGGAAAGAAAATTATTAGCAGTTGTTGCTGCAGATATGGTCGGGTTTTCAAGATTAATTGAAGATGACGAAATTAATTTACTCTCAAGACAAAAAAATCAATTAAATACAATTATTAAACCAGAAATAGAAAATTATAATGGTGAAATAATCAAGACAACTGGAGATGGGTTCTTAGCTATTTTTCCAAGTGCATTGGATGCTGTGCAAAGTAGTGTATCTATTCAAAATGAGATTTCTGAAAATGAATTAGAGAAAACAAATGATAAGAAAATTAGATACAGAATTGGAATCCATGTTGGTGATGTGGTTATGGATGATGGAGATATTTTTGGTAATACAGTGAATATTGCAAGTAGATTAGAGTCAATAGCAGATGCAGGAAATATTTGTATTACAAATGATGTTTATCAAAGTATAAAAAGTTTGAAATCTTTAATTATAGAAAATATAGGAGAGCAATTCTTAAAAAATATTTCTCAAAAAGTTCAAGTATATAAAATAAATATTTTAGAAGATGATATAAAGCAAATTCAAGAAAATCATTTGTTAACAGAGGCAAATCAGGAAACAAGATTTTGTAGTTCATCTGATGGAACTATTATTGCTTATGCAAGCATTGGGAATGGACCACCAATATTAAAAGCGCCTAATTTTATGAGTAGTCTAGAACATGATTGGAGAAACCCAGTTTGGACCCACATTTACAGGTATTTAGCAAAAGACCATACGTTTTACAGGTTTGACCAAAGAGGCAATGGTGTTTCAGATCTTAACCCTGAAAATATAAATTTTGAGTATTTTGTAGATGATATGCGTGCAGTAGTAGATGCAGCTAACATTGAAAAATTCCCTATATTTGGAGTTTCGCAGGGATGTGCAGTTTCAATAGCTTATGCATATTATAATCCAGAGAAAGTTACTCATTTGATTTTGTCTGGAGGTTTTGCAAGAGGAAGAGCAAAAAGGGGGACGGCTGATTTTGATCAAAAAATTGAATTAGAAAAAAATATGATTTTAAATGGATGGGAAAATGAAAATCCTGCATTTAGACAGTTTTTTACATCCACTATGATACCAGATGGTACAAAAGAACAAATGGATGCATTTAATAATGTAATGAAAATTTCTACTTCTGCAGAAAATGCAGTTAGAATCCAATCAGCTAATGACCAAATAGACGTTTCAGAATTATTACCATTATTAGATATTCCTACTTTAATTCTTCATAATATAAATGATGCAAGAGTTCCAATTTCAGAAAGTAAATTTATGGCTGCCAATATTAAAAACTCTAAATTTGTTCCATTAAATGGAAACAATCATGTGATTCTTGAGGGTGATGAGGGTTGGCCTATCTTTAAAGAGGAGTTAAAAAACTTCCTTAAACAATAAACTAATTTTTTTTACATAATAGGAACAAAAATGGATTTTAACTTTACAGAAGAACAAATAGCATTTCAAAACTCCGTTAGAAGTCTTGCTGAAAAATATCTAAAAAAGGATAATCTCAGACGCGCCCACGATCCTTTGTTTCCAAAAGATATTGCAAAGTTATTTTCTAAAAATGGTTTGATGGGAATAACACTTCCTGAGAAAGATGGGGGGCAGGGGGGTAAGTTAATGGATGCTGTTCTTGCAATAGAACAAGTTGCATTAATTTGTCCAAGAAGCGCTGATGTAATACAAGCAGGAAGCTTTGGTCCTATAAGAACATTTGCAGAGTATGCATCTAATTACCAAAAAGAAAAATATTTAAAAAAATTATTAAATGGAGATATGGTAATTGGTTTAGGCATGACTGAGCCTAATGCTGGTTCAGCAGTGACTGACTTAACAACAAAAGCCTCTCAAGATGGTAAAGGGTTTAGAGTTTCTGGTAGTAAAGTATTTACTAGCAATTCTCCAGATGCAGACATTTTTTTAATTTATGTAAGATATCATGAAGGAATAAATGGAATAGGCTCAGTAATAATGGATACATCAATGCCAGGTTTTTCCAAAGGAAAATCATCAAAATATACCAATGGTGAAGAATGGTGTGCATTATATTTTGATAATGTTTATATTCCTGAAGAAAATGTTTTATTAGGACCTGGTGGATTTAAAAAACAAATTTCAGGATTTAATGCAGAAAGAATTGGAAACTCTGCTAGATCACTTGCGCTTGGCGAGTTTGCTTTTAATGTTGCTAAAGAATATGCTTTAACAAGAGAACAATTCGGAAAGAAAATTTGTGAATTTCAAGGCATTCAATGGAAGTTTTCAGATATGAAAATTCAAATTGAAGCTGGAAGACTATTATTATACAGAGCAGCAATAAATGCAGATAAAGGGTTTCCCTCTTCTAAAGAAACATCAATTGCTAAAGCATTTTGTAATAAAGCGGGATTTGAAATAAGTAATGAGGCAATGCAGGTTATGGGTGGTACTGGGTATTCACAAGAATCATTGGTTGAATATTGTTTCAGAAAATCTAGAGGATGGCAAATTGCAGGTGGATCAACTGAAATGATGAAAAATAGAATAGCCGAAGATATCTTTGAAAGGAGATTTTCACAAAGGCCAAATAAATGATCTTTTAATTATGATAGATGTTTCTTTATCCAAATCTTTTTTAAACCCAAAATCAGTTGCAATAATAGGTGCATCTGCTGACCCAAAAAAAACTAGTTCTCGAGCACAAAGGTTTTTAGTATCGCATGGTTATAAAGGAAAAATATTTCCTGTAAATCCAAACAGGGAAGAAATTTTTGGATTAAAATGTTATCCAAATTTAAAATCAATTAATGGACATATTGATCATATCTTTATTGCTGTTAATGGTAATAAAATCATTGAAGCTGTTAAAGATGCTATATCAAAAAAAGTTAGATGCGCTACAATTTTATCTGGAGGATTCAGTGAAGCTGGCTCTGAAGGTAATGATTTAGAAAAACATGTTTTTAAAATAGCAAAAAAAGGTGATTTAAGAATATTGGGACCAAATAGTATTGGTCTTATAAATATCTCAGATAATGTAATTTTAAGTGCAAATGCTATGCTTGAATTACAAGATTTAAAGAAAGGAAGTCTTGGTGTAATTTCCCATAGCGGGAGTCTTATTGGAGCCTTATTGGCTCACGGCCACTCTCGAGGTATAGGGTTTTCCAAGTTGGTTTCTGTTGGAAATGAGTCAGATCTCTCCGTTGGAGAAATTGGTAAAATGATGGTTAATGATTCAAACACTGAAACCATAATATTATTTTTAGAAACATTAAGAAACAGTGATGAAGTAGCAGAGATGTCTAGAATGGCACATGCAGCTGGAAAACAAATTATATGTTACAAACTTGGTAAATCTGAATTAGGTAAAGAATTAGCCAAATCACATACAGGAGCAATTGCAGGAAATGATGATGCGTTCAATGCATTCATAAATTATCATGGTATTGCTAGAGTAGAAATTTTTGAAACACTACTTGAAATTCCTAATTTATTTAAAAATAAGAAAAGATCTAAATCTAAACGAGTAGGTATAGTTACCACAACTGGTGGTGGTGGTGCTATGGTTGTAGAAAGCTTGTCAGGCAGTGATATTGAAATAGTAGACCCTGGTCTATCAATAAAGAAAATTATGCAATACAATAATATTCCATTTAACAACAATAAATTAGTTGATTTAACTATTGCTGGAACAAAACCTGAAATTGTTAGCGAAGTAATTAGTCAGATGATGAAAAATAAAAATTCCGATTTAGTTGTGATGGTAGTTGGTTCGTCTGCTAAATTTAGACCAGAGCAAGCAGTTGAGCCTTTATTAAAATGGGCAAATTACCCAAAGCCGTTAGCTGTGTATGTTGCCCCTGATGCTCCAGAAGCTCTAAATTTATTACATCAAAATAATATTGCTTGTTTTAGAACGCCCGAGTCTTGTGCGGAGAGTGTGAAGACCTTTTTAAATACTAAAAATCCAACCAAACCAAAAATTTTAAAAAATACCTTTAGTAACATTTCAAAAAAACTTAAGAAAAACATATCCAAGAATTTATCTGAAGAAGAAGCATTAGAAATTTTTAAAGATATTGGAATTCAAATTGTAAATTACAAAGTAAGTTTTAACGAAAAACAAGCAATAGAATATAGTTCTCAAATAGGTTTTCCTCTAGCAATGAAAGTCTTATCAAATCAGATAGTTCATAAAACAGAAACAGGAGGTGTTGTATTAAATATAAAAAATTTAGATGAGCTGAAAATTAGTTTTCAAAAGTTATCAAATGTATTTCAGAAATTAAAAATAAAAAATAGTGAAGAAAAATTTATTATTCAAAAAATGGAAAAGGGTATTTCTGAAATCATTTTGGGTTACAGAGTTGATGAATTAGTTGGACCAATTGTTGTTATAGGTTCTGGTGGTATTTTGTCAGAGATATATAACGATAAATCAATAAGAATGGCGCCGGTAGATATTACAGAAGCTAAAAAAATGATAAAAGAAGTCAAAAGTCTTGTGGCTATAACTGGATATAGAGAACTTCCTACAACTGATGTAAATATTATTGCTAATGCAGTAGTGAACATGTCTAAATTTGCCTTTGTTCAAGAAATTAAAGAGGCTGAGATTAATCCAGTTATAGTAAAAAAAGGAAATGAAGGAATTATAGCGGTAGACGGTCTTATTACTTTAAATTGATCTTATTTTAAGCAATTATTTCTAAAATAAAAAATATATTTACATGTTAAAGATTTTTTTTATCATTATTTAATGACAATGAGTTTTGAATGATTATAAATCATGGGGTAAGAGGTTCAACACCAAATCCAAGTCAAAATTATTTATTTTTTGGCGGTAATACTCCCTGTGTAGAAATTAAAACTCAACAATATCAACTAATTTTTGATTGCGGTTCAGGATTTTCAAAAGTTAATTTTTCAAACGATCTTGAAACAATATTGTTTATTTCTCATTTCCATCATGATCATATTCAAGGATTAGCTTTTAATAATTATGATACTAATAATGGTAAAAAAATCACTTTAACATCAGCACACTCTAATAAAACTGATACCTTCAATAATTTAAACGCTTACTACAGTAATCCTTACTTTCCAGTAAATTTTGTTGAAATTATTAATAGGTTTGAATTCTTAGATTTTGAACAAGTTGTGAATAATTTTAAAGATTTAAATATAAATTCTATAGATCTTAATCATCCTGGAAATTGTTCTGGGTACAGCATTACAAGTAATAAAAAAAAGTTTTGTTATTTATTGGATAATGAATATGAAGACGTTCAAGAAGAAAAATTAATAAATTTTTGTGATCAGTCAGAAACTATCATCTGGGACGGTATGTTCTTAGAGAGTGAGTTATTAGATAAAAAAGGTTGGGGGCATTCTAGCATTGAACAAGGCATATCTTTAGCTGATAAGATTCATGTTAAAAACTTTCTCATTTCTCATCATTCACCATCTAGGGACGATAAAGAATTAAAAAAAATAGAAAAAAAATTATTAAGCAAAAAAGTTAAATTTGCATCTGAAAATGAGGTTATAGAGTTCTAATGGAAAAGACTAAATACAATGAAAATCAAAGTGTTTTTAAAGTTGGAGAACTACCTGACAAAATGTATTTATTAGTTAAAGGTTCTGTCGGTATTTTTTTGCCAACTAACGAAACAAAAAAACCTAATTTTATTATTCAAGAAAACGAACTTTTTGGTGAAATGGGGGTGATAGAAAACGAATTAAGGATGGCTACAGCAAGGTGTTTAGTTGAAAGTGAAATCATTTCAATTACCAAGGATGAATTTGATAAAAGGGTTAATAATTCTGATGTCTTTGTAAAAGGATGCCTAAAAGCGTTGTCATACAGATTAAGGTCGGTTGAAAAAAAAATGTAAGAAGAAGTTTGAAGGAGTTTTTTAAATGGAAATTAATATCAAATTAGCTGAAAGTTTAATAGATGCATTTGATAGTGAAGAAACTGGTATAGTACTTTGGGATGCTAATGATAATATTTCTTACAGAAATAAAAATATTTCTGAAAGATTTATAAAGTTAAATATTGACTTTGAAGTCGGACAAAATTTTTTCGACAGAATTAAATTAATAAAAAAAAGTAAAAAAATGTCGTTAGAAAAAGTAAATATCCGTGAAAAAAATTATGTTACTGCTAAAAAGACCGGAAAACCTCAACAATTTGTAATCAAAGGACCTACTGGTAGATGGGTGCAAATAAAAGACACACCGACATCCGAAGGTAATATATTAACATTAATGACTAATGTTACTGAAATTGTTGAGCAGGATCTTGAAAGAAAAAGATTAGCTAATGCAATAGAAAATGTACCCCTTATAATACAATATTGGGATGAAAATGATAAATTAATTTTTGCAAATGCAAAGGCTGATGAATTACATGAACAATGGGAAGTTAATTGCAAATTTACAAAAGGTTTAGCATATGAAGATATGGTAAGAGCGCAGCTTTCAAGCTCAATATTTAAAATTCCTGAAGGAGAAACAATAGAAAGTGAAATAAAAAGAAGAAAGAAGTATAGAAAAAAAGTTTCGTCAAATTATAGGGAAGTTTATTTAGAAAATGCTAAAACTTGGTATGTAATTGATAAGAGATTAGATGATGGCTCTTTTTTAAGTATATTTAGTGAAATCACTGACATTAAAAATAAAGAAGCTCAATACAAACAATTGGCAGACGCATTAGATAATCTTCCCATGCCAATGTTATTTTGGGATAAAGAAGATAAATTAATTACATCAAATAAAAGATCACGAGAATTTCAAGGAAAATGGAAAATTAAACTAGAAGATGGAATGTCTTGGGAATCAATGTTTAAAAAACAAATTGATGCAGGTGTTTATGTTATACCAGAAAATAAAAGTATTAGAGATTTTACAAAGGAAAGATCAAATTTTAGAGCAGAATTGATAAAAGATAGAAAAAGAGAAACACTCTTATCTGATGGTACTACTTTTTTTAGTAATGAAATACGTCTTGAAGATGGTTCAATGCTAAGTGTTTTTACAGATATTTCAGAGATAAAAGAACGTGAAAAATCACTAAAATTACTTAATGATGCTATTGAAATTATTCCAAATAACATGATGCTTTGGGATAAAAACAATAAATTAATTATGGCTAATGCCAAAGCTAGAGACGATAATGCATCCAGGGGATTTGACCTAAAAAAAGGAGCATCACGATTAGAAATGGTCAAAAATGCCCTAAAAAAAGGTTTTATGACTGCGCCAAAAGGGATTTCTCAAAAAGATTTTCTTGAAATGAGAAAAACACAATTTGAATCTTTAAAGAATCAAGAAGCCTATGAAGTTATCATGAATAATAAGTTCTATTTATTATCTTCATCTAGATTACCAGATGGTTCAACTTTACAATTTGCAACAGACATAAATGATACAAAAAAACAAGAAGAAGAATTGTTAAGATTAAAAGATGGAATTGAAACACTTCCAAATGGTTTGATGTTCTGGGACGAAAATGACGATTTAATTGCATATAACAGAAGTTCACAAAAATTAACTGAATATTATGGTTTAAAACTCAAAATTGGAATGAATTTTAGCGAATTAAGAAAACACATGGTTTTAAATCACCAAAAGCCACCCAAAGGAATAAGCATAAAACAACATTTTAAAAATAGAGAACAAGCATGGAAAAATCTAAAGGGGCAAAATATTAGAGAGTCAAATTTTACAGATCATACTCTACATTTTACAGATACTAGATTAGAAGATGGTAGTACAATTTGCCTATGGACAGATATAACCGATTTAAAAAAGCAAGAAAATGAGCTTTTAAGACTAAGAGATGCTATTGATATTTTACCCAATGGTCTGTTTTTTTGGGATGAAAACAATAAATTAATTGCGACTAATAAATCTGCAATTGACCATTTAAAAGAATTTGGATTTGATTTACGTCTAGGAGTTGACAGGTTTGATCATGTAAATCATCTGGTAGATCATAATTATAACGTTTTACAAAGTGGATTGGATAAAAAAACCCACATTAAGCGTATGAAAGAAAGTTGGAACAACTTTACTGGTCAACGAACAAGAGAAACAAAATTTTCAAATGGGCTAACTTTTCTTTTCACTGATACAAGACTAAATGATGGAAGTACAATCTCATTATGGTCTGACATTACTAAAATAAGGCAAGTTGCAGACAGTCAAAAACAACTAATTGATGCAATTGATGTAATGCCTAACAGTATTTCTTTATGGAACAAAGATAATAAATTGATAATGGCCAACAAGACATCAATTAATGACATGAAAAAACTAAATTTTGACTTAAAGCCGGGTATTTCAAGAATGTCGATGGTAAAAAATGGCGTTAAAGTTGGTTTATTTCCGGTTCCAAAAGGAATTACTAGAAAAGCATTTTATGAAATGAAACAAAAAGAATATGAAGACTTAAAGAATGAAAAAAGAGATGAATTAGAACTCAATAATGGAAGCTTTGTTCTAAATATTAGTAAAAGACTACCCGATGGGGGAACGCTACAAAATAGTATAAATATCACAGAAATAAAAAAAGGAGAAAAATCATTAAAACAACTTCGTGATTCCATAGAAATTATCCCGAATATGTTAATGTTATGGGATAAAGATAATCATTTGATTATGGCAAATAAGGAAGCTAGAAACATACAAAAGAAAATGGGTTTTGATCTTAAACCTGGTGTCTCTAGGTGGGATATGTTGGATGCAGGTCTTAAATCTGGATGTATAGATACACCTGATAACACTTCGCCAGCAGAGTGGATAAAAAATAGAAAAAAAGCAATGGTAAGCTTAACCACTCAAGAGAAGGTAGAAAGTGTTATAAATCTTAAAAAGAAAAAAATAGTTATTTTAGGGACATCAACTAGACTTAATGATGGCGGAACATTACAAATTTGGACAGATATTTCAGAAATTAGAGAAAAAGAAAAACAAGTTGCTGAAAGTCAAAGAAAAGTAAGAGAAGCAGAAGAAAAAATATCTAATGCAATTAATAGTATGCCACACGGAATAACCATGTGGGATAAAGACATGAAATTAGTGAGGATAAATGATTTCGGAAATAGAATCTGGAAAAAAGGTAAGATAAATTTGAAAGCGGGTTCTAGTTATGAAGATTATATGCGTCAATCAAAGAAAAATAATTTTCTAATTTTTGATAAAAAGTCCGATGAAATTAATTATTATAAAACCGCAGTAGAAAGAAGAAAAAAATTTAAGGGAGTTTTTACTACTGAAACACCTCCATTTTATGATGGCTCAATTTGGCAATCAACTTCAACAAGATTGCCGGATGGAGGTGTCTTTTCAATTTTATCTAATATAACAGATTTGAAGAGAAGAGAAGCTTCATTGAAACAGTTAAGTGATTCAATTGAAGTTACACCAAATGCAATTTTACTTTGGGATAAGAATCATAAACTTGTTGTGGGTAATAAAAAAGCGAGAGATGTTCAAAAAGAACTTGATTTTGATTTAAAGCCAGGAATTTCAAGAAAAGACATGATTGATAATGTTGAAAAAAAAGGTTTAGTTGCTATTCCAGAAGGAATGTCAGCTGATGAATTTTATTCTCAAAGGAGAGTGGCTACAAAATCATCTAAAAACCATATGTATGAGTTGGCGTTTACAAATGGTACTACATGGTTAGTAAGTGATACAAAGTTACCTGATGGAGGTTTTTTGCAAGTTTATTCTGATATTTCAGAAATGAAGGAAAAAGATAAAGAAATAAAACTGGCGCAAGAACAAGTTAGAGAAACAGAAAAAAGAATGACTGATGCTTTAAATAGTATGCCTCACGGAATAACCATGTGGGATAAAGACGACACCTTATTATTTGCGAATACTTTTGCAAGAGAAATACAAGGTGGAGCTGGAATGAAATTTGATGTTGGAGAAAAGTATGAAAATTATCTTCAAAAACAGAGAAAACATAAATTCATGAAATTCAATAGTTCTGAAGAAGAACAGGAATATTTTAACAATGCATTAGAGAATAGAAGAAAAATAAAAGGTGATATTACTTTTGAACCTCCTCAGTTCTACAATAATACATATTGGAATGCTACCTTCAATCGATTAAATGATGGTGGTCTGTTCTCAATTTTTACAAATATAACAGAGCTAAAAAAACGTGAAGCAGAACTAAATAAAACAATTTCAGAGCTAGATATAGCGAGAGAAAAAGCAGATGCTGCTAATCAGACTAAAAGTCAGTTTCTGGCAAATATGAGCCATGAATTAAGAACACCTTTAAATGCTATAATAGGTTTGACAGAGATGTTAAAAGAAGATGCTGCAGACGATGGCTTAGACGATTTTGAAGAGCCTTTAGATAGAGTTTTTAACGCGGGAAAACATCTTTTAACACTAATTAATGATGTATTAGATTTATCAAAAATTGAAGCAGGAAGAGTCGAATTATTTAATGAAACATTTGAGTTAAAACAAATTTTGGATGATGTTATGAAAACATCATTACCTTTAGCTCAAAAGAACGATAATGAATTAATTATTGATTATAAAAAAGAAATTGATTTTGTTACTGCTGACCAAACAAGGGTTAAACAAGTTGTTTTGAATTTAATTTCTAATGCTTGTAAATTTACTGAAAAAGGAAAAATAACTGTTAGAGTAAATAAAATTTTACGTGAAGGTGGTGACCTAATTTCTATAGATGTAAGTGACACTGGTATTGGTATGTCAGATGAGCAAATGTCTAGATTGTTTAATTCATTTGTCCAAGCTGATAGTTCAACAACAAGAAAATATGGTGGAACAGGTTTAGGACTTACTATTTCAAAACAGCTTGCAATATTAATGGGTGGTGATGTTGTGGTAAACAGTGACTTAGGAAAAGGAACGACTTTTACAGCAACATTTCTAGCAGACTTCATTGGTGCATCTGAAAGTGTCAAAAATTTACAACAAAAAAACTGGTTCTTTAATTGAAAACGTTATCACTTTGGAAAATAACACAGGAAAAACAATTTTAATAATTGACGATGATCCAACTGTCAGTGAACTAATGAAACGACAATTGTTGAAAGAAGGATATAAAGTAGTTATTGCACCAAATGGAAAAGAGGGAATCAGTTTAGCGCGTGATCTTAAACCAGACGTTATTACTTTAGATATCCTAATGCCTGAAATGGATGGATGGTCAGTTTTACGTACTTTAAAAGCTGATCCAGAAGTTTCAAATATCCCTGTTATCATGGCATCAATATTAGATGAGAAGAATAAAGGATTTTCACTGGGAGCTGCAGATTTTTTATCAAAACCTATTCAAAAAGAATATCTAATGAAATCAATTAGAAATTTAATAGGTGATAAAGAAAATCTTAAAATTTGCCTTATTGAAGATGATGAAAGTTTAAGGTTTACAGTTAAAGAAATTTTAGAAAAACAAAATGTTCAAATTATGGAGGCAGAAAACGGCAAAGTTGGAATGGACATTTTACAGGATGAAGAGATAAAACCTGATTTAATTTTGTTAGATTTGATGATGCCAGTAATGAATGGTTTTGAATTTTTAAAAGCTATAAGAGAAACTGAATTAAATTCAATTCCAATTTTGGTTTTGACTGGAGCAGAATTAAGTGACGATGAAAAAAAATTCTTGTCAGGAGAAACACAGAGAATACTCGAAAAAAGTGAAGATACAATGTCTACAATTGTTAATGAGGTAAGTAATGTTATTAAAGCTTCTTCATTTAAAAATGGGGATAAATAATGACAAAAATATTATATGTAGAAGACAATGAAGATAATGTTTACATGTTATCAAGACGTTTAAAAAGAAAAGGTTTTGAAATAGTTATTGCTGTTGACGGAGAACAGGGTGTTGAAATGGCATCTTCAGAAAAACCAGATCTTATATTAATGGATTTAAGTTTGCCTAAAATGGATGGATGGACTGCAACTAAACACATTAAAAGTAATAATGAGCTTAAATCAATTCCAATAATTGCTCTATCAGCACATGCAATGGAAGAACATAAGCAAAGAGCACTTGATAGTGGATGTAATGATTATGATACAAAACCAGTTGATATCAATAGGTTATTATCGAAAATATCAGAGCAATTAGGTGCTAAATATGATTAACAAAGAGGATGCCAATATACTAATTGTTGATGATATAGAAGATAATAGATATACGCTTGAAAGAAGATTAAAAAGAGATGGTTATAAAAATATCTCTCTAGCAGAAGGAGGTAAGACAGCTCTTGATATGGCTGTGGAAAACAAATTTGATTTAATACTTTTAGATCTTATGATGCCAGACATGAGTGGTCTTGATGTTCTTAAACATCTAAAAGGTGATCCTCTACAAAGATCTATTCCAGTCATTATGGTTACAGCTTCTGATGAAGTGGAAACAGCTGCAGAATGTATTATAAATGGCGCTGATGATTTTATTACTAAACCCTTCAATGGAACTTTACTCAAAGCAAGAGTTGGAGCTAGTCTAGAGAAAAAAAGATTAAGAGATAGTGAAGAAAGTTATTTAGACAGGGTTGAAACAGACAAAAAACGATCTCAACAAATTTTAAAAACGGTGATGCCTACTTCTGTAGCTAATGAATTACAGTCATCTGGGAAAGTAAGGTCTAGAAGATATGATGACGTTGCAATTTTAATATGTGATTTAGTAGGCTTTACATCATTTTGCGAAAAAAATGATCCTGAATTAGTTGTGGAAACATTACAGGGTCTTGTCGAAAATTTTGAAAAAGCCTTTGAAGATTTTGGCTTAGAGAAAATCAAAACAGTTGGGGACGCCATTGTTGCAGTTGCAGGTTTGTCTTCACATGCAATTTCTCCTGTTAAGTCTTGTGTAGATTGTTCTTATAAATTAAGAGAGATTGCAAATCAGTCATCAATGCCTTGGGATCTTCACATTGGAATACACTCTGGTTCACTTGTTGCCGGAACAGTTGGGACAAAAACAGTTCAATTTGATATTTTGGGAAAAACAGTAAATATGGCATTCAATATATGTGACATGTCTGAGCCAAATCAAATTTTGATTTCTAGCGACGCATGGATGACTGCAAGAAATGAAATCAAAGTAAAGTCAATCGGATTAAAAAGACTAAAGAGTGGCCAAGATATTGAAATGTTAGAATGTGTTTAGGTTTACCACTCGTTTTCAAATTCTCGTGAAAATGAGAACATTTTATGGGGTGTAGCTTCTCCTCTTGGAATTTGAGCTATAGGATTTAATTTAAATTCATCAACGCCTCTGGCAAGTTGTGTTTCAAAAAAAGGCCAAATTTTTAAATCACCTTTAACATTAGTTGGTGAAAACCTCATGGTAACTCCGCATCTTCTTCTATTAGAGTTGTTCGCTTCCGACCCGTGTAAAAGAGCATCATTGTGGAGTGAAATTTGTCCAGCTTTCAAATTAAGTGAAACTATTTTTGTTTCATCTAATTGATCAAATGATACTTCTTGGTCAAGAACTAAATTTTTAGAAGTATTTTTTTTATGAACAAATCGTCCCATTTTATGACTTCCAGAAACAACTTTCATTGCGCCATTTTCTTCATCTGTGTCAAAAACTGCAAGCCATACCGTAACAGCATTAGATGGATTTAATGGCCAATATTGTGCGTCTTGGTGCCATGGTACAACTGATCCATCTTTAGGCTCTTTACTAAAAAATTGACCTCCCCATTGAACAAAATTAGGACCTAATAGATCTTCAACATAATCTAAAATAGCTGGTGTTCTACATAGATCATAAAATTTTTTACTAGCTTTGTGCCACATGTTGGTCTTATTAATATCAATGTTTGGAGGTAATTTTGAACTTAGTTCATCATACCATTTATGTAAATCTTTAACCGCATTTTCTGAGAACACTGGAAGACCTGTTACGTAACCTTCTTTTTTATATTGTTGTTTTTCTTTATCTGAAAGTCTTCTAGCTTTATGATCAATTTCAAACAAAATTCATCCCTCCCATTTTTCATTTAAAGCTTTTGACCAGGCATCTTTAAGTTTTTCAATATTGAAGTTCTCTCCTTTTGCTGCTTCGATTAAGTGTTTTTCTTTTTTAGTCATGTGATTAATAGCTTTTTTGATTATTGAAAGTGCTTGGTTTGGTATAATTACCGCTCCATGTTGATCTGCATGAATAATGTCACCATCATTCACGTTAAGACCGTGGATATTGACTGATGATTCAAACTCTACAACGTGAACATAAGCATGACTTGGTCCAATCCCATTAGCTAAAACCTGATAACTTTTATCTATTGCATCTAGATCTCTGAGTAATCCACTTGTTATTGTTCCTGCAAGTCCCAAGCCTTTATGTAATGCTACATTAACCTCACCCCAAAACGATCCTGTAGGATTTGGCCAATCAAGATCCTCGATTACACAGACTGGTGAAGCATCAGGATATTCTGCAAATTTTTTACTTATATATTCGTAATATTTTAATCGAACCGAAGTGGTTTCCTCAGGTGATAATATAGGAGGATTAGAAGCCCTTATTTTAGCTGTTCTTGCTATTCCAATAATAGGTTCCAATTTATTATTGGCTGAAATAAAGGGATATTTTGTGTAACCATCTGCAGATCTAGATCCTCTATATATATCAAGTGCATTTGAGATCGTTGGCGTATCAAACTTCTTTAAAAAATTTATTAACTCATTATTTAACATAAATTTCGCTCCAACTAACATTGTAAACTATTGAAAATTTTTTTTAAAAGAAAAATTTATTTATTAGACAAAATTTTCGAAATATAGTGTGGATTTACTATGGCCTTTGATGCTCCTATTAGTCCATTGTCATTATTTTCTGTTAGCCATATTGGTACAGCCTTAACATAATCATATCTTCTACCTTTATTTAAAAGATTTAATTCAAAATCACTTTTATTAAGAATAGATTGTAATTTTGGAGTTATTCCACCCGCTATTACAACTCCACTCTGCGCCCCATTGATTAATATAACACTGGAGATGATTGTGCCAAAAATACTAAAAAATAGTTTTATAGTCTCGTATGCATTCGGTTCACCCTTCATAGCATTTTCTCCAATAATTGGAGCTTTTAAATTCTCTAAAGGAGTTTTATGTTTAAAACAAATAAATTCATATATTTCTTCAATACCTGAACCGCTTACTATTCGCTCATTAGAAACATGATCATACTTCTTTCTTAAATGCTGAAGCAGTTCTATCTCAAGATCAGAATTTGGGGCAAAAGAAGAATGTCCTCCTTCACCTTCTATAGCTAAAGGATAATTATTAATATTTAAAAGAGTACAAATACCCAATCCAGTGCCAGGACCTGTGACAAGTAGAGGAGCATTTTTAATTGGAGTTCCACTTCTAATGGTTTTTAGATCATAATCATTTAGTAATTTATTGTTTTTGATTTTGTTTTCAGATATTTCTTTATAAAAAGATGCAAGACTTAGACACTGAGCAACAAAATCATTAACAAAAATAAGCTTATTTAATTTAAAATATTTTACAAATTCTGATTGCCTAAACTTCCAGTGGTTATTTGTAAATTTAATATCATTTTTCTTTGTAGTACTAGCAATTGCTATTGACATATTTTGTATGTCTAAATTATTTTTTTGCTGATAATGCTCTATAGCATCATAAATGTTTTCAAAATCAGAACATTTTAAATAAGTAAAATTAGTTAGATCACCATCATTTTTTTCTTGGTAAGCAAACCTTGCATTTGTTCCACCTATATCCGCAACTAATAATTTCATGCTATACTCAAAATATATTATTCAATAATTTAAAATAGTCTGTAAAAATAGTTTTATAAACTATTATTTATTAACAAAAGGTTTAATTAAATGAATTTCATTTTTTATGTTTTACTATTCAGTCTATCTCCATTTATTGTGCATTCTCAAATTAAATTGGATAAAATTACTCCTACAATTTCAAATTTATGGGGTATAGCGATCATAAATAAAGGTGAAATTCTGGTAACTCAACGTTCTGGCAATCTTTACAGGTTAAATGTGTTTAATAAAAATATATTAAAAATTGCAGGTACGTCTAAAGTCTATAATTCGGGTCAAGGTGGATTACTTGATATAGCTTTTGAAAAAGAGAATAACGTACAAAGAGTTTATTTATGTCTTAGCAAAGTTATACCTGGTAATAAATCATCAACAGCTATCCATAGCTATAACTTAAAAAATAATAGATTAACTAATGAAAAAGTAATTTTTATATCAAATAAAATATCATCAAGTGGAAGACATTTTGGGTGTAGGCTTGCAATTAGAAATGAATTTATTTTTGCTACCTTAGGCGATAGGGGAACTAGAGAGGACAGTCAAAATAGTAAAAATCATTCTGGTGCAATCATTAAAATATTAAAAAATGGAAATAAATATAATAATAAGGCATTTACAAATTCACTTCCTGAAATTTATTCTTTAGGACACCGAAACCCTCAAGGATTAAGCTTTGATTTAGAAAAAAATATCTTGTGGTCTCATGAACATGGACCACAAGGAGGAGATGAATTAAACATAGTATTAAAAGGAAAAAACTATGGTTGGCCAAAAGTCACTTTTGGTAAAGAATATGGTTCAGGTAGAAAAATTGGAATAGGCACTTCACTTCCAGGTTATGAAGATCCTAAATACGTTTGGGTGCCCTCCATTGCTCCGTCTGGCATGATATTTTACGGAGGCAGTATGTTTCCAGAATTTAAAAATAAAATTATTTTAGGATCTTTAAAATATAAAAGATTGCACATTTTATCCTTAAAAGACAATAAAATCGTTAATGAACAAATTTTTTTAGAAAATAAGATTGGAAGAATTCGTGATATAGAAGAAATATCAGATGGATCTTTAATAATTATAAATGATGAGTATGATGGTGGTGTTTACAGGCTCTATAAATAGTTAATAAATATATTTTGTACACCCAAAAGCATAGTCATAGCAAATGGAGAATTAGATGATTAAATTTTATTATAATACAAGTCCAAATCCAATGAAAATAGCTTTGTGTTTGGAGGAAATGAATCTGCCATATGAAGCAATTCCAATAGATACTAGAAAAGGTGACCAACATTCAGATTCTTTCAAAGCAATTAATCCAAATGCTAAAGCGCCAGCAATTGAAGATGATGGAAATATTATTTTTGACAGTAATGCTATATTACTATATTTAGCAGAAAAATCTGGAAAATTTATAACTGAAAATACTGCTAAAAATAGAGCTGATCTTTTATCTTGGTTAATGTTTATTGCTACAGGTATAGGTCCTTATTCAGGTCAATCAGTTCATTTTCAACACATGGCACCACAAAAACTAGACTATGCAATCAATAGATATCTTTTTGAAGCTGAAAGACATTATAATATATTAGATGATCGTTTATCTCAGAATCAGTATATGTTAGGCGAAACCTACACTATAGTTGATATGTGTGTGTGGGGTTGGGCACGTATGTTACCTAAGGTGATAGGTGAAGGTGAGTTAGAAAATAGAACACATTTAGATAGATTAATTACAGAAATTAACAACAGACCTGCAGCAAAGAATGCGCTTGATATTCCAAACAAAAATAATCATAACTTCAAAGTAGAAATAGATGAAGAAGCAAGTAAGTATTTATTCCCTTCAAATGAAAGATTAAAAACTACATCTTAGATATATTTAATTTTAGGATTTGGGGAATAATGATTTTATATTTGATTTCGCATTTTAAATTTATTGAAAATTAGTTTAATCTTCCGTAATTTTTCTAAATTAATTAAAGTTTTGTTTTAATAAAATAATTAAAATTTAATATTTGGTATGCTTTTTGAAACATCAATAGGATAATTAAAAATTTGTATAATTAAAATAGTTATTTAAAATTTGATATTGCTAAAAACCTAGAGAAAGCTAATGCAAGATTGGGATACAAGAATAAAAAAACTTAAATCTGATATACAAATTGCTAGAGAAAAATATGTAACTCCGTTTATAAAAGCTCAGCCAAAAACAAGTATCTCAGAACAAAACTTATCTCAAAATAATAGTGAATCTGTTAATACGTTGCAAAACAAAGCAGAATATTCAGAGAAAATATACGAAAACAAAAATCCTTCAACTTCCTTAGATCTTATGAAAAATATCAACAACTCAGAAGTAGAGGCAAATATCGGTTTAACTGAAGAAATTACTAATAAAATTGACAATGCTCTAGATAATTCAGATTCATTAAATTCTAAAGATAATAATGCAACTCAAGCATCTCCGACAGTCAATGTAGAAGAAGCTGTTGCGTCAGCAGAAGAAGCACCAACTGTAGATGTAGAAGAAGCTGTTGTGTCAGCAGAAGAAGCACCAACTGTAGATGTAGAAGAAGCTGTTGTGTCAG
>KB910578.1 GCA_000383115.1 alpha proteobacterium SCGC AAA015-N04
GACCGAATACTGACTGCTGAATAGTGCTTGGTATATCGCCGAGATCAACTCCTCAGGCGTCTTTTCCTTCCTGGCCATAAAATCACCTCATGAAAGATAAGCGAAAAACTTTAGCCCCACTATGGTGCAAAAGACTCGCCACGTCGTATAGTTCAAAGACTATCTATGCATTTATTGTTAAATCATTCTCCAAAATTAATTATTCCAAAGCCAACATTTATTCGTTTCCTGAAAATCAATTTCCAATGGGGCAACGGCAACCCGAAGCTCCCGAAGACCATTCCCACTCTTCAAAACTACCTGCCACCATATTTTCAATTTTTGAACACAATATTGCAATGGTTGGCGATTTTTACGTCGTACAAATAAAGATCCTCAATCAAATCCAACAGATTTTTGCCTCTTACTATGACTACCAACATTGGCGCGAGAAGACGATGCAATTTTACGCACCTATCCTGCGGTAGGAAAGGATTTTGTAAATAAACGATAGGGCCTATTGACAGGTCGCTACTGATAGCGCCCGCTAATTTGTGTTGAAATGGTTCACTTACAATAGTGTCATTAAAATCGAAGTTCGGCAGGATGGCGGGCACCAGAATATCTTGAAAGCTGTTTGCAATTCAGATCACCCGTGGACGGGGATTTGCCCAGCTGTGTCAAATTACTTGAGTCTCTTTCCATCGACACTGTGGGCTGCATCGATATCACCGCACCGAAAATAGTGGCATATGTCCAATCAAGCGCTGTAGTGGGCGCTGATGTCTCTCATCTTGAAAAGGAGGCGTCATACTGCTGATTTTAACGACGTATCAGCCTAGTAAGATGGGCGCACAGACCATCATCTGATCAAAATACCTTGGCTTGCACAGTCGAGCATCCTAGGTATAGCGGGAAAACCCGGTAATGGTATTTTGACATATCAATTCAAGACAAGAGCTTTTCGCGCACACGGTCCATCTCCGCTTGGAGCGTGCGAAAAAAGAATCTCAAATGCACGAGCCGTTGATTAACTGTGACGGGAAACCAAGTCAAACTCGTGTTGAACCATGGATGCTGCGTGCCTGATAGCTGCCCGAAGCTCGGGGTCACCTGATTCAATGTTGACGACCCAATTGGACGCACAAGCATCTTGTTGCAAAGGTAGGGCCATTATCGAGATGCCAGGTAAATTCTTCACATGAAAATGGACCGAATACTGACTGCTGAATAGTGCTTGGTATATCGCCGAGATCAACTCCTCAGGCGTCTTTTCCTTCCTGGCCATAAAATCACCTCATGAAA
>KB910579.1 GCA_000383115.1 alpha proteobacterium SCGC AAA015-N04
GCGGGGTTAGGAAACTCTTCATTTTCCAATTCCTGAGCAGTTTTCTCAGCAATAATGTCATCTAATATGCTAAGTGCTTTTCCAGTTTGAAGAGCTTGTACATATATTTTAGCTGCTCTTTCAAAATAAAATAGTCTATTGAAAGTTTCAGCAACATTTTGCCCAAATATTAATATTCCATGATTGCCCATTATAAAGGTATGTTTTTTTGGGTCAGAAAGTAAATCTGCGCATCTTTTACCCTCTTCTTCAAAAGCCAGTCCTCCATAGTTTTTGTCTATTACTTGTCTGTTGAAAAACATAGATGCAACTTGATTAATTGGAGGTAAAATACATTCATCAATAGAAGCTAAAGTCGTTGCATAAACAGAGTGAACATGCATTATGCATTTTGCGTGTGGACATAATTTATGAATAGCTCCATGTAATCCCCATGCCGTCGCATCTGGTGGATTATCTCCAGAAAGAACTGACTTATCGTTAACGTCTAATAAAAGTAAATCAGATGCTTTAATTCTTGAAAAGTGCCACATGTTTGGATTCATTAAAAATTTTGTACCTTCAGAATTAACTGCAAGACTGAAATGATTTGCTACGGCTTCATGCAAATTACTTCTTTCGGCCCATCTAAATGCGGCAGCTAAATCTTTTCTTTCCTCAACATAGTTATTATTTGCTAAGTAGTTTTCGTTGTGTACAATTTCATCCATTTTTAAAACTATAAAATTTTTTTTTTCATACTATAATTAGTAAATTGAAATAATACAAACAAAAGTAAATATCAGGATAAAGATGGGATACTTTTATCTTTTTATAGCTATTGTTGGTGAGGTGATAGCAACTACCTATCTTAAAAGTACCAACAATTTTACAGAGTTTTTGCCTACAACCTGCGTTGTTATAGGGTATGGAACTGCTTTTTATTTTATGATGCTTGCAATGAAAACTATTCCTATTGCAATTACATATTCAATTTGGGCAGGTATAGGTATATCTGCAATAACAATTTTAGGCGCCTTAAAATATAAAGAAATACCAGATATGTTAGCTATTTTAGGGCTATTCCTAATAATTATTGGAGTAATAATATTAGTTTTTTACAGTAAAATGGGAACAAATTAAAAATGTATTGCTTTGGAGTAGGTTGCTAAAGCCGCTTCTTTAACTGCTTCATTTACCGTAGGATGACCATGACAAATTCTAGCTACATCCTCAGATGACGCACCAAATCCCATTGCAATAGATAACTCGTGTATTACAGTTCCTGC
>KB910580.1 GCA_000383115.1 alpha proteobacterium SCGC AAA015-N04
ATAGAACTGAATTCTTCTTTTTGGGTTCTTGCTAAGCTTAGTCCTTCAATAATTAAATCTCTTACTAAAGGTTTATCAGGATCCTTTGTGTAAACTCTCCAGTCAATTTTTACCTCAGCTTTTTTATCAGTAGCAAGAAGAATACTGGATACAATAGTATACTTTTCATTTTTCTTATCGGCAGAGATTACATCTATTTTCGGTTCAGAATAATCAGTTAATCTTGATACAAAAGTTTTCAAAAAATATTCCTTAAATAAAATTGAATATTCTTTTTTCTGTTCTTCGGATAAATCTTTTCTATATGAACCCAGTGTGTATAAGCTAACCCCTTTTATGTCCACTGTAGCCAATGCTATTTCTGTAAGTTTTTCTGCTTTATACTCTGGAGAGTTTGTATTAACTAGTATCTTTTTTGCTTTATCCACTATTTCCTGAATAAACTGTCTCGGATCAGAACTGTCTGCAAAAGCATTATTAAAGAATAGAAACAACAATAAAAATTTCGCACAAAAAATAAAAAAATTTCTTTTCATTATTTTTTTGATTTTAATCCGTGTCTATTTCTTCCCAGTCACTTTCGTCTTGAGTTTCTACGATTGTATCAGAATTATTAATTTTTTTATTTCGATTTTGTAAATAAAAACTTTTTATTGAAGCATACAAATCAATTGAATTTTTTTCTATATTATCAAAGGATTCGATATTTTTTGCTCTAAAATCTACAGCGGTTGTACCTTTTTCAATATAATAATCTCTTTCATTAAACAATCCTTCAGCCATCATTGGGTGACTTGAAACTGTCATGCTGTACCATGGGTCACCCCATATGTTTGCAACAGTTCCCGCAAAATCTCTAACTGTTGTTGGGCCTAATATTGGTAATACGAAATAACACCCACTTCCTGTTCCCCAAACTCCTAAAGTTTGACCATAATCTTCCTTGCCTCTGTCAGGGAATCCCATTTTTTCTGCTGGATCAAAAAATCCAAGAATTCCTGCTGTTGTATTGATTGCAAATCTAGCAACCGTATTACCAGCCTGTTTAAAATCTCCCTGAAGAACATTATTTGGTATGGTCAGTAGATGGGATATGTTGTTCATTACATTACTGGTACCGTTTCTAATTACTAAAGGTAGAACTCGATAACCTTTTGCGATCGGCTCAAAAACTACATTATCCAAAGCTTGGTTTAATGAAAACATAGCTCTACTAACACCTTCGAAACATTCATTTGCGCTGCTTGAAGAA
>KB910581.1 GCA_000383115.1 alpha proteobacterium SCGC AAA015-N04
AAGAATGGAATCCCTCATAAATGGATCAGCACTTGGAGAGATGAATATAAAAATTATTCAATAGGATATGAAATTTTATCTTTGGTAGATGAAGTATTAAAAATCAAAAAAATATGTTAAAAAAGTTAAAAATAATTTTATTAGGATTTTTCCTAATTATTTTATCAAATACAGTATTTCCTGAAAGCAACAGCCCAATTTTTAAACAAACTGTATGTTCTATTAATGTGAATACAAATAATCCTCAAAAGTTGTCTTTAGATATAGCTGATAATGAACAAAAAAGATCTTATGGATTAATGAATAGAAAGGATATGAAACCCAATTCAGGAATGTTATTTATTTGGAAAGATAGACAATTTCGAAATTTTTGGATGAAAAATACACATTTTAACTTAGACTTATTTTTTTTAAACAAACAAGGTGAAATTATTGAGATTTATAAAAATGCTAAGGCATTTGATGAAACAAGTATTAAAAGTCAAAATAAAGTAAATTTTGTAGTCGAATTAAAATCTGGAGAGTATCCACTTATGATAGGAGATAAATTTAACTGCCTATTTAAAGATTTATTGAAATAATTTTAAATTCTTTAAAGTAAAGCTTGATTTTGAAGATTTCTAAAGTATAAATCGAATTGTTCGGGGCGTAGCGCAGCCTGGTAGCGCATCTGGTTTGGGACCAGAGGGTCGGGAGTTCGAATCTCTCCGCCCCGACCACTATTGAAAGTGCTGATAGCTAAATCATGCAACATTCTATTAATTTTAATATTAATTGCAAATGGTTCTGATAACAGAAATCTGACAATCCTTAAGATAAGGTAATTTGCAGGTGTTAAAGACTGTAACTATTTTAACTCTCCAAATTAAGAAACATTGTATGTTTTACAAAACCTAGAGTGATCAACATTAATCACGTTTTATTATAATAATAAATAAATCTTATAAATTAGATTATGTCTGACAAATCTAAATCTGTCAGACATAATAATTTAGTATTTATAATGATGGTAAAGATGGGAGGTCTTGACCTAACCATTTTAGTGAAATTTTATTGAGATCACCACCAAGCTTCTTATGAAGAATAAAAACATTTACCCATCTCAATAAATCTTCATTCCCTTTTTTAACTCCAATAAAGCAAGGGCTGTCTTTAATAATAAACTTTCTTTCTAAGTCAAAGTCAGGATTAGCCTCTGTTACAGAAGCTGCAACTGTATTTCCTGCAACAAGAACTTGAACTTGTTT
>KB910582.1 GCA_000383115.1 alpha proteobacterium SCGC AAA015-N04
AGTTGTCCTAAACCAAGTTTTTTGATGTAGGGATATAATAGACCCAAAATTAATAAAATTATTCCAATAATAATTAAAATTTTTTGCATGTTTATTTGAAAATTAAAAATATTATTAAGCAAATCAAAAAAGAATTTATTATTAACATATTCTTTGTTTTAATTTTTTTTTTTTAAAAGTGGAGCATTCCATCTATTTGCATAATCTAGATCAACATTATCTTTTGCAAAAGCTTTTATGATAACTTTTTCCCTTGTTTTTCTATTCTTGGAAAAATCATCAAAAAATTTTAATAGATTACTCAACATCTTTTACTTTTCATAAATAAAATTATTTTTGTCTCAGTTTTTTTATTGCACTTGCTATGTCTTCATCTTGAATATTTAGGGCTTTTCTTTTAATTCTTAATTTATGCGCTTCTTCTAAAACATTTGCATGATTAAATCCTATCGGTGGATCGAATTTATAACTTGCTAGTTCAATAAGTAAACCTAGTGGTTCCCTGAAATAAAGTGAATCCATAAAACCTCTATCTTTGATGCCAGTATTTGCAAAACCATTATCATTTAAGTTTTTTTCAGCAATTCGAATAGTGCTTTGACTTACCCAGAAAGCAACATGATGAACCCCTCCACATTCATTTTTTAATTTATTTTTATCTGGTGTTAAATTTTCATTAGTAAAAACTGTTACAGTAGTTCCGTCTCCACAGTCAAAGTATAAATGATTTGTATTCAAGTCATCTAAATTGGGCTGTTCAAAAATAAATTTCATACCAAGTATATTTTGCCAGAAATCAACGGAAGTTTTTTTATCAGCTCCATTTAAGGTTATATGGTGTATTCCTTGAGCTTGAATTATACTATTCATTATGATCCTTTATTGTTGTATCAATTATTAAAATAAATCGTAAAAGGCTAAAAAAAAACTTATACACAAGTATAATTTTATTTGTGATTTAATGAAAGGTCTTATAACTGCTTGTAAAATGAAATTCATATATGATATTTAATAAAATAAAAGATAGAATTCAACCAAGATTAAAAACAAACTTAATAATTATATATAATTTAATTGATATACTGTAAAAGATGAAATTTACAATGAAGACTGAATTATCCATTGAAAATTAAGAAGAATGACAAAAAAAATAGAA
>KB910583.1 GCA_000383115.1 alpha proteobacterium SCGC AAA015-N04
TGATGAAGGATTAGGATTTACCATGCAAATGCAACAGTTTCAGGAAGAAAGGTTATTCATTGCTGCTTCAACATTAATTGCAACGGAAAATTGTATTACAGATACTATTGAGTACTGTAAAGAAAGAAAAGCTTTCGGTAAACCTCTATTGGATAACCAGGTAATACATTTTAAGCTAGCGGAACATCAAACAGAGCTAGAATCTTTAAGGGCATTAGTCTACAAAGCTTGTGATAGGTTTGTTGATGGTAAAGATGTCACAATGCTTGATTAGAGAAGTTTCGGATTCTTGTCTACAATTTTGGGGTGGTATGGGATATACAATGGAAAATCCAGTATCTCAGCAATTTAGAGATGGTAGATTACATTCTATTGGCGGTGGATCTGATGAAGTGATGTTACAAATTATTTCAAAATACATGAACACTCTTCCTAAAAAAAGCTGATCAGCAAACTAAAAAACTACTTCAGGGTAAAGCTCTTCGTCAGATGGGATTATAGAAATGGCAGAGGAGCAAACTAAAACCTAACCAAGGGTAAATGAAAGGAAATAAGAGGTAATTTTTAAATTTTAATCTGCTCCTCATTATAGTTAATGTTTTCTTTAAAAAAAGGTTCCCCCTTTTTCTTTTTTTACTTATTATACAAACATGATCGCGGGATGGAGCAGCTTGGTAGCTCGTCGGGCTCATAACCCGGAGGTCGTAGGTTCAAATCCTACTCCCGCTACTAACCTCCGATTTAAACAAAAGGACAGGCAAGTATGAAATTATCAAAAATCATTCTTATTCTTATTTCAACACTAATCTTAACTAATTGTAATGACAACGAGGATTTATTGATGGAGAGAGCAAATGAATTAGCACAAAAATTTATTATTACTGATGGCCATATTGATCTCCCTTGGCGATTACATAAGGGTGGATATGAGGATATATCTGTAAGGACTCCAGGTGGAGATTTTGATTATATTCGTGCAAAAGAAGGTGGATTGGACGCTCCATTCATGTCTATTTATGTACCAGCTACTTATCAAGTTACTGGTGGTGCAAAAGCAATGGCAGAGCAACTAATTCAATCTGTAGAAAGAATTACAATGGACCATCCCGATAAATTTGAGATAGCTCATAATGTTGCAGATGCTGAAAGAAT
>KB910584.1 GCA_000383115.1 alpha proteobacterium SCGC AAA015-N04
CCCCCCATTCTGTTAATATCAATTTACTGTTTGTTACGCGTGAAACTGTACTTTCATGCATACCAATTGCATCTGAAATATCTTTTAATATCATTGGTTTCATATGAGTAAAACCATGTTTAAAAAACCCAACTTGTTTTTTTACAATTTCAGCAGTAACTCTTATTATAGTTTTATTTCTCTGTTCAACTGCTTTTTTTAACCAACGAGCCTCTCCAATTTTTTCTGAAGCAAAATTAGTACTTTTTTGGTCTAAATTTAGATTATCCATTTCATTAATATAATTTTCATCCAAATTTACAGTTGGAAGAGTAGATCCATTTAAATCTATCCTCCATCCTTTATCAGATTTTTTCACAATGATGTCAGGTTGATCAAGTTGAGTTTTTTCATTTAAAAATTTTTCTGCTGGTTTTGGAGTTAAAGTTTTAATAACACCCAACATTTTAAATAATATATCTTCTTTTACACAGCAGATTTTACAAACTTGCTTAAATTTTCCTAGTGGTAATAATTGTAGATTGTCTAATAGAAGATTGTAGGATTCATTGTAAATATTTTTATCTATTAATTGTGTTCGTAAACACTCCGAAAGATTTTTAGAAAATATCCCAATAGGTTCTAATTTTTTGAGTTTTTTTAATGTTTCTATTATTATAGTTTCGTTAATACTTAGATCTTTAGCAACTTCTGAAATTGGGGTAATAAACCATCCGCTAGGATGTAAATAATCTATCAAACTAATGGCAATGGATTTTTTGTCTGATTCCTTGAAATCTATATTTATTTGATTAATCAAATATTCTCTTAAAGAAATTCTATTTTCTAAGGTTTTTTCAATTATTTCACCGGCTGATGTTGAATTTCCAGATATTACAGTTTCTTTTTCAAATAATTTTTTATTTTCTTTATTTAGATCCATTGATAAATGAGTATCAAATGTGTTTTCCAATCCTGTGAAGTGTTCTTTTGTTGAGAGTTTTGATTGATTATCAATATTTTTGTTATTCTCAAAAGTATTATTTTGATAAACTGTTGTATTTTTGTTAGAGACTTCAATTTTTTCTTGTAAAAAAGGATTATCTAATAATGCAGTATTAATAAATTCAGCTAATTCAATATTTGATAATTGAAGAAGTTTAAT
>KB910585.1 GCA_000383115.1 alpha proteobacterium SCGC AAA015-N04
TCTGCATTTGATAATTTAGATGTTAGTAACGTTGAAAATGTTCAAAAAGTAATCTCAAATATGGCACTTGGCATGAGTACTGCCTTATGTACAACACTTTCAGGATTGGTTGGTAGTGTGTTAACAAAAATTCAAATGGTAATTTTAGAGAATAATACAAAATATGAGTGATCCAAGATATAGATCATCTTTTGGCTTCATTGACCTTTTATTCAATATGCTCATAGGCTTTGTTTTTCTTTTTATGCTGGCTTTTTTATTGATAAACCCAGTTGCAAAGAAAGAGACCATAAAACCAAAAGCTGAGTATTTTATAGAACTAGAATGGGATGGAGAAAAACCATTTGACCTTGATATTTGGGTTAAAGATAACATGGGACATATTGTTAGTTTCAGGAGACCAGATGATGCTCTTATTCATTTAGAAAGAGATGATTTAGGAACTGTAAATGATACTTATGTAGATCAGAATGGTAAAACTGTTTATTTAAAAGAAAATCGAGAAGTAGTTGCAATTAGAACTCCTGAAGCAAGATCGTATCTTGTAACAATACATTTTTATAATGCTAGAAAATTTCCTGCTCCACTTACTCATGCTACTGTAAAATTACTTAAGGTAAATCCATATAAAGAAGAATACACAAAAAAATTATTTTTTAGCGCAGAAGGGCAAGAACTTCCTGCATTTAAATTTAGAGTTGATTACAACGGTATAGTTCATGTAGATCCAACAAATGAGCTTATAATTGATGGTGAGGTCATTAGAAAGAAGAGTGGAGTATAATGATTGATTTCTCAATAAGCTCAGGTCAGTTAATGCTTATTTGGTCATTTGCAGGGGCCATTTGTTGTCTACCTTTTTTTACTAAAAATATATGGCAAAGGTTTTTTACTGTTCCAATAATTTTTATAGCAATTTGGCTTAGTTTTTATACAAATCATGAGTTCATTGGGCGACCTATGTTTGACCGGCCTCCTGAACAATTTGTGTATGAACATCATGCAGTAGTATATGAACAAGGAGATAGATTCATTATTTTATGGGCTATTAAAGATGGTATAAACAAGCTTTTTAAATTTCCATATACAGAAGAAAACGAAGAAGCACTAGATCAAGCGA
>KB910586.1 GCA_000383115.1 alpha proteobacterium SCGC AAA015-N04
ATTATCTCTGCACCAAGATCACCAAGCAATTGGGTACAATAAGGCCCTGCTAAAACTCTTGTAAGATCTAATACCTTTATTCCATCTAATGAATTTTTCATAATGTATCTCTTATTGTTAAAACTATTTAATTATATAAAAATATACTTAAGGAACCTTATATTTTCTTTTTTAATATTTTATTTTAGATTTGCTAGATCTAATTCAGATTTAATGTATATTCTTAACATCTTAAATAAAAATTACCATTATAATTGTTTACGAGCAATAGATGACGAAACTAGAAATTGATAAACCAAAATTTGCAGAATTAACTCAAATCGCTTCAGATTTATACTGGTTACATTTTGAACTTCCATTCAGATTAAACCATGTGAATTTATTTTTAATGGATACTCCGAAAGGGTTATTAATTCTTGATGCTGGTTTGAAGTCTGATCATTCAAAGGAACATTGGGAAGCACTTATAAATGGGCCATTAAAATCCAAAAAATTTGCAGGTTTGTTAATTACACATTATCACCCTGATCATATTGGAATGGCAGGTTGGCTTCAAAAAAAATTGGATATTAAATGTTATACAACAGAAAAAGAATTATTCACCGCAAATACTTTTAGATCAATGCCTGATGATGAATATGCAAAAATTTTTCGCAATGTATTTGTAAGAGCTGGGATGAGTGAAGAAGATATTCTAGCAAAAGGCCCTGCAACAAGACTTTATAAAAATAGAGTATGTGAACTACCTGAATTTGAAATCATTAAAGCTGGATATGAAATTGAGTCTAATGACGGATACTGGATAGCCAGAACAGATTCCGGTCACTCGCCTGAACATATTTCTTTGATGGATAATAAAAGAAAGTTATACCTTTCAGGAGATTTTCTTTTACCAAGGATTTCGCCAAATATATCTGATAATTTCTTTGACCCACTAGATGATAGATTAGGTGGATATTTTAAATATCTTAATGAAATATCGACAATAGAACCAGATACTAAAGTATTTCCGTGTCATGATTGGCCATTTACAAATGGTAATGACAGAGCCAAAGACTTAATTAAACATCATCATCATAGATTAAGTTTAATATTAAATGCCCTAAACGATAAAAA
>KB910587.1 GCA_000383115.1 alpha proteobacterium SCGC AAA015-N04
TAATGGTGAGATGGGTGAAATGTTAGGTGTTGACATTATAGTTACATATTCTTCTTGGCCACGTCAGTGGCAAAAAGAAGCCGATTGGCTTAGGTTCAAAAAAGAGGGTGGTATGACAAGAGAAGTAATATCTCATTTTCTTTTTTTTACAGAACGTGTAATAGGGCCTCTTAAAGTGATGCGGGCCCACACTTCTTATCCAGCAGATCCACTTTTATGTGAAACAGCTGTTCTAGCTAAACTAGAAAATAAGGATGGTTTGCCAGTAAATATATTAGCAAGTGTTGGTGGAGTTCAACCTGACCGTCAAGAATTTACTATTAAAGGATCAAAAAAAAGTAGAAAAGTAGCAGAATTTTATAAAGAATCAGTATCAGTGGGTGAAAACTTTATTCCTCTTAGGAAAGAACCCAAAGATCCACGTGCCGTGAGCTTAAAATCACAACTTGATCATTTAGAACTTAAAATAAATAATAAACCAAATAGTCTAGCTACAATTGATGAGGCGTTTAGAGTACAAAAATTAGTAGAAGAAATATTATCAAAAACATAAATCAAATAAAAACTTTGTGGGGCTTAACGTGAAAAATATTTTAATTTTAATTATTTTTATTTGCATAAGTTTTGGTACAAAAGCAAATGTTGTAACATTAGAAATTGGTTCACTTTATTATCAGTGTAAACCATATCAAGATAAGAGTTTTAACTTTGAAAAACTTTCTCGATCTGATCAAGTTAAAGCGATGTTATGCAGAACTACATTAATTGGAGTAGTGAATACTGGATATAACTTGTGTCAATCATTAAGGTGGTATTACAAAAATGCTAATAATGAGTCAAAAAAAATTTTGATTGGTTTATCATCCTGGTATGCTAATGACTTAGTTGAAAGTGAAAATAAACTAATAACGGGCTTCACTAACTGGGCTGAAAAAAATCAACATCTTTGGAAAGAATTCGTAACGGGGGTTCCTTTCAAAAGAGATTATATGGCAAAAAATTATTATTGTAATTTGCAATGAAACTTATTTAAAATGAGGTTTATGAATGAAACATGAAATGAATGAAGGTCGCCCTAAGTCGTGGGACAAGACAAAGCGTGTTTATGAGATAT
>KB910588.1 GCA_000383115.1 alpha proteobacterium SCGC AAA015-N04
GATATGTCTACATCTCAGCCAGACTTAATGATTGAAATTAAAAATCAAATAGAAACAAAAGGATCATTCTTTGCAGATGCTCCAATTGCTAGAACTAGACAAGCAGCTAAAGATGGTACACTAGCAATAATGGTAGGATCAGATAAGGACATTTATAAAAAGATACTTCCAGTTCTCAAATACATGGGAAAGGACATCATGTATTGTGGTGATGTAGGAACTGGTCAAATGACAAAAATTTTAAATAATATGATTTTATTTGAAACGGTTGTTGCACTCTCAGAAGCCGCAAACATAGCGGAAAAATATAATATGAATGTAAAACATTTATTTGAAAACATTTCAAAATGTTCTGGTGATAGCTTTGCACTAAGAAATCACGGGCTTAAGAGTATTGCAGAAGATTATTTCCCTAATCCAGCTTTTTCCTCAGAATATGCTCTTAAAGATCTTTCTTACGCAATAGATTTAGGAAAGACACATAATATAAATCTACCAGGCGCTCATTCAGTTAAAAAACTTCTTGAAAGGACTATTCAAAATGGAGACAAAGACTTATATTTTCCTGTGTTAAAAAAACACTTAAGTTAACTTATCCTCTACCAACAAAAGGCATTTTATTTGCCATGACAGTCATATTCAAAACATTAACAGTAACAGGCAAATTTGCCATGTATAAAACTGCATTTGCAATATGAATTGAGTCAATAACTGGCTCAACTTCTGTTTTACCCGTAGCTTGAGGTACACCTTCCTTCATTCTTTCGGTCATTGGTGTTTCTGCATTGCCAATATCAATCTGACTACAAGCAATGTCATATTTTCTTCCATCTAAAGAAATAGTCTTGGTCATCCCAGTTACTGCATGTTTTGTAGCTGTGTAAGGTATAGATCCAGGTCGAGGTGTGACAGATGAAATGCTTCCATTATTAATAATTCTACCACCTTGTGGTATTTGTTTTCTCATTAGGGCAAATGCATATTTTGCACAGAGAAACATTCCATTCAAATTGATATCCACAACACTTTTCCAATTTTCAAATGGCATTTCATCTATGGATTGTGCAGGTACACCAATACCAGCATTATTGAATAGAACATCTATTCTATTATGCTTTTCTTCTAAAATTTTAAATGCATTTTTAACCGCTAATGGATCACTAACATCACATTGTAATATTTCAGTTGGACCGGAGCACAATTTTTGAGTTTCTATTAGCTTGTCTTTTCTTCTTCCTATAAGATATACAACTATACCATCTTTTGATAAAACCTCTGAAACTCTTCTACCTACACCAGTTCCAGCACCAGTAACCATCGCTATTTTTGACATTGTTTCACCTTATTTTTTTTACTAAAAATTTTAACTACATAAATTTATACTTATGTTATAGGATTAAATTAATTATTAATAGATTAACAAAAAAGTTAGAATATAACTATGCAAAAAAAAGTATTTATAGGTTGTGGAGCAGGTTTTTCTGGTGACCGATTTGATGCTTCAATACCTATTGTAAAAGAATTTAAACATATAAATGAACCAAAATATTTGATGTTTGAGGTTCTAGCAGAAAGAACTCTAGCTATTGCTCAACAATATAGAATTAAAAACCCAGAAGAAGGATACTCTCCTTTTTTAGATTCATACATAACTCCCATTATTGATGATTGCCTACAAAATAATATTAAAATAATATCAAATATTGGTGCAGCTAATCCACTTGGGGCAGCAAAAAGAATTCTTCAAATTGCAAAAGAACAAAAGACAAAGAAGCCTAAGATCGGAGTTGTAGTTGGTGATGACCTTTTAGAATATATGTCTAATAAGGAAATTTTAGAAAGTCCAACTATGGAGGGTTTGGATTTTTCGAATAACCAAATTACAGCTGCAAATGTATATTTAGGCGCAAAGCCAATAGCTGAAGCTCTCTCCAAAGGAGCTGATATAGTAATTGTTGGAAGGACTGTTGATAGTGCTTTAGCACTTGGCCCACTTATTTATGAATATAACTGGAAAAATGAAGAATTAGACTTGTTAGGTTCCGGTACTATTTGTGGACATCTTTTAGAATGTGGAGCTCAGGTAACAGGAGCTTACTTTGCAGATCCTGGTTCTAGCAATTGGAGCATCTGCAAAGAATGATCCTTTTGTTTCTATTTGATTTTTAATTTCAATCATTAAGTCTGGCTGAGATGTAGACATATCTACGATTAACTTGTTTGGCTTTAACTTAGAAATAATCTGTTGTTCACCAAAGTAAATATCCTTTACAAAATCTCCCCCAGGTAAACAAGTTATGATCATGTCTGCAATTTCATACAATTCATTTACATTTTTAGCAATTAATGCCCCATTATTTTCTAAATCTTTTTCTTTAAGTTTATCCAAATCCTTTACGAAGATGTTCCAGTGTGTGTTCTTAATTAAATTTTTGCACATGGGACTTCCCATCACTCCTAAACCAATAAAACCAATATTCTTAATTTCATCTAACTTCATAATTTGACACTTCATTTGTTGTAAAAATTTATTCTATACATTTAATCTATATTGTTTATTTTGTTTGTAACCATTTAATTTTACGAGAAATACCAATGCACTACGATACGATTAAAAATGAACACAATCTTCCTCATGATCCCTTCAAAGCAATAGTAGCTCCAAGACCTATTGGTTGGATTGGAAGTCGTTCAAAAACTGGTATTTATAATTTAGCACCATACAGTTATTTTAATGCAATAGCAGATAAACCACATTTTGTTATGTTTTCTTCAGTAGATATAAAAGACTCAGTTAAAAATATTGAAGAGACTGGGGATTTTACCGTTTCATTAGCAACAGAAGATTTATTTGATCATATGAATGGTAGTTCTGTTCCTGCAGGATCAGAAATTGATGAATTTGAATTAGCTGGTCTTAAACCACAAATTGGTAAATTTGTTTCTGCACCATTTGTGTCTGAAGCGGCGGCCGCTCTTGAGTGTAAGCATTGGAAGACAATTGATTTACCCAATGTTGATAGGGAAACTGGTAAAGGCAATTATGTTATTTTTGGACAAGTTGTTGGTATTTACATAAATGATAAATTTATTAAAGATGGACTATTTAATGCGTCTGCAGCAAGACCCTTGGTAAGACTAGGGTATATGGATTATGGAGTAGTTGGATCAGAAAACACTTTTACAAAAAATAGACCAAAATTAGGTAAGGATGGTAAATTAGAAGCTGTTAAGGAATGGGATGGAATTTATAGATAATAATGATATTGAGAATTTCAGTAGAGATGGAGCAATATTATGCAAAGGTATTTTTTCTGATTGGGTTGAAAGTTTAAGAATAGGTGTTGATAAATTAATTGCAAACCCAAGTATTAGAGAACGGTCATATATTCCAGAAGATGGAACGTCTCCTTTTTTTCAAGATTTAGTTAACTGGAACAGGATTTCTGAATTTAATGATTTTATTTTTAATTCCAAGATAGGTTATTATGCATCCCAATTAATGAAGTCTAACATTTCAAGGTTTTTCCATGACCATGTCTTAGTTAAAGAACCTGGTTCATCTATAAAAACACCATGGCATCAAGATAAACCATATTATTGTGTAGATGGAGAACAATCAGTAAGTTTTTGGATAGCACTAGACGATATCTCAAAAGAAGGATGTTTAGAATGTATTGCAGGGTCACATTTATCAAATGTTATTCATAAACCCAAAAGATTTAATGGACATGATTTATATGAAAATGACAACTCAACTGAAGTGCCAGATATAAATTCAAATAGAGATGACTATAAAATTTTAAGCTGGAAAATAAAAGCTGGTGACGCAATTGCATTTGATTTTANAACACTGCACGGTGCATCTGAAAATGTAAATAAACTTAGCAGAAGAAGAATTTTTTCAGCTAGAATTGTAGGAGATGATGCCTTTTTTGTAGATAGAGGTGGCAAAGGATCACCACCTTTTGAAAATATTAAACTAAAAACTGGTGATAAACTTGTAGGTAAAGAGTTTCCAATAATTTATGAGTAAATCCTTTCGCAGCGATGATTTTTATCATTATTTAATATAACATTCCGAAGTTGCTCAGCTCCATCTAAAATTCTTAAGGATGGTCTACTAAAATAAGAATTAGAATCAAATGCAAATACTTGCTCATTTTTTATAGCATCTAAATTTTTAATCCTAGTATCTTCATACACCTTTTTTGCAAAATATTTATTCTCTTCCAAATTATAACCACAACAAATTAGACCAATATAATCAGGATTTATATTATTAATTTCTTCTATGCTTAACTCTACTGATTTTGTTCCTTTTTTTCCTAGACAAACCTCAAAACCTGCCATCTCAATTTGCTCAGGGATCCAATGTCCTGAACTAAAATAAGGATCAATCCATTCCAAAAGTAAGATTTTTTTATTTATTTTTTTTTGCAAAAGATTATTTTTTCTTTGATAAGCTTTTTTAACCAAATTTTCAGCAGCTTTAACTTTATTTACTTCTTTACCTATCATAATTATTTCTTCACATATTTCGTCAAACGTAGTGGCGTTTAAAGACATTATTTTAGTTTTATTTGATAAAGTGCATAGGTTGTTTTTTAAAGTTGCTTGAATTTGATTTTCAGAAATTGAACATACTTCACATAAACCTTGCGTGATAATTAAATCAGGATTCATTTTTAAAAGGCGGTTGTTGTCAATTTGGTATAATGAAATATTATTTTTGATCGCATCTTTCACTAATTGATCAATTATATTTTGATCATTGCACTTAGGGATAATACTTTTTGTAACTTTTGCTTTCTTACTAAGTAAAGGTGGAAAATCACATTCGTGACTAACTGCAATTAGACTTTTGGATAATCCTAAGTTACATATTATTTCTGATCCAGCAGGAAACAAGCTTGCTATTTTCATTTCTTAGAGTTTAACCATGTTATTTTTTTACAAGCATTTTCGTAAGCTTCTTTTTGATTAAAATAAATTTTGTCACCGTAATTTCCAATTTTGTACCACCCATTAATATTTTCAGGATCTTTTCTAAATTCTTCAAAACCAAAAGTTTTGTTTTCTCTAATAAAAATGTCAAGGCAGATGTTTCCTTCATCATTATTTACAGAGAATATTACAGTATTTTTTTTCAAAATAAGACAACCAGTCTAATAAATCCTATTCATTAAATTATTAAAAAGATATACAAATTAAAATATCTAAACAATCATTTGAATTAAATTATGCTTGAATTATCTTTTTATGACAATTTTCTTCTAACCATACTTTCATTTTTTACAGCAATGATGACTTCTTTGGTTGGGGCAGGTGGTGGTACAGTTTTATTGGCAGCAATGTTACAATTTATGAATCCATCAGAGGCAATTCCAGTTCATGGTGTAATACAATTTACTTCAAATATTGCAAGAACATGGTTGCTAAGAAAATTTGTAAAATGGGGAATAATATTAAAATTTTCACTAATGATACCTTTAGGTGTTTATGTAGGCCTAGAGATCTTTCAAAGTATCAATGCAGAAGATATTAAAAAGCTAATTGGTTCATTCATTATAATTGCACTCATATTACAAAATATAAAATTTATAAAAAAGTTTATCATATCATCAAATTGGTATTACATTGTTGGTTTTATTACTGGAATTTTAAATATTCTTGTGGGCGTAATTGCACCCCTACTTGCTGTGATTGTTAAACAAAGTATAAATGATAAAAAATCTATTGTTGGAACATTGGGTTATTTTGGGCTAGTTGGAAATTTTACAAAAATCATTGGTTTTTCATTAATTGGTTTTTCATTCATAGAATATATAAATACTTTATTGTTAATGATACCTGCCACCCTTTTAGGTAGTAGAATAGGCCAATTTTTATTAGACAAAATTAGCAATAAATTATTTTTTTATGTTTTTCAGATTATTTTGATTGGCTTGGCCTTAAGGTTATTATTAATTTAATTTTTTATTTTATTAGCAATTGTCAAAATTCTATACATTTCTCTTAATACTGGTTTTTCAATCAGCTTTCCGTCAATTATGACTAGCCCTGTGTTTGCAGCTTCAAATGTTTCAGTAATTTTCTTAGCTCGTTCAATAGTTTCATTGGTTGGAGTAAAAACTTCATTTAAGATAGGAATTTGTTTTGGGTGTATTGATCCTTTACCGCTAAATCCAAGCTCCTTTGCTTTAATTGCTTCTTTTTTCATGCCTTCAGGATCTTCCAGGTCTAAATATGGCACATCAATCGCGTCTATTCCTGCTGATGAAGCTGCATGTACTATTCTAGATCTTGCATATAAAAGTGGTTCCCATTTATTTTCACATCTTAACTCTGCAGACATATCAACTCCTCCAAAAAATAATGCATCTATTCTTTTAGAACAATTTGCGATTTTAAATGCATTTTCTAAACCTTCATTTGTTTCAATTATAATATGAAGTCTGCAGTTATGCCCTTTTTCATTAAGTAAATCATCTAAAAGATTAACTTCTTCCGATGTTTTTACTTTTGGTATCATTAAAGCTGGTGGAGGATTTTTAGCTGATAGAATAGCTTTAACATCTTCTATTCCAAACTTTTCTCTTAAACAATTTATTCTTAATATTCTTTCAACTCCATCATTCTCCTGTTTTTGTTGAAACAATTTCATGGCTAAATTTCTTGCAATTTCTTTGTCCTGTGGCGCAATACCATCTTCTAATTCAATGCACACCATATCTGTTCCAGATTTTAGTGCTTTTGGAAACATTTCAGGCTTCAGACCAGGAGTAAATATGAAGCTTCTTCTTGCTTTTATCTTTGTTTTATGATTCATTCTTATTCTTTCTTAAATAAATTGCGTGATACCCTTTTTGTACATCTTTTGACTCAATGAATTCTGTTTGAACTGAAAATCCAACTTTTTCAAAAGTTTTGACTATATCTTGCAAATTCTTATTAGGAGCAACTTTATTATCAAAATTTTTAATACCCTCGAATTTACATATTAAAAGTCCTAATCCGTTAAACTTTAATATTCTAAGGAATTCCTCAGCATATTCTTTAATAGGGTGTAAAAAATATATGACATTAACAGCAAGTAATTTATCAAATGTATTATTTTTTACTACATCAGATAGATTTTTTGCGTCATTAGAAAAAATAGTAACATTTTGATATTTAAATTTGTGTATTAATTTACTTCGGAAGGAATCACTTACTTCTATTGAAACAATTTTTTTAGTAGTTAGATCTAGTAGTTTTTCAATTCCTTGTCCATTTCCAGAACCAATCTCAATTACTTTATCATTTTTTCTAATATTAAGTCTTTTAACTGAATCGTTATAAATAAATTCATTAAAAATTATCATTAATTCTCTAGCAATATTTCCTAAAAAACCATTTCCAGGACTTTTCATATTTAGTGTCATAATCTTCGTATGTTTTATTTGAGAATATATTAATTGATACAGATACAATTTAATTTTATTTAATTTCATTTATTGTTCCAGAAATTCTAATAATTTTTGATTAAATTCTTTTGGATTTTCAATATTTATTAAATGTCCTGCATTTGGAATAATTACTAGGGAACTTTCTTTTATTTCTTTCATAATTTCTCTAGACATTGAAGGTGGTGTCAAAGTGTCTAATTCTCCAACCATAATAAATGTTGGGACATTAATTGTTTTAAAGACATGACGGTGCTCCGTTCTCATAGATGTTTCAATCGTTTTTAAATAGCTCTCTTTATGCAATTGTTCCATTGAGTTTACTAATTTTTCATATGCAGACTTATTATTGATATCACCAATAAGGGTTGAAGCTACTATTGGAGCAATATCTCTTGGTTCTTTTCCATTTATGAGTGGCTCTTTCCTTAAGTTTATAAATCTATCAACTTCTTTTGGATCAAGATTCGATAGTCCAAAATGAGTATCGCACAGTATTAAGGATTTCACATAACTTGGATATTTTTCATAAAATAATGTTGCAATTTGTCCACCCATTGAAAGTCCTACTATGTGGGCTTTGTTTCTATTAAAATGTTTAAAAACTTTAATTAAGTCATCTATAACATCCTCAAAATTTAGATCTCCTTCATAATCATCACTTTCTCCATATCCTCTGGTGTCCCAGGCAACTGAAAGAAATTTTTGTGAGAAAAAAATAAGATTATCTGTCCAATTCTTTTTATTTCCACCAATGCCATGTAGAAAGATTATCATTTCACCTTGACCCGCGTAATCAATTGAAATACTTGGATTACTTCTAACTTTTGTAGTATTAATTCCCATGATATTTAAAATTTACTCCCAGGTAATTTCAAAAATTCTAATTCTGATTTAGTTGATATTCTATCTAAAATTTTATTCCTATGAGGAAATCTTGAAAAAGTTTCAATAACTTTTTTATGTCTTTTTGCAGAATTATAAGTTTTTTTACTTGTATATTTTTTAAACAAGGGAAGACCTAACTCATGATCTGAAAGTTTTTCACTATGCATAAAGGGCATTAAAAAAAAACTATTATAGTGATCCTCATTATAGATAAGAAAATTTTTCTTTATTGCAATTTTTGATAACTTGAGAGCTTTTTCATCTCCAGAGAATGATCTAATTTGGTTTCTATAGATGTTTCTACTAAATTGATCTAACACAATTATCCATGAAAGATAATTTTCTCTGAAAATGGAATTATTATTAATTTTATTTTTTAGACAATATTCAAATGTTTTTTGAAATTTATTCTTTATTAAATTATCAAATTCTTGATTTTTTTTGAACCAAATTTTTGGATTACATTCTTTAAACCAAAAATTTAAAATTATTGTAGAATTAATCATGATTAATTTTTTTTAAGATTTTGCTAATTTCATTTCCCATTTGTTTTTGTCCAAAAAAGGGTGCTTTTTCACATGCTTCAGCGAGATATTTCACATCCTTTGTTTCGAGATATTTTTTCCATAAAACAGACATTAATTGTTCTAATTCCATCAATCATTAATCCTTTTTGAATTCTTATAAACTAAATACAAATAAACCATTATCGAGACATTTATGATATTCCAAAATATGCCATTTATAAAAGCTAATTTATATGAATTAGTATAATCAAAAATTTCTCCTGATAACCAACCACCTGCTGACATTCCAATTATAGTTGCTAATATGAGTAATCCAACTCTTTCTGCAACTTCATTTGTGGGTAAAAACTTACTTATGATAACAGTATAAATAGGTACTATTCCTCCTTGGGATAATCCAAAAAAAATTGCTACGATATAAAGAGATAATTGACTACTAAATGGCAAAAACATTGACAGAGAAACAGCTTGAAGACTTGATCCTAGTATTAATGTTTGTATAGGGCCTATGTTATCTGATAAAAACCCAAATAATATTCTACTAATCACAGCTGCAAATAACATAAATGATAATATTTCGGTTCCAATTGTTAATCCATATCCATAATCAATGCACAAAGGAACTATGTGTACTTGTGGGACTGACATAGCAACACAACATAAAACACCAGCAAACATAAGTAAAATTTGAGTTTGTTTATTACTTATTGACAATTTTAGAGTTGAATTAACGTTTTTTTCCTCATCAAAATTTTGGAAGTTTTCTTCTGATTTTGGTTTCTTTTCCCCTAGAAAAAAAAATAATATTGGAATACAGATACTACATACTACAGCAATAAACAAATGTGCACTCTTCCATTGGCCATCAACTAAGAAGTCTTTGATTAAAAATGGCCATATTGCACCACATAAATGTTGTCCACTTGCGACCAGAGAAACAGCAAGGCCTTTTCTTTGATAAAAAAATTTAGATATATCTGCCATCATTGGTCCAAAAAAAGCTGCAGCAGAAAAACCTAAAAAAAACTGAATAATAGATAACCAAAATACATTTGTTGCTAAAACTGAGAACACATAAGAAGAGACTAAAAGTATTAAAGCAAAAATTATTGGTTTTCTAATACCAATTTTGTCTAAAATGCGACCAATTATTACATTGCCTATGCCGTAACCAAACATTGTTGCAACATATGGATAGGTAGAAGCTGCTCTATCTAGCCCAAACTCATTTTGAATGTTTGGCATTATTATAACAACTGACCACATACCCGCAGTTCCAATAACACTCATAGTAAAAATAATTATTAATCTTAGCCACGCCTGTTTGCTGTCTTGTTCTATTAAATTATTCTTCATATTTTGTTGCTCTTAAAAATTATTTAATTAACATATAATCCACAAATGAAAAAAATTATCATTAATTTTCTATTCTTCAGGAGGTATTAATGGCATTAACTAAAGATGAAGTAAATTTTTACAATGACCAAGGTTATTTACTTGTTGAAGATGTTATTTCAGAAGTTCAACACAAGGAAATGTTGGCTTTAGTAGAAAAATTTTTTGACAAAGCAAAAATGGTTAAAGAAAATGATAACATTTTCGATCTTGAAGAAGGTCACTCATTTGATAATCCAAGACTAAAAAGAATTAAACAACCACACCAACATTCTCAGTTTTTTTGGGATATTATAAAAGAATCAAAAATTGAAGATATTCTTAAAGATCTTCTTGGTGATAATATCTCCTTGAAAACCAGCAAACTAAACACCAAAGCACCTGGTGGGGGAGCTGCGGTGGAATGGCACCAAGATTGGGCATTTTATCCTCACACTAATGATAATGTTCTAGCTTTAGGATTAATGTTGAATGATGTTGATATGGATAATGGGCCATTAATGGTAATACCCGAGAGCCACAAGGGCCCTGTATTAAGCCATTTTAATGATGGTGTTTTTTGTGGTGCAATTGACCCAGATGACACTGATTTTGATATGAATAAAGCAGTAACTTTAACTGGTAAGGCAAGGTCTATGACCATTCATCATGCAAGGACACTTCATGGTTCATCTCCTAACAACAGCAATAGAGATAGATTAGTTTTATTTTACGAATGCAATTCAGCAGATGCATGGCCTTTGGTTGGTGCAGGTGCTTATATGAAAAGTACAAATCCTATTCAATTATGTAACCAATTAGAAAATCAAATGGTATGTGGAAAAGTTAGTTACCAACCTAGAATGGAAAAAGTCCCCGTCATCATACCTCTTCCTCCAGCACCGGATTATGGATCCATATTCACTTCTCAAAAAACTGGCGGTGCCAAATCAGCATTTTAAATTTTATAATCTGGTGAGTGCCTTTCAAGTTTTCTGAGCAATGCTGGCCATGCCAGCCTGTCTTTACCTAAATCAAACATTCCTACTGATTGTTCTTGAGTAGTTTTTATAGCTGCTTCTGATGGTAAATTTATTTTGCCAGCAGCCTGTGCTCGTATTTGAGCTGAACAAGCTCTTTCAAGGAAATAAATTCCCATAAATGCAATTCCACATGTTTGTCCTACAGACAAAGTACCGTGATTACGAAGTATAAATAAATTTTTATCTCCTATATCATTAATTAATCTCTCTCTTTCACTATGATCTAATGCAAGACCTTCATAATCATGATACGCAATGTGTGGATGAATTAGCATTGACGTCTGACTAATTGGTAACAATCCATCTTCTTGAATAGAAACAGCAACACCATCATTAGTATGAAGATGCAAAACACATTGCGCATCTTCTCTTGCAGAATGTATTGCACTGTGAATGGTAAAACCAGCAGGATTTACTTCATAAGGTGTCTCTATAACTGCATTTCCATTAAGATCAATTTTTACTAAGCTTGAGGCAGTAATTTCATCAAACATTAAACCGTATGGATTTATAAGAAAATGATGTTCAGGCCCAGGTATTCTTAAAGACACGTGAGTGTATATTAAGTCGTCCCAGCCATACATTGCAATTAATCTATAAGTAGCGGCAAGGTCTAATCTTAGTTGCCATTCTTTTTCAGAAATTTGACTTTTTAACTTTTGGGTGTCAATCATATGGTTCATATTATTTCCTTAATTTAAATAACATTTAAGATTTCACTCATTCTTCTATTATTTCAATTATTCTTCTGAGTGTTTTTTGTACAACTTTCTTATGTAGTTTTACTTTTAGTATTCCGTTTGTCAATTCAGCCTCATCAACCTGAATGTTCTGTTCTAGTCTGAATACTTGTTTATTAGAATTATTTTGAATACCTTTATGAATTATATCTAAATTAGATGATAATGGTTTTTGTCTTACATCCAATATTAAAAAATCGTTAACAGTATTAATTGTAATTTGGTCAGGGGATATACCTGCTAAAGCTACTTTAATTTCATATTTATTCTCATCATATTTTAAAATATCAAATGCGAGGTTAGATGTGTTTTTAATTGAAGATATTTTTTCAATTTCATCAAAAAAATCATTATAACCAATATAATATTTTAAAAATTTATTTTGTATAAAAGCCATTTTATCTTTCTATCTTAAAAACTCTTTCACCCTCAATTAATTTTATTTTAGTATTACCTTTTACTTCATTTAACTCACTTGCCATAATTTTCATTATTTTACTAGCATCACTTTTGTTTTTAAAACATGAAATCACAAACCCGGTAGTATCAGAAACTCTAAAAACTTCACAACTTAACTGGCCATTTTTTATATTTCTAGGTATCATGACATTTTGAAAAAAAGCTATTATCATGTCACAATTAACTTTGGAAGTGGATTGAAATTCAGCTATTCTAGTGTACATTTTTACCTCTTGTTAAATGCATACTTAGTATGTAATTGTATTATGATAATTAAATTGCTTAACATAATAACATGAAGATTATATTTATATCATTTTTTATTTTTATTTCATCCCAAATATCTGCACACGATTGTATTTTGCAAGGTACTTCTGCAAAAGAAATTACTATTTATAACGCTTGTAAAGCTGATTTAAAAAAAACAGCTCCCGGTACAGGTTTAAACAATTCTTTATTAAAAGTAAAAATTAAAGAATTAAAAAGCGAAAATAAAAATTTAAAAAATCAATTATTAGATCTTAAAATTAGACTTAATTCTTTACTTCAAAGAGTAGATAATTACTTAAATTAAAAAGAGTGTAAAAGATGAAAAAAGCTTTAGTCATAGGTGTTGGTCCATTGAATGGTTTGGGTGGACAATTATGTAGAAAAATTGCTCAAAATAATTTCGAAGTTTTTGTTGCTGGTAGAACTAAGCAATCTTTAGATGTTGTGGTTGATAAAATTATAAAAGATGGAAATAAAGCTACACCCCTTGTAGTAGACGCAACTGATGAAAACCAAATTAAAAATATGATAAAAGATGTTGGCCCAGGTTTAGACTTTGCTATTTATAATGTAGGAAATAGTCGACCAGGTAAGATCATAGAAATGGATGCCAGCTATTTTCGAGAAAGTTGGGAATCATGTTGTTTTGGAGGTTTCTTATTTGCTAAAGAAGTTGTTAAGTCTTTTTTAAGTGAAAAAACTGCTGGGACTATAATTTTTACAGGTGCTAGTGCCTCTTTAAGAGGCAAGTCAAATTTTGGTGCATTTAATTCTGGCAAAGGCGCGTTGCGTAATTTTGCTCAAGCTTTAGCTAAAGAATATGCTGAATACTCAATTCATGTAAGTCACGTAATTATAGATGGCGGTTTAGCAGGAGAAAGAATAAGACAACGGTTATCGGATTTTGATCAAAGAGTTAAGGAAGGTAAACTTATTGATATAGAGAATGTTACAGATGCTTATATGTTTTTATATAATCAAAGTAAAGATTCGTGGACATTTGAATTAGACTTAAGAACTTTTCAAGAAAATTGGTAAGTAAAAAGGGGGGGAGTAAAATATGAAATTATTTAATTTGACTAATAAGGTGGCTATTATAACGGGTGGGAATGGTGGTATAGGTTTTGCTATGGCTAAAGCTATTGGTGAAGCAGGCGCAACTGTTGTGATCGCTGGTAGGAATGAAAACAAAAATAAGAAATCAATTGAAGAATTAAATTCTTTGGATATTAAATGTAAATCTTTGGTAGTTGACGTAGTCAATGAAAACTCATGTAATAAACTTATTGAAGATGTAGTTAAAGAATTTGGAAAGTTAAATATATTAATTAATAACGCTGGAACAAATATAAGAAAAAGACCAGAAGAATATGAGTTAGATGAATGGACGTCAATAATAGATACAAATTTAATTAGTACATTTACCTGCTCTAAGGCAGCTTTTAAACATTTCAAAAATGAAAATGGTGGAAAAATAATTAACATTGGATCAATGCATTCTCTGTTTGGTGCACCTCTTGGAAGCGCATATTCCGCAAGTAAAGGAGGGGTCGTTCAATTAACTAAAAGCCTTGCTAATACTTGGGCTAAAGATAACATCCAAGTAAACGCAGTATTACCAGGATATATCGATACGACATTAACACGTCAAGCTAGGATTGATATTCCTGAACTACAGTCAAGAGTTGAAGAAAGAACTCCTGCTGGGCGCTGGGGAGATCCTGATGATTTAGGAGGAATAGCGGTGTTTTTATCTAGTGATGCCTGTAATTATGTCACAGGTACAGCGATTCCTGTTGATGGTGGTTATTCAATTAACGGTTAAATCAAAGTAAAAGGTAGTTAATATGGAAAATATTTTCAAAGGTTGTATGCCAGCTCTTATGACGCCATGTAACCAAGATCTTTCTCCAAATTTTGATTTACTCGTGAAAAAAGCTAATGAACTGATGAATTATGGAATGTCAGCCGTAATTTATTGTGGATCAATGGGAGATTGGCCGTTATTGACTGATGAAGAAAGACAAGAGGGTGTCACTAGATTAGTTAAAGCTGGTATTCCCACAATTGTGGGCACTGGTTCAATTAATTCTAAAAAAGCAACTGGACATGCAGTGCACGCTCAAGAAGTGGGTGCTTTAGGTCTCATGGTTATCCCAAGAGTTTTATCTAGGGGGCCATCACTTTCAGCTCAAAGAGAACATTTTTCATCTATTTTAAGAGGAGCGCCTAAACTTCCTGCTGTTATTTACAATAGTCATTATTATGGGTTTTCAACAAAAGCAGATTTATTTTTTGATTTAAGAAAAGAATATCCAAATTTGGTTGGTTTTAAAGAATTTGGGGGTGCTAAAGATCTTAGTTATGCTGCAGAACATATTACTTCCAAAGATAAAAATATATCTTTGATGATTGGTGTAGACACAACTGTTTATCATGGCTATGTGAATTGTGGTGCGGTCGGTGCAATAACAGGAGTAGGAAATGCGTTGCCAAAAGAAGTATTACATTTAATTGATTTATGCGAAAAAGCTACACAAGGCGATTCTTTAGCTAGAGAAAAAGCTAAAGAACTTGAAAGCGCTCTTGCAGTTTTGTCATCGTTTGATGAGGGACCAGATCTAGTACTTTATTATAAATATTTAATGGTCCTAAATGGTGAAAAAGAATACGATCTTCATTTTAATCCAACTGATAGCCTGGGTGAAAGTCAGAAAAAATATGCTGAAAATCAATTTAACTTATTTAAAAACTGGTATCGAAACTGGAATAAGTAAAAAGCAAATAATTAAATTACATTAAATACTTCGTTTATTATTATTTAACTTTTGATTTGAAGACTTATTAGATTATTACTATTTTATCATTTAAACTTTACTAGCCTATTTGAATAAAAGACTAACTAATGTGTCATCTGTTAAGTCTAGACCAACACCTTTTATTAGTCTTAATCCAAATAACTCTATCTATATGGAAATAGTGTTGAAGACGAGAGGACTCGAACTTCTGACCTACTGTTTAGAAGTATAGGGGTTTATGGTATACTCTTTAAATTTAGTCAATAAAATCACATCTCTACATTATCTCTATAAGAGAATACGAAAACATCTCATGCACCTAGACATAGAAATTTAAAATCATCTGTAACAATCCAGATACCATATATTCCGATAACGGGTAAAAATATTACTAATTAAATTAATAGAAGATTTTTAGGGTATTCTAATATACCTATTTTATAACAAAGACATTAGAGGTAAATGATATTTGATATATATTGTCTTACTTTTAGATTAATCAATGCATACTTTAAGTGATAATATTATCTTTAAACTTTTTTTGATATTGCACCAGAGTAAACTTTTTTTATTTTGTTTTCTAGATAATTACTAAGATCTTTTCTGTTGTTGAAGTTTTTTGTATTTACTACATCTAGATATATTAATCTAACTTTTAAAGACTTCAAATATACTAACGACGATAGGTGAGGTTTAAGATCCATATCACCATACCATGCTATAATGGGCCTCAACCATCTATTAATTGGTATTCCATTTAAGTCTGAGTATACTAAAACTATTGGCTGAATGATAAAATTTTGACCTTCTAAGGCCGAAAAAGAGCTTGATTTGAAATCTAATACTCTATTTCCATCAGAAGTTGTTCCCTCAGGAAAAATAAATATTTTCTCATCAGAGGATAATAATTTAAGAATTTTATTTTTTTGATTAAGGGTTTTAGATCTATTTCTACTTATAAATACTGTTCTACCTAACTTAGCTAAAAAACCTAATAATGGCCAATCTGCAACTTCAGATTTTGCAACAAATCTAACTGGGCAAATAGAACCTAGTATAGGAATATCTAGATAAGAAAGATGGTTACTTATATAGAGATTAGACTTGTTTGATTTATCTATTTCACCTTCAAATTCAATTTGAATTGATAAAAGCCATAAAATTAATTTATGAAAAATTACAGGTAAACACTTTCCAAAAAAAGGAATTAATTTACCAGAAATGACTTCTAGAAATATTAAAGGAATAGAAAATAAGACAAAAAATATTAACTTTAGAATAAAAATAAAATGATCTAGGTATGATAGTTTATCAATCGGACTAAAATATGTATTTTGATTAACTATCATACTCGATCTGATTAATTTAAAAATTTATTCTTATATTTTTGGTTTATGTTGACTGTTTGAACAACTACACAAAAGTCAATTGTATTAAATTCATAATCAACAAAAATATCTTTACTTACTTTTCCACCAACTCTAAGGTATCCTTTAAATAATGGTGGAAGTTTAGCAAAAATTTTAAAATCATTCTCATTACTGTTATTATTATCGTAAATAATATGATTATTATTGACTATACTTTTAATTGACATTTCTTCTGGAAGAGAAAAGTTACTTCTCAAATAAGATATCTCTTTTGAAAATTCTTGTACATCTATTCCTGGAAAACTTGCACATCCCAACAAGACTTTTATATCGTATAATTTAACATATTCAGCAATCGCTTTCCAGAGTAAGTTCATTGTTGTTCCATTTCTGTAATTTTTATGAACACAAGATCTTCCTAATTCTAATATATGTCTATGATTGTATGAATTAAGTATATTAGTAAGGTCAAACTCTGATGAAGTATAAAACCCTCCTGAAGACAAAGCTACATCACCACGTATTAATCTATAAGTCCCTATAATTTTATTTTTTAAACCTTTTATCTTTTTATCTACTACAATTAAATGATCTGCAAATTTATCGATTTTGTCGTAATCTAATTGCATCATTTTTTTCTGAAAATTTGGTATAGCTTTTTTTTCTTTATAAAAAACAGAGTATCTTAGAGCTTGGGCATGTCTTAACTCTGATTTTGTATCTGCTAGTTTAATAATGAAATCTCTAAATTCAATTTTTTTAAATATTTTATTTTTAAAAAGAAAATTTATATTTTGACTGTTTGGCCGTTTAAAACCTAAATCTTTAGGTACTTTTTCAAGTAACATTTTACACCTATTAAATTAATTAAGTTGTGAGTTTCATAATTAATTATTAAATTTATTTTACTTTTATATTAAAATATTTTTACATTTTTAGTAAGTACTTAAAGAAGCTGAAAGTGAAAAAAGAGTGAAATGGAATAATCTAAGTAGTTTACTTGTTTTTCCAATCGGGTATTTGGGCAACATATGAAAATACAAATCAAGCAATAGATGTTGCTAATCAAAGAGAAATGTACTTAAAAGGCATTAAGTAAAAAAAGAACTGTGATATAACCAGATAAGCTGTTACTTTGAAACACATACATACCACTGAGAGTGATTTATTAAGACAAACTCCATTTCAATAAAGTTTATAAATCTCTTATCAAATTTGTTTCTTGAATAAAATTTAAAAAAAATTACTTAATTCGATCCATCCTAAAAAATATAAAATTGCAACTATTATTGAGATAAATATTGTTATTACAATTATCCACATTAGTAGGACATAGGTAAGAACACCTACTTATTAGAGAAGCAATTATAGACCAAACAATATCTACTTCTAATTTATATGTGATATAGTAAAATTAAAAAGCAGCAGCAATTAGACCAGCAGGGATTGTAACAGCTTCCCAGGATTGGGCTGTTTAGATTGTATCTACACTGTCGTCATTGTAGCTTTGACTAATATTATATTCATTATTTATTCGTCGATGTGCTCGAACAATTTTACATTCATGGCAAATACGATCATGTTTATATTCGTCAGGTAGCAGTGTACCACATTCATTACACCATACAGCTAATTATAAGAGACCAACCAACTCAAAATACTTTAAACACAAAAAAATTATTGAAGATTGGTTCCCTAATATTTAAGTATAACCAATATTGATGAACTAATTAAATATTTAATAACCTAACCCTTTATAAAAATACTACATTCTGGGAATATACAAACGCAAACTGGACTAATTTTTTTTCTATTTTAAAGGATTAAGCCTACATTAATTGATATTGTTTGAAAAGAAAATAGATTTATATTGATTTATAATATTTAAAGAATATATTTTTTTGTGTGGACGCGTAGCTCAGCTGGATAGAGCAACTGCCTTCTAAGCAGTAGGTCAGAGGTTCGAATCCTCTCGCGTTCACCATTAAATCAACTAAATTTAACTTTCCCAAATCCATTTATACAATTCACATAAGACACATATACAGTATCTATGTTAGTAAACTATTGTTTTATTTGCATATTTTAGGGAGCTTCGGTGAAGAGATTTATTAGAATAAGTTTATTTTTCCAGCTGAGCTACGAAAAAATAATTTGTATTTTTATTACTTAAAAATAATTAAGTCAAAACAAATATTGTAAAAATTTAGTAATAAAAAATCTTTTGCATACATGTCATTGGTTTTGGTATTTTACTTAAGTCTTCTGTTCCCATTCCTACACTTAATACTATGGATGACAATTTTGAGGTTACTTTATCGAAAGTCCATGCAAAATCAGTTGTTGTAAAGAAATATTTATCTTCCCAAATGACATAAGCCCCTTGTTTTTCTGCTAACAAATTTCCAATCAATACAAATTTACCTTTTATTCTTCTATAAACTTTCGGATTATCCATATCTTTCGATCTATCAAATAAAAACTCAAACTTATTATTTGTATCAGAACAATCAAATCCTGCAGATGGAAGATGTACATCAATAGCCATAGTTTTAATGGGTAACATAAAAATTATAAAAATCACATAAATCAATTTTTTTTTTGGTAACACAGCTTATCTAACTTTCTAGTTAATATTTTTAAATAATTATTGTAAGACATACATAACTTCTTAACTAATATAAAGAAATTTGTTATGTCATTTAATATAGACCATGTTGTAATAACTGTATCAGATATAAATAAATCTATATATTTTTATTCAAATATTTTAGGAATGGAATTACAGGAATTTTTATCATCGACGGATAATGTAAATAGAAAATCTCTTAAATTTGGTAAACAAAAAATAAATTTACATGAAGCCTCAAAACCTTTTAAACCTCACGCGAATAATCCTATTCCAGGTGCAATGGATATTTGCTTTTTAAGTGAAATTAATATTGATGACTGGTTAAAAAGATTTAATAAATTCAACATCAAAATTGAAGATGGACCCGTTGAAAAAACTGGTGCTAATGGTCCAATAAGGTCTTTATATGTAAGAGACCCAGATAAAAACTTAATTGAAATATCCAATCAAATTTAACAAATATTTTGCAAATTATTTGGATTAACTCAGTCAATTTTCTTGTTCTCTTAACTCTGTTATCCCATTTATGATCAAATTTTTTTTGTAAGAATTTCTAAATTTTTAGAATTAATTTTTTCATCATCCTTACTATTTTCAAATCGTATATGGCAAGATGGAAATTTGTATTTTTATCCAACCTCTTTTCGTATTTTTAGTCATAAATGCTTTCTTCGTTTAACTTAGATTTTCGTTAGCATACCAATTCTCAAACTCTTTTTTATCTACGAGTGTTGTGTATGATTTTACTATTAAGTAACAATTCATTAAGAATTCACATATATAATTATAAATATTAATTATTTCGTATGTTGAAAATAAAGTTATTGACAACAGTACAGAATAAATTTTTTAATAGTATTAAATATTAGAGGTTATATTTATGAATTTTAAAATATTTGGAAAGCAAGTGAAGGTAGGTGAAACTTTTTCCAAATATTCCAATTTAAATCTTATTCAAGTGGTTAATAAATATTTTCCTAATGCTGTTTCTTCAATAGTAAGTCTTTCCAAAAAAAATAAAATCTTTTATATCATAATAGTCCTTCATATTACAAAAAAAATGGAATTTACGGCTCAATCAAGTGGTGAAACTGCAAAATTAGCATTCGATTCCACTTTAGAGAAACTCTCAAAACAACTAAGACGTTATAAAAGAAAAATTAAAAATTATAAACATAATGAAAATTCGCATAAATCAAATGTGTTAGATGCTCAGTTTCAAATAATAAATGAACCCTCATCAAATGATTTAAAAAAAGAACAAAATAATGACGATGAACCACTAATTTTTGCAGAACTAAATACAGAAATTGAAGAGTTAACAGTTATTGATGCTCTCGAAAAAATGAAACTTGGAAACATATCAGCATTAATGTTCAGAAATAAAAAACATAGTGGACTTAATATGATATATAAAAGAGAAGATGGTTTAATTGGTTGGGTGGATCCAAGAGGGAATAGAAATTTAGCTAAAGTTTAATTATTATTTAATTGTTCCAAACGACTATCTCTTCTGCACATAAATCTGTAATATTCATACTTGTAAGTTTGCTTTTTATAATAATTTTGATGTTCTTCTCTAACTGGATAAAATCTGCTTTCTTTTTCAACGGGAACAATTGATGATTTTGGAGCTAGAGATAAAATAATTTTTTTTTCTTCATCATTTTTATAATAAATTGCTGGTGTGTAAGATCTTCCCCTATCACAAAATTGTCCATTATTGTCTTCATAATCAATTGTCTTAAATACATGAGAAACTAGTTCTTTAAATGTAATTCTCTTAGGATCATATATTACTAACGCGGCTTCACGATGATCTCCCCACTGTCCGGGTATATATTTTGGATCTTTTGTTGTACCTGCAGTAAATCCGCTTACAACGTCAGACACACCATCAAGCTTCTCGGTGTCAGCTTCAGTACACCAAAAGCATCCACCAGAATAAATGAAAGTATCTGCATTGGAAGAATAAATGAAGAAAGTGAAAATATTTAGAATAAGCAATAAATTGATAAGTGTTTTTTTGAATAAATTTTGCATGTTTGTTTTTTGAATTAGATTGGGATTATATATTTGGTTCTTTTTTTTCAAAAAACAATGGCTATGATATAAATATTTTAAATAGATTAAGAGCAATCATTATTTATGGAAAAATTTGTTTCAGTTAAAAATCCAACAGTAATAGAAAACCTTAAATTACAAATTTTTAATGCTAGAATTATAGATTGGGCAACAGATTTTAACAAAGATGCTGGTATTAGCTATGATAGACTTTTCTTATATTTTAGATTATTAGAAAAATAAATTTTCATGGGAACAATCTGAAAGAATTAAATTCTTTTAATCAAATTTATTTATTGATAAGGGTGCAAAAACTCATTTTTTACATTTAAAATCGCCTGAGAAAAATGCGTTACCATTGTTACTTATACATGTTTGGCCGGGATCAATATTTAAATTTTTTGATCTCATACCTTCATTGACCAATCCAAATGAAAATAGTTTGTCAGGAAGTCAACCTTTTGATCTTATGATTCCATCATTACCAAATGTTGGATTTTTATTTTCTTAAGATCAAAAACCAATCGATCTTATCGAAATCTCTGAACATTTCATGAAACTTATGAATTATTTAGGCTATAAAAATCATTTTATCCAAGGTGTAGATATAGGTTCCTTTATTGCATCAATTATGTCTAATAAGGATCCAGATACTATAAGAAGTATGTACCTAAATATGTTACCCCTCCCAAGAGGGTTGGGCAAGTCACCTGAGAACAAAGCAGAAGAAATGTATTATCTTAAGCTTAAAAATTTCATTTTATACGAGACTGGATACCAACAACTTCAAGGTGCTAAGACATTTACTCTTGCTTATGCATTAAATGCGTCACCAGTATCATTATCTCCATATATAAGTGAAAAAATTTATACTTGGACAGATCATGATGGTGATTTATTTTTTAAAAATTAATATAGATTAGTTGTTAGCTAATATAACTTTATATTAGATAATTTGATGTGTAGGCGCTTCATTCTGGCCATATTATGATAGACACAGATCAGCTTGGCATCTCAGTTTTATAAAAACATCAAAGATTGCTCTTCTCATAGTTCTGGAGGACATTTTGCTGCAATGGAAAAACCAAAAACGTTAGCAAAAGACATCAATAAATTTGTCAAAGAGATTTTGTAATTTCTTTGTTTTGCTTGTAGTCTATATTTAATTTACATTAATCATAATTGGTAATTCAAAATGCATTTAGAGTTTCTAACAGAAAAATTTCTCTTAAAAGAGCATAATTTCAAATCACCTGTAATTGTAACGGGTTCAGGTGGTTGTATAGGGAGTTGGATATTATCTATTCTTCACAGATCTGGTATACCTTGCGTCGGTATAGATTTATCTAACAAAAAGGATCGTTTAGAGCTTATACTTGGAAAAGAAGCTGCTGAGATCAAATGGGAAGAATGTGATATTACAAATTTTACTATGTTAAAAGATATCATTATTAATTATAAACCCAGTTCAATTATTCATCTCGCAGGACTACAAGTTCCATTCTGTGCTTCCGACCCTGCTCTAGGTGCACGTGTAAACGTTGAAGGAACGATTAATATTCTTCAAATTGCAAAAGAAATAAAATTAAAAAGAACAGTTTATGCTTCGTCGGTAGCTGCATTGGCTATGCCACCAAAAGGACCATGGAAAGAAACTTTGTATGGTGCATATAAGTTAGCCAATGAGCACACTGCTTATGTTTACTGGGCTGATTGGGGTGTTCCTTCAATTGGTATTAGGCCAAATATTGTTTATGGTCTGGCAAGAGATCAGGGCATGAGTTCCAAAAATACTTTGGCGATTCAAGCAGCTGTCTTAAATAAAGAATATGAAATACCTTTTAATGGGAAATATAGTTGGTTATACGTTGGAGAAGCAGCTTCAGCTTTTATTAGTGCAATAAGCGGGGATATGTCAGATGCAAAAGTATTTAATCTTAATGGTTGTTGTAAAACTATAGAATATGGAGTATCCATATTAAAGCAACTTAAACCAAGTGCTGAAGTTAGATATGTTGATAAACCATTTCCATTTCCACCTGACTTGGATGACAACCCTTTAAGGACTTATGTAGGAAATTATCCATCAATAACAGTAAAAGAGGGTATTGAAAATACTTTCAAAGCATTTAATATCCTAAAGTCAAAGGGGCTCTGCCCACCTCTATATTTGTGATATAAACTTACAACTTACCTTATGAAAAATAACATAGATATTATATTAAAAGGCTCTGTTTTTAAAATGGTTTGTAAGCTGTCTTTACCAAACTTTTTAGGCGTTTCTTCAATGCCAATAATTATTTTCATGGATGCTTTTTTTATATCTAAGTTAGGAAATATAGAATTAGCAAGTTTAGCACTAGTTTTTCCATTTTTATCTTTAATGCAAATGATGTCAGCTGGCGCGATAGGGGGGGCTACCACTTCTTCAATATCAAGACATTTGGGTAAAAGTAATATCTCAGGGGCCAATTCAGCTGCATGGCATGCAATCATTATCGCAATAGTGCTTTCTCTAATTTACTCAATATTTTTTTTATTCTTTCCAGATTATATTTTTGTAAAGATGGGGGCCAAAGGGAATGTTCTAGAATATGCTCTATTGTATTCACAGGTGAGTTTTGGAGGTGCTATTTTTATATGGTTGGTTTATATTCTTTCAGCAATTTTCAGAGCAATTGGTGATGTTGTTACACCTGCAATTGTTCAAATCATTGGTTGTATTTTTCAAATCATTTTTGCAGGAACCTTGACTTTAGGATGGTTTGGTTTTTCAAGTATTGGTATTATAGGTCCTGCAGTAGCTATGGTGGTTAGCCATTTTATAATGGCGTTATATTTAATTTTTAATTTACAACTTAAACAAAAAATTATCAAACTAACTCCATGTTCAATTAGTTTACGTTCTTTTAAAGACATTATGAAGGTTGGTGGTGGAGGGCTAATAAATAGTATAACGATAGCTGGGACTGTTGCAGTTGTTACTGCCGCTGTAAGCAAATATGGTGTTGAGGCTCTTGCGGGATACGGATTAGGAAGTAGATTAGAAATAATTATTACACCGCTTGTATTTGGAATTGGTTCAGTCCTCACTGCATCAGTTGGGATAAATGTAGGTGCACAACAATTACCTAGAGCAAAAATGATAGCATGGACAGGTGCATTTATCTCTTTTTGTGTTGTTGGATTATTAGGTGCAACTGTAACTATTTTCCCAGATACTTGGTTAAATAATTTTGATTCAAGCAACCTAATTAGAGATTATGCAACCTCATACTTGATAATTGTTGGACCTTTTTACTGTTTTTTTGCCGCAGGGCAAACTTTGTATTTTGCAAGTCAAGGTCTAGGAAAGATATTTTATCCTGTGATTGTAGGCATTATTAGATTATTATCAGTTTCAATTATATGTTTTTATGTAATTTTTTATGACTTATCATTAAATTTTATTTTTTATGGTGTTAGCTTTGGTCTTTTAGTTACAGGATTAGGTCTATGGATGTGCATGTTAGGCCCAGATTGGAAAAAGAAAATTTGATATATTTAATGATTTGTATACTATCCAAAAAAAGAGATAGAATACATTGCTATATTAAGCACGCAAAAAAATAGAAATATACCAACAACTAGTTTCATATTTTTTGATAACACAAAATAAAAATTAAGTGAAATGTTGTGTTGAAGAGTACAATAAAATAAGGATTCTTTATATCCAATAATTAACACAATAGTTTTCTTGACTAATGGTGGTTAAAGTATGAAATTAACAAATTAAAAACTTTTAAGAGTCTACTAATGGAAAATCCATCAGCAATTTTATACTTAATCATAGGTGTAGGTTGCTTATATCTATATAGAATATTAAAAAAAAGGTGGAATATTCATAGCAGCTCAAAATCAAGTTTGTATAAAATGCTTTTTAAAAATTTTAATGACAAAAATAAATGAAAATTTAAATTTTTTATATGGTTATAATTTAATGGAAGCTGCAGAATTAATTTGGAATAGTTGGAAAAATGGTAAAAAAATAGAAACTTTACCAGATAAAATTATGCCTTATTCTCGAAATGAAGCTTATAAAATTCAAGAAAAGATTGAAGTTTTTAGTAAAAACACAATTTTAGGCTGGAAAATAGCAGCTACTAGTAAAGATGGTCAAAATCATATAGGGGTGTCAAGTCCTTTAGCAGGAAGAATTTTTAAAGAAAAAGTAACTAATCCAAATAGTACGATAGCATTAGGACATAATAAGATGGGAGTTGCTGAACCAGAATTCGCATTTAAGATTGGTTCATTAATTAAACCTAATAAGACTTTATTTAGTGTGGAAGAGGTTATGGAATTAGTCGATACTTTACATTTAGCTATTGAATTTCCTGATTCTAGATTCAATAACTTCTCATCTGTTGGCGAACTTAATCTCATAGCTGATAATGCATGTACTGATCAATTTGTTATTTCTTCACCAATTGAGATAGATTGGAAAAATATAGATTTTTCTAATTTTAAACTTTCAATATCAAATTCAAAATTTTCATATCTGGGGATTGGATCAAATGTTTTAGGTGATCCAAGAATTGCATTAACCTGGTTGGTAAATGAATTATCTCAAAATAATATTGTCCTTGAAAAAGACATGATAATATCCACAGGGACATGTTCTAAACCTATACCAGTTGTGACAGGAGATATTGTTACAGCTAATTTTGGTGAATTAGGTGAAATTAGTGTTAATTTAATATGATAAAAACGATAATAATTTTTTTTATATTATTTGTAATATTATTGTCATTAAAAAATAAACTTCCACACATCATAAACAAGTTAAAAATTTTATTAAGCAACCCATTTTTTCGATCTATAGCTTTAAAAAGATTATTTCGAATAGTAAGGTTTTTGATTTTTAGAAGATAATTACTTTAAATTCTCATAAAACTCTAAAAAGTATGGAAAAAAATTGTCTACAATTATTCTTACTCCTTTTTTGTTGGGATGTATCATGTCCTTTTGATTTAATTTAGGTTTTAGAACAACGTCTTTTAAAAAGAATGGGTAAAAAGCTGTATCATATTGTTTTGATAGCTTAGGATAAATTGAGTTAAACTCATTTACATATTTTTCTCCTAAATTATTGGGCGCTTTCATACCAATTAACATTGTCGGAATTTTTTTTTCTTTTAAATAACTTAAAATTTTTTCAATATTTTGACTTGTATAACTTGGATCAATTCCTCTTAATGCATCATTAGCCCCAATTAGAATAATTACACCATCATAATTATCTTCAAGAATCCACTTATATCTATTTAATAAGCCTGTAGATGTTTCTCCTGAAACACCACTGTTGAACAAAGTTACATTGTTTATTTTGTTTTCTATGGTTTTTTGCTTTAATTGACTTACAAAATTGTTTTCATTAATTAATCCATACCCTGCAATTAAACTATCTCCGAAAAAAATAATTTTTGTTGTTTTTGAGTATGCAAGTTCTATAAAAGAAAATACAAATATTAATATATAGAATAATCTTAAAATAAATTTCATCATTTTATTTAACCTGATTAATTTTTTTTAAGAAAGATTATTTTTCAAAATAAAAAGATTTTTTGAATGACATCTAAAATGAAAAATGAAAAAAACAAACTTATTGAATTAGAAAATATTCATGTAGATCTTAAAAGCTCATTTGAAACAATAAATGTTCTAAAGGGAATTAATCTAAAAATCTTTAAAAATGAAAGTGTTGGTATAATTGGGGAAAGTGGAGCAGGAAAATCTACCTTAATTATGTGCATTGCTGGTTTGGAACTGATATCTAAAGGAAAAATTTTTTTTAACAATTTGCCTATACATAATCTTAAAGAAGATGACTTAGCTTTATATAGATCAGAAAATATTGGTGTAATTTTTCAATCATTCAACCTTTTACCTTCTATGACAGCTCTTGAAAATGTCAATTTACCAATCGAGATATCTGGTAATTTTAAAAATAATGAAATGGCAATAGAGTTATTAACTGCAGTAGGATTAAAAAACAGAATTTTTCATTATCCTCATCAACTATCTGGTGGAGAACAGCAAAGGGTCGCTATTGCAAGATCGTTAATATCAAATCCTGAAATCTTAATTGCTGATGAGCCAACTGGAAATTTAGATAAAAAAAATAGTGAAGATGTGATTAAATTGCTTTTCCAATTAAAAAAAGATTTTGGGTCTACATTAATTTTGGTCACGCATGACACGTCTGTGGCGAAATTGTGCGATAGGATTATAAAAATAGATAATGGCTTAATAGTGAAATAAATTACCAGGATGTTTAAAGAAACTTTAAAACACTTAACTCTATCTCTTAGGGAATTACGAGGATCTTTCAATGAATTTAAAATTGTTGCTGCTTCGATATTTTTAGGCGTATTTATTATTTCAGCTGTAGGCAGTATTTCTGGAAATCTTAAATCTGAAATCAACAATAAAAGAATAGAGATGTTGGGTGGTAATTTTGAATTATCAACTACTTATCAAGAATTTCCAAATAATATTAAAAATTGGTTAGAGAAAAATGGCAGGACTACTCATATAATTGAGTTGAGAACTATGCTTTCTTATAACTCCCAATCTTTACTAAAGCGTCGTATTGTAGAATTAAAGGCCGTAGACAATAACTACCCCTTAGTTGGCAAAGTTCTAATATCTCCTTATCAGAAAGTTAAGTTGTCTTTAGGAACTAAAAAGAATGAAAAAAAGATCTTAATTGATAAATCTTTAAAAGATCAACTTGGCATTGACATTGATGATTTCGTCTATTTAGGTAAATCAAAATTCAAAATCAATGGGATAATAGAAAAAGAACCTGATCGAATATTTTCTTTTGCTACGTTTGGACCAAGAGTTTTACTTTCTGCAAATGACCTAAAAGGTACAGGCCTAATAAAAGCTGGATCACTAATTAAATACAAAATAAAATTTATTCCAAATAATGAAAATACAATTAACTTAGCATTTTTAAATGATTTAGTAAAAGGTACGAATGTTTCTATAAGGAGTATTGAAAACACTACAAATAATTTTAATAATTTTGTTGATAGAACCTCAATATTCATTTCGTTAGTTGGCTTGATAACTCTTTTGATCTCTGGTGTAGGAATTTCGAACGGAGTTAAAGGTTACATTATTAAGAAAACTAAAAATATAGCTATAATGAAATCATTAGGAGCAAAAAATTCAAAAATATTAAATATATATCTTAATCAAATTCTAATTATTTTTTTAATAAGTATTATTCCTGCCATAATGCTAGGAGTATCAATTCCGTATTTTTTTTCACCAATTATAAGTCAAGAACTTTTTAACACATTTGAACCATCAATTTTTTTTCAACCAATTTTAGTTAGTTTTTTATACGGATTAATTACATGTATTTTATTTACTATTTTACCTCTTTTAAAAACTTATACAATTAAGCCAATAGAGTTAATACGAAATTCATCTGATAATTCATTAAATCAAACAACTAACAAAATAAAAGTTATAATTATTATATTAGTATCTATTTTATGTGTTTTAACAATGAATTTAATAAATGATAAAAAATTATCATTTTATATTTTGATATCAATGATAGTCTCTTTTGTACTTATTTATGGACTAACAAATTTAAAATTCTATATTTTATCAAAAATTAGATTCAAATTAGGAACAACATTTGAATACGTTAGAAAAGCTATTACTAAAAGCAATTCATTTGCACGATCAATAGTTATTTCTTTTAGCATAGGATTATCACTTTTAATTATTTTAAATATAATTGAATCAAGTCTTGATAAAAGAATTACTATTGCTGTAAATCAACAAGCCCCTAGCCACTTTTTAATTGATATACAGCCCCAGCAAATCGAAAAAATTAAAAACACTGCATTGTCATTTCTAGGGGATAATAATTTTAATTCACAACCTATGTTAAGAGGGCGGATTACTGATATAAATAACAAATCAGTACAAGATCTGATAGTAGATAAAGAAGTTGAGTGGGTTTTGAAAAGAGACAGAGCATTTTCTTGGAGTAATGAAATGCCTAAAAATACTAAATTAATTTCAGGCAAATGGTGGCCAGAAAATTACAATGGGCCTCTTTTAGTTTCAATTGGTGATAAAATTGCAAAAGGTATGAATTTAAAGATTGGAGATAAAATTAGATTTAATATTCTTGGAAGAAGTTTTGAGGCTCAAATTTTTAATACAAGAGAAATTATTTGGGAGAATATGGATATAAATTTTATATTCATATTGAGTAACAGTAATATTGAAAACGCTCCTCATTCATGGATTGCGACTACAAAAAATGTTGGACAAAATTTGAATAATAGTTTTGTTGAAAAAATAATTTCTGAATTTTCAAATATTTCCTCTATATCAATTGAAGAAAGTTATAAATCTATAAAGTCTGTTTTAAAACTTTTAATAATTATTATCAATTCTATTGCATTAATTACTCTTTTGTCTGGAATAATAGTCTTAGCAGGTATCATTGATGTGGGTAAAAAAGATAAATTATATGAAGTTGCCATTTTAAAAATACTTGGTGCTACCCCAAAAAAAGTTGCGTATCTATGGTTTAAAGAATATTTCATAATAGGATTAATTTCGTCGGTTGTTTCTCTAATTATTGGATTTTTAGTAAGTTATGTTTTGCTAAATTATATATTCAATATTGAAATATATTATGATTTTAAAATGATTTTTGTTTTGTCACTATTAGTCCCAACTTTGATTACTATTTTTAGTCTTTTAAAAATGTTAGTCTTGTTATTATCTAAACCTTTAATTGTTTTAAGAGAATACTTTTAAGAAAGTTGATAATAAAAGATTTTATTAATATTTTTATGTATATTTATTAAATGATATTAATTATTATTAAATTTTAACATAGGAATTCCTATGAAATATAGATTATTAGGTAACTCTGAATTAAAAGTATCTTCATATTGTCTAGGAACTATGACGTTTGGAGAAACAACTTCCGAAGAAGATAGTCATTATCAATTAAATGAGTCATTGGCATCTGGCATTAATTTCATTGACACAGCTGAAATGTATCCAACATGTCCATTAAGGCCAGAAACTACGGGTAATACAGAGATAATAGTTGGAAATTGGATTAAGAACCATCAATCCAAAAGATCTTCTGTAGTGCTTGCAACAAAAGTCTCTGGCAAAGGTTATAAAGCAGTTAGAAATGGAGAAGGTATAAATGCTAAATCAGTTAAAATTGCAATTGAAGGAAGTTTAAAAAAACTTCAAACAGATTATATTGACCTTTACCAATTACATTGGCCTGATAGAGGATCATATCATTTTAGACAAAATTGGAATTATGATCCTACTAACCAAAAAAATGATGAAATAAAGGATAATCTACAAGGTGTCCTTTACTCTTTATCTGCAATACAGAAAGAAGGAAAATTTAGATATTTAGGATTATCTAACGAAACCTGCTGGGGTACACTACAATTTATTAAATATTTGAAAGACTTTCCAAATTTAACTTTGGTTTCTACACAAAATGAGTATAGCTTGTTGTGCAGATTATACGACCTTGATATGGCTGAAATGTCTCATCACGAAAATGTAAGTTTACTAGCATATTCACCACTGGCCGGAGGTCTTTTGACTGGAAAATATAATAATGATAAGTTACCTAAAAATTCAAGAAATACTAGAGTACCGGGTTTGTTTGGAAGAATTAATAAAAACTCTTTAATAGCAGTATCCAAATATCTATTAATAGCAAAAAAATATCAAATTAATCCAATTCACATGTCTTTAGCATTTTGTAATCAGAGACCATTCATGGGATCGGTAATATTTGGTGCAACTAATAATTTACAATTTAAAAATATTTTAAAGGGTTTAAATGTTGTTTTATCAGATGAATTAATGTCAGAGATTAATGATTTATATAAAAAATTTCCAATAACGTTTTAATTTAAATTATTAATAAATATGTTTTACATTTTTTTCATTTAACTAAGAACATTTCCTATATCTCTAAATACTGAGAACATAAGTTCTTCTGTATTTATATCTATAGGTTCATTAGATGATGACAGTCTAATTATAGTTAATTCTTTTTTTGGATTGATCCAGATATTTTGCCCGTGAATACCTATTGCACAGAATTCACCTTCTTCAAAACCTGTTTGATACCATTTGGATCTATAATTCCCATTTGGAAACCTTTTTAAATCATCTTGATTTAAATAACACGAATTATCTTTAAATTCTTTTATGTCTTTTATCCATTCTTCAGGTATTATCTGTCCATTTATATTATATCCATTATTGCGAACTAACTCTGAAACTAAAATTAAATCATAGGGTGATATAGAAATTCCTCCTGCAGATCTGGGAGCACCAAATTTGTCTACAGTAACATTTGATTCATAATTTATTCCAGATGGCTTAAATAATAACTCAGAAATAATTTTAGAAAATTTTTCTCCTGATGATCTTTCAATAATCCAACCAAGCAAATCACTATGAGGAGAACAGTAATGATATTTTTTTCCGTGTTCACCTGAAGATTTTGGCATCTTTGACAGGAAATTATGCAATCCATCAAAAGTGTTATCATTTTCTGAAGAAAAAACATCCCAACCTGTAGAAGATCTATATCTTTTAAAGATTTCTGCTTCACCGTAATAATCTTCAATAAAATTGGATGCTATATTCATATCAAGGATATTTCTTATTGTAGCGTTTTCGTAAGCCGAACCAATTGTTTCTGGTAAAATCTTTGATACAAGACTATTAATATTTATAATTTTTTTGTCTATTAAAATTCCAGTCAACAAAGAAGTTAATGATTTTGAAATTGAAAATATAATGTGAGGCGTGTCACATTTTGTAAAATTATTAAAATATTCAAAAACAAGAATACCTTTGTGCATAACTAGAAGGCTATCAGTATGACAATCAATTAAAATTTCATTTAATATTTTTTCTGAATTATTATGTATGATCTTAATTTCATTAAGGTTTAACAACTTTTTTTTAAGATTTATTTTTTGTTTTGGGTCAGATTCAATTCGAGATGTAGGAATAAGGCTCTGTATGTTTACAAATGACCAAATATTATAGGGATATTTTCTCCAGTTTTTTAATGTTACTTGGTATTCAGGCGGTGGAGGACTACCTTTCATGACTTTATTTATATCTAATTTAATCATTTATTATCTCTATAAAACTTTGTAAAAATATAATTACATTTGACAAATATCTAATTTAAACATACCCCATTATAACCCTAATCAGTAAAGAGATACTAATGAATTTAACTTTTAATGATATTAAAAACGTTCACAAAAGAATAAAAGCTAATGTGAAATGGACTGAAACTACTTTCACGTCTTCTATTTCAGAAAAATTAGGCATAGATACTTTTCTGAAGTTAGAAAATAGACAGCACACTGGTGCTTTTAAAATACGAGGCTCATATTCAAAATTGTTGTCATTGTCAGCAGCAGAAAAAAAAGCTGGAGTGGTTGCCATGTCAGCTGGTAATCATGCACAGGGTTTGGCTTATATTTCCAATAAAATGAATATTAATTCAAACATTGTTATGCCTGAAGGGACACCATTTACGAAAATCAGAAGAACACAAAATTTTGGTGGAAATGTAATTATCAAAGGTCAGAATTTAAATGAATCATATCAATATGTTCAAGACTTAATTTTAGATAATGGTTATATAGAGGTTCATCCATATAACGATCTTAATGTAATTTCAGGACAAGGCACAATTTCATATGAGATGATTTCTGATTGTAACGAAATTGATGTATTATTGGTTCCTGTTGGTGGAGGAGGATTAATTGCTGGTTGCTCATTGGCAGCAAAGCACATGAAAAAAGATATTGAAGTTATAGGTGTAGAATCTGATCTTTACCCATCATTGTCTAATAAAATGTTTAATAAGAAATCAAAGTGTAAAGGCTCAACTTTAGCAGAAGGTATAGCAGTATCAGAAATAGGTGAAATTCCTTTTTCAATATTAAAGGATTTTGTTGATGATGTTTTCACTGTTTCTGATAAATCTATTGAAAGAGCAATTGCAATGTTAGCAGAGCATGAAAAAATAGTTGTTGAAGGAGCTGGTGCTGCAGGTTTGGCAGCTTTATTACAACATGGAACAAAGTTTAAAAATAAAAAAATTGGAATTGTCATCTGTGGAGGCAATATCGACTCTAAAGTATTATCTTCAATTTTGATGAGAGATCTAGTGAGATCGGGACAAGTAACAACTTTGGGAATCACTATGCCTGACAAACCTGGTCAATTGCAGATAATTTCTAAAATCTGTGCTGTGAATGGGGCAAACGTCTTACAAGTTGAGCACAGTAGGTTTGCAATGGATCTATCAGCTAGTTTAGCAAAATTAAATATAACTATTGAAACGCAGAATGCTTCTCATCTGAAAAAAATTATAAAAGAAATTGAGATCAACGATTTGCCAGTTAACATTGAAGGTATAATTTAACTTATATTTTACTTAATTTTAGATGTATAATTTCATTTTTTGAACCAAGTCTTATCTTTGGTCCCCAGCATGCTGCACCTGAACTTACATATAGGTTTGAGTTATTCATACTATATAAACCATAGATATATTTGAATTTTAATTTAACTATAAAGTTAAAAGGAAAAATTTGTCCATTGTGAGTATGACCAGATAACATAAGGTAATTTTTACAATTTAATTTTTGCCAAATATCTGGTTTATGACAGATAAACAAATTAAATGAATTATTATCACAAAGCTTGTTTGCAAAATCAATTTTGGATTTTTCAGTCTGGTTATCATCAATCCCAATCAGATTAATATCGTCAATTTGTATCTTCGTGTTTTTTAAATATTTAACATTAAAGGATGATAGTTGACTCATTTTATTTTGAAAATCTTTTAAGTAATATTCATGATTACCACTAACAAAATAAATTGGTTTTTTAATTTCATTTAGAATATTTAGATCTTTAAAATTAAAAGAACTAGAGTCGATCAAATCTCCACCGACCAATAAAAAGTCAAAATTAATTTTATTAATTTTTTTAATAATTTTTACTAAGTGGTTTGTGTTGTTACTTCCTAGATGAACATCGCTTATAAATAATACTTGATAGTTTTTTACTATATTTGGTGATTTTATATCTATTTTTTTGATATTTATGGTTCTTGCATTATATGAACCAAACAAATAAATCAGAATTATTAATATTAGGGAAATTATTCCGATAAAGAATGTGTTAAACTGTAAAATATGATTAAAAACAACACATATTGATATTATCATAAAACTGATAAAACCAATCCCTAAACCTTCATAAACAAAAAATTTTAATGGTTTAAAAGTATTATGTGATCTTAAATAGTACAAAATTAAAATATAAAAAATGAGAGTATTTATTAAAGAATATTGAAATGATTGTGTTTGATTAAACAGTAATTCATTTAATGTTTCGAATGGGAAAATATAAAATAGATACGTAATTATTAATAAAATAAAATAAAATAAAAATCTGTAGATTTTTTTATTCATTTTAAGGTTGTTTAGTTTTTGCAAACGCGTCTAAAGCAGATTGTCTTGAACTTTTAATTTCCACAATAGGTTTCGGATAATTTTTACCTAGTTGAACTCCTGCTTTTTCTAAAATTCCATGAGGTGCTTCCCATGGATTAAACAAGTATTTGTTTGGAACTAATTTCAATTCTGGCACATATTTTCTAGTATAGTCGCCATTAGCGTCAAATTTAATACCTTGTGTAACAGGATTAAAAATTCTAAAATATGGTGCCGCATCAGCACCGCACCCAGCTACCCATTGCCAACTTGCACTATTGCTTGCTAAATCAGCATCAACTAAACAATCCCAAAACCAGGTTTCCCCTTCATGCCAATGTGTAAGTAAATTTTTCACTAAAAAAGAACCTACTATCATCCTAAGTCGATTATGCATATATCCTGTGGACCACAGCTCTCTCATTCCTGCGTCTACTATAGGATATCCAGTTTGACCAGTTTTCCATGCTAAAAGATATTCCGAATTATTATTCCAAGGAAAATTATCAAATTTTCTTTGTAAATTTTTTTTTGGTAATTCTGGATAAAAATATAATAAATAATTTGAAAATTCTCTCCATCCCATTTCAGATAAAAAAACATCAGTATCTTTTTGATGTTTCATTCCAATTTGATTTAGGTCTTTAATTGCATACCACACGGTATTGGGAGAAATTTCACCCCAATGTAAATGTGGAGAAAGTCTAGATACATTTTTCTTATTTGGAAAATTTCTACCTTCCTTATATCCATCTAATTCATTATTAATAAATTGATTTAATCTGGTACTCGCAGCTTTTTCTCCAATATGCCAACTTTCTATTATTTTATTTTTCCAATCATGTCTTGGTAGTAAGTTTAGTTCATCAATTTTTAAGCTTTTAAAATTTTTAACCTCGACGTAATCAATAATTTTTGGTTTTTCAAAAGGTCTTCTTGGTTCTTTTGCATTTAAACACCCTCTTCTAAAATAAGGAGTAAAAACTTTGTAATTTGTTTTATCATCTTTAAGTATATCCCACGGTTCCCATAGGAGTGAACCATTAAAAGAGTATGTATCTATTTCCAATTTTTTTAAATTTGTTTTTATTTTTTTATCTCTAGAAATAACCCATGGTTCATAAACTCTGTTCCAATATATTTTGTTTATTGATTCTAATTGACATATTTTAACTAAAATTTCTTCTGGATTACCTTTAGCTATTATCAATTTATTCTGAAATTTTTTATCAAGCTCTTTTAATGATTGGTGAAGCCAAACTCTTCCGGCTTGTCCAATTTTATGATTGTCAGAGTTAACATCATCAAGAATATATATTGGAATTATTGAACCATTTTTTACAGAGGCAATTAATGCAGGATTGTCGTGTAATCTTAAATCTTGTCTTATCCAATATAAACTAACGTTTTCATTCATTATCATCTACTTTTTGAAATTGTAAGATTTAATTTGTCTTATTGATAAATTAAATTAAGGTTTTGGTTTATTATTGAATATTTGGTGTTTTTTTTACAATTTATCAATAGATTATTATTAAAAATTTTGTTTAGAGAGAGATTCCATGTCATATCAAAAACCATTTAAAGGTCTTAAAGTTATTGATTTTTCTCAAGGCGTAGCCGGTCCATATTGCGGCATGCTTTTAGCACAACATGGCGCAGAGGTAATTAAAGTAGAGCCCAAAGATGGTGATTGGGCAAGAAATCTTGGACAAGAGTATGGTGAGCATTCTGCTTTTTCAGTAGCTGCAAATTTAGGCAAAAAAAGTATTATAGTCGATTTGAAGAATAGAAAAAGTCAACCTATTTTAGATGCAATTATTAAACAATCCGATATTTTTATTGAAGGTTTCAGACCAGGTGTAATTAAACGGCTTGACTATGATTATGATAGGTTAAAAAAAATAAATCCAAAGTTGATTTATTTGTCTATATCAGGTTTCGGACAAAACGGTCCTATGAGTCATAAACCTGCTATGGACCCTGTCCTTCAGGCATTTACTGGTTTTATGGCCGAAAACAAAGGCCCAGATAATATCCCTCATAGAACACCTGTTATAATATTTGATATGACTACAGCCTTATACGCAACTCAGTTAATATCAACATCATTATATGCGAGAATTAATGAAAAGTTTGGAAGAAAGATAGAAATAAGTCTAATGGAAGCTGCAGCAGCCATTCAATCAATAAGACTTATGAGTGGGTATATGGAAGGGCCTTATACTCATGCTTCATCTCCATCTGGTACATTCAAAACAAAAGATGGTTGGATACAAATTATAGTTGTAAAAAATCATGAATTTATTAAATTTTGTAATGCTGTCGGTTGGAAAAAATTCATCAAAGATGAGCGTTTTGTAAATAATTCTGAAAGAAGAAAGCATGAAACAATTCTTTCAAGAGAAGTTCAGAAACTATTTATAAAAGAAAAAACAGATTATTGGAAAAATTTACTTAACAAATATGAAGTCCAAAATGAAAAGGTACAAGACTACAAAGATTTCATAGAAAGTGAGCAAACAAAAGCAATAGACCTAATCTCTTGGTTAAAGCAACCAACAACTGAACAAATATGGCCAGTACCAAACATCCCTGGTATGCCCAGATTTGTAGATAATGACATATTATCTAAAGCACCATCCTTGGGACAACATACAGAAGAAATACTGATATCTTTGGGTTATTCAAATAATCAAATACAAGACCTTATTAGTGAAGGAGTAATAAAGTAATCTATATTATGCCAGTAATAGTAAATAGCAGTGGAAAGAAAAGAATTACCGCTAGAATGGTTTCTGATTTTAAACTTTCAGTAAATGTGTATTCATCTTTACTCATTAAATATCCTCTTTCTTTATTAATATTTTATTTTTTTTTTAATAGAATTCAAGTATTTTTAAATTTATTATAAATAAATTTATAATAGGGGACAACAATGACTTTTATATTTGGAATAATAATTGCTGCTCTAGTTTTTTTCTTTTCAAATGAAATTCAGGAAATTATGATCTCTACCGGTTTAAGAGATTATTTGGTAAATTGGCTTCAGTCTTGGTAATTAGATAACACTTTTCTAATTGTATAAAATTTAGCTTTAATTATTATAAACTAATAAATAAAACTTAAATCTTCTAAATCGGATACCTTGAATGGCAGATAATTTTGATTACATTATAGTTGGTGCAGGATCTTCTGGTTGCGTTTTGGCAAATAGGCTGAGCGCAAATCCTAAAAATTCAGTATGTGTATTGGAAGCAGGTCCACCTGACTGGAATCCATTTATACATATACCTGCAGGTTTTATGAAAACTCTTGTTAATCCAAATGTAAATTGGTTATTTAAATCCGAACCTAGTTGGGGTACAGATGGGAGAGTAATAGACATTCCAAGAGGTAAAACATTAGGTGGATCAAGTTCGATAAATGGTATGGTTTTCAATAGAGGACAAAACCTAGATTTTGATGTTTGGGCTCAAAAGGGTAATAAAGGTTGGAGTTATTCAGATTTACTTCCATATTTTAAAAAATATGAAAAAAGACTGGGTGAATTTGATGATGTTTATCGAGGAACACAAGGTGAATTGCCAATCACAGATCTTGAATATAGAGATCCCTTATGTGAAGCATTTATTAAAAGTGCTATAGAACAAGGTATTCCACTTAATAAAGATTATAATGGGAAATTGCAAGAAGGTGTTTCTTACGTACAACGTACTACTCGAGGTAGATTTAGAGTAAGTGCTGCTAAAGCATTTTTGAAACCAGCCAAGTCTAGAAAAAATCTTCAAATAATAACTAACGCATTCGTCACAAAAATTAACTTTAATAATAAAACAGCGATCGGTGTTGAATATTTAATAGGAGGAAGAGGAGGAAAAAAGATTAACCTTATAGCAAATAAGGAAATAATACTGTCATCTGGTGTTATAAAATCTCCACATATTCTTCACATGTCAGGTGTTGGTCCTGTCGAAGATCTTAAAAAACTTGGAATAGATGTCATTCATGATCTTAAAGGTGTAGGAATGAACTTAAGAGACCATTTTGCTCCTAGATTAACAGCAAGAGCTAAAAATGTTGAAACGGTAAATGAAAAATCTAGAGGGTTTAAACTTCTAAAAGAAATTGGAAAATATATAATAGGTAAACAATCTATAGTAAATTTAAGTCCTACGTTAGTATATTGTTTTTGGCATTCTAATGAAGAAATAAGAAATCATGATCTCCAAATGACTTTTACTCCAGCATCATATAAAGAAGGTGTTCAATCGACCTTAGATACAGAACCTGGATTTACGGTTACAGCGTGGCAACAAAGACCTGAATCACTTGGTTGGATAAAATCAATAACAAATGACCCATTCGATGCTCCATTAATTCAACCTAATTACTTGGACGCCGAAGAAGATAAGAGGGTAGTTGTTGCGGGACTAAAACTATCTAGAAGACTAATGCATTCTAAAGCTCTTTCACATTACTTTGATTATGAAGTTTATCCTGGAATTGAAAAACAATCAGATGAAGAATTACTGCAAGTTGCAAGAGAAAGAGGAACTACAACCTATCATCAGATGGGAACATGTAGAATGGGTCCAAAAAATGACCCAACTGCAGTTGTTGATGATAATCTTAAAGTTTATGGTTTAAACAATCTTAGAGTTATCGACGCGTCTATTATGCCAACAATGTTATCTGCAAATTTACATTCTGGCGCCACATTAATAGGAGAAAAAGGTTCTGATTTAGTACTTGGTAAAGACCCAATTGATCCAATAGTTTTAAATTATTAATTTAAATTTTATAAGAGGAAAAAAAGTGACAAAATCAGAAAAATATGCACCTCCCAAAAAATGGGAGTGGGATAAAGAAAATGGTGGAAAATTCGCCAACATTAACAGGCCAATCTCAGGTAATACTCATGTAAAAGATCTTCCAGTTGGTAAACATCCTTTTCAATTATATTCTCAAGGTACACCCAATGGTGTTAAAATAACCATTATGCTTGAAGAATTAATTGATTTAGGAATTAAGGAAGCAGAATATGATGCATGGTTAATTAGAATAGGAAATGGAGATCAGTTTAGTTCTGGTTTTGTAGAAATTAATCCTAATTCTAAAATACCTAGTCTTTTAGATAAATCTCTAGATCAGCCAGTAAGGATTTTTGAATCTGGGTCAATTTTATTATATTTAGCAGACAAATTTGATATTTTTATACCTACAAAATTTGAAGATAGAACAGAATGTCTCAACTGGTTGTTTTGGCAAATGGCGAGTGCGCCTTATTTAGGAGGTGGCTTTGGCCATTTTTATGCTTATGCTCCAGAAAAATATGAATATCCAATAAATCGATTTGCTATGGAAGTTAAAAGACAATTAGATGTTTTAGATAAATTATTATCTGATAAAAATTTTATTTGTTGTGAAGAATATACCATAGCCGATATAGCCATTTGGCCATGGTATGGAGCCTTGGTATTAGGAAGGTTATATGACTCAGAAGAATTTTTGGATGTTAAAAAATATAAAAATGTATTGAAGTGGGCAAGAAAAATTAACGAGAGACAAGCTGTTAAAAGGGGGATTATGGTAAACAAAATCAAAGGAAAGTTATCATCTCAACTTCACGAACGACATAGTTCATCTGACTTTATTCATAAAACCCAAGATAAGTTAGAAAAATTATCGTAAGTTATTTATAATTTTTCAATCCCAAGATCTGCAATATATCTTCGATGCCATGTAGGGCTGATAGTTAATTCGTTAATACATACATGCTTAGGCATTTGACACAAAAATACTATAGTTTGACCTAAATCATCTGGTTGAAGCATTTTACTTTTTTGTTCGCTAGAGAGCTTTTTTGGACGTTTGTCTAATATAGCTGTTGCAACTTCTCCTGGACACAATGCAGTAGCCCTAATACCGAGATTACAATATTTCATATTGATAGTTTCTGTCATAGCATTTAATGCATGTTTAGAAGAGGTATAAGACACACCTGACAATAAACTTACATGATTCCCAGACCACGAAGATACGTTAATAATTAATCCATCCTTCTTTTCTTTCATAAGAGGTATGACTGCCTTACAGCAGTAAAATAAACCATTAATATTTGTTTGTATTACCTGATCCCACTCATTCTCATCTATATTGTCCCAGTCTCTTTTTAAAATATTTATTCCTGCACAATTTACTAAAATATCTACATGTCCAATTTCTTTTTTTATTTCGTAAATAATAGCTTTAACATCTGATTTTTTAGAAACATCTACGGGTTTAACTATAGTGTTAGTTTTACATCTCTCTTGAGTATCTTGTAGAGAGTTTCTATTTCTACCTGACAAAATTACATTCATACCAAGTTTAGATAATTTTATAGCTGCATCTTGTCCAATTCCTGATCCTGCGCCTGTTATCCAGACTACTTTTTTTTCTAAATTTCTTATCATTTATTTTGCCTTAATATATTGTGTGTAATTAAATTCACTGTGCTGTTAAGCCACCATCAACAACAAGACTCGAGCCTGTCATGAAACTTGAAGCGTCTGAGGATAAGAATAAAATTGTTTTAGCAACTTCATCAGCCGTTCCAAGACGACCAATAGGTGTTTGATTAATGCCAGCTGAAATAGACTCTTCTGTTGTCATCTCTGGGTTTTGACTAATTCTTGCTTTATATACTTGTGTTCCCATGTCAGTTTCTATAATACCTGGATGGACTTGATTAATTCTGATTGGAAATTTATTTTTTCCAAAATATATTGCCATTGATTTTGTGAAAGTAGTTATACCACCTTTTGTCATTGAATATAATGGGTCAAGTTGAGAACCAACAAGACCAGCTACAGAACTAAGATTAATTATAGTGCTTCCAAATTTTGTTTTTTTCCCTGCCTCAGTCAAAAAAGGTACTAAATATTTAATACCAAGAAATACACCAGTTAAATTAATAGATATAAGTCTCTGATATTCTTCTAGCGATACATTATCAATATCTTTACCAATCCAAATACCCGCATTATTTACTAAAATGTCTATAAGAATTTTCTTATTTTTTAAAAAATTAGAAAATTCAATCCATGAATTATCGTCTGCAACATCTATTTGATAAAAACTTACTTCAACATTTAATTTAGCAATTTCTTTCTCGGTCTCTTGTCCCTCGTCTTTATTGATATCTAATATATGTATATTCGCTCCAGCATTAGCTAAGGCTAGACAAACGCTTTTACCAATGCCTTTAGCACCACCTGTAACTATCGCGTTTTTACCTCTTAAATTTTTCAATTTAATTCCTTTATAAAAATTTTATTTTTAAAATAAGAAATTTCTTAATATATCTTATAAGTTTATATAATTTAAAAAATTTTAAAATCTTATTTTATTTTTTATAATTAACCATAATTATAATTTTTTTTATTATCAAATATACGCATTAATAATATATATTTAGTATATAATTTGTTTGTTAAACTTTGAGTGTGTTTCATGAGTTCTCATAAATTAGAAGTGTTCACTGATTATGTATGTCCTTGGTGTTACCTTGGTGATTCAAGGGTTAAAAAATTAACCAATATATTTGACATAGAGATCGAAATAATTCATTTTCCTTTACACCCTGATACCCCAAAAGAAGGTAAATCCTTAATAGATCTTTTTGGTACCAATCAAGAAGATATTGATAAAAAAAATCAAAATATGAAAATTTTGATGTCCAATGAAAGTCTTCCTTATAGCAATAGAACTCATACTTTTAACAGTAGATTAGCGCAAGAAATAGGCTCGTGGGCTCAATCTTTAGACATTAAAACATCAATTCATGATAATTTCTTTGAAGCTTATTTTGTAAAGGGATTAAATATAGGTTTGAAAAAAGTAATATTGGAAATTGTAGCAAAATCAGGATTAGATAAAAATGAGGCAAATGATATAATAAACAATCGAACATTTAAAAATTCAGTTGATAAAGACTGGGAAAAATCTAGAACTTATGGTGTCACTGGAGTTCCTACTTATGTATATAATAATCATAGTATTGTTGGTGCTCAACCGATTGAAAATCTAGTCAAATTTTTAAATCATTTTGGTGTTCCCAAATTATAAATATGATTTGAATATGATGAAAAAAAACATTTTATTTATTCACCATTCTCCATCTAGAAATACCAAAAAATTATCTAAACTTGTTGAAAATAAGATTAGTACCTTAAGTCCAAATATAAATTTGAAAACGTCAAATTTGATTGATACAAATTCATCCTCTTTTAGAGAAATTGATGGCCTAATAATTGGAACTATCGAAAACTTTGGATACATGTCAGGTTTAACAAAAGATTTTTTTGATAGATGTTATGATGATTTAAAAGACAAAACAGAAGGACTTCCGATTATTTATTATGTTAGAGCAGGATTGGATGGGGAAGGTTGTAAAGTTGCATTAAATAAAATTTTAATTGGTTTACGATGGAGACAAGTTTTACCACCTTTAATACTCAAGGGTTCTTGGCAAAAAGATTATTTGAAACAATTAGAAAAATTTGTTTTAACTTTTACCAGTGGGATCGAATTAGGCATTTATTAATTATTTGGAAATTTTGGAATATTTTTTAATCCATTCAAAAGAGCATTTTGAAAAGTAACCATTGCTTTGTCTGAGCTAGAATTTGAATCAGCCAATCCATCTAAAAAACTTCTTACATCCTTTTCTAAAATTGCAATTGTATTATCTGTCTCATAGTTTTCTTTAGCCCAATCTATATTTTCTAAATTTTCACTGAACCAAGTTTGACCAGAAGAACTATTTAAAATTTTTAGCAATTGATCAGTTGTGATGTTTAAATTTTTAGCCTCAGATAGGACATGTCTTACTGCTACAACTGAACAAGATGCTACAAAATTATTTAAAACTTTAACAGACATCCCAGAACCAAATTCTCCAATATGATAAATTTTATCACCTAAAATATTTAAAATTGGTAAAATTTTTTCAAACTCATTTACCTTAGATCCAACCATAAAAGTTAGTGATGCATCTTTTGCTCTCATTGGAGCTCCTGACATTGGCGCTTCTATCATTGTAATATTATCAGGCGATTGTAGAAAAAATTTTTTTAAAAACGCGGGAGATAATGTTGAACATATTATAAATGTTTTAGGAGTATTTAATTTAAAAAGTCCATTATGGCCTTCACAAAGTTCCAATGTCTGATCTATATCTCTAACTGCACTTAAAATAATGTCTGATTTATCAAAAAACTCTGTTTTTGATGAGATAAATTTATTTTTTAAATTAGGAAAATTATCTTTTGATTTTATATCGTATCCAAAAGCTTTGATTTTATTTTTTAAAAGAACTTCTAACATAGGTAGTCCCATAGTTCCACATCCTGCAATTCCGATATTTAATTTTAGAATTTCGTTCATATTTATCCTCAATTATTTGATACAGTTAACTTGTTTTAGATTATAATTTTCAATATATTAAATAAAATTTATTTATAATCACAAAAAGAAATCATAATGAAAGTTAATTTGAACGAACTAAAATCTTGGATTGCCAATGAAGAGACTACACTTGACGAAGTAACAAAATCGTTGGAAACCAGGTTTAGAGCAACGCTTGATATTGATCCTGGTAATCCTGAAAATGGTGAAATAGCCTCATCTGGTATTCATTGGGCACTAGGGCCAGCTGTAGTTAAATCCTCTTTACTTGGAAAAGATTCTCATCCAAAAAAGGGAGATTTTTTACCTCCTGTCCCCCTCCCTAGAAGAATGTGGGCTGGATGTCGAACACATTTTTTTCATTCATTGAAAATAGGGGATAAAGTAAAAAAAATATCTAAGGTGGTGGATATCAATTTAAAAAATGGGAAGTCTGGTATGTTATGTTTTGTAACAGCAAAATATCAGTTTCTTGTAAAAGATAAGTTAATGATCGAAGAAGAGCATGATCTTGTGTACAGAGATATAGAAAAAACAAAAAATAATATGATTATTAAAAATGATTTACCATTTGAAAAGGCGGATTACGAAGAAAAAATTTTTACACATCCAACAATGTTATTCAGATATTCAGCAATTACATTTAATGGTCATAGAATTCATTATGATTACCCTTATTCGACTGAAGAAGAAGGATATAAAGATTTAGTATTTCATGGACCACTTCAAGCAACTCTTATGCTAAGAGCTGCAGAAAAATATAAAAAAGCAAAAGCTCATTTTTTCTCACATAGAGGCGTTGCACCTGTATATGCAAATGATAATTTATTTATCAACATTGTTAATAATGAAAATGGTAATCTGAATTGCTTTACAAGTACAAAAGATACAGGCATGACAATGAAGGGTGAGGCAAAGTTTTAAATAATTTTTTTTCTGGAGATTATATGTCAGATTTTGATTATGACCTTATTGTAATTGGTGCTGGTTCAGGTGGGACAAGAACTGCTAGAATTTCAGCATCTTATGGAGCAAAAACTCTTGTCATTGAAGGAGATAGAGCAGGTGGCACTTGTGTTTTAAGAGGCTGTGTACCAAAAAAATTACTAGTATATGCATCTCAATTTTCAGAACAAGTATCAGATGCAGAAGGTTTTGGTTGGCAAATTGATAACTTTAATAGCAACTGGAATGACTTAATTATAAAAAAAAATAAAGAATTAGATAGACTTCACGAAATTTATGTAAAATTAATTAAAAATTCTGGTTGTGAACTGATTACAGGTTGGGGGAAGATTGTTGGACCTAATACTGTTTCAATAACAAAAAGTAATAACGAGATCATTGAGTTATCATCAAAAAAAATAATGATTGCAGTAGGAGGTGAATCTTCTTTTCCAAGTTTTGATGGTAATCATTTTATGATTAATTCAGATAAAGCTCTAGATTTGAGTGAACTTCCTAAATCGATTGTTATATATGGTTCAGGTTATATTGCTGTTGAGTTTGCAGGCATATTTAACGGTTTTGGAGTTGATACTCACCTTGTTTTTAGAGCTGATATGGCTTTAAGAGGTTTTGATAAAGATATAAGACAGTTTTTGATGACATCTATGAAGCAAAAGGGAATAACAATTCATAATGAAGTTACAATCTCAAAAATTGAAAAGAATAACATAAACTATAGTGTTAAATTATCAAACGGAAAGAAAATTGAAGTTGAAACTGTTATGGGTGCGACTGGCAGATTGCCAAACGTGTTAAATCTTGGATTAAATGAGGTTGGTGTAAAAACAGGAAGTCGTGGTGAAATAATAGTAAATAAACATAGCCAAACAAATATTAAATCGATATTTGCAATTGGTGATGTAACAGACAAAATTACATTGACTCCTGTAGCTATTGCAGAAGGACATAGTTTTGCAGATAGAGAATTTGGGGGATTGAAAAGATTCATTTCTTATGAAAATGTTCCTAGTGCTGTATTTAGTCAACCATCCATTGCAGTTGTAGGTCTAAGTTTTGATGAAGCTATAAACAATGGTATAAATGCAAAAGAGTATAAAAGTGAATTCAGAGCTTTAAAAAATACAATATCTGGAAATCTTGAAAGAACTCTGATGAAACTAGTTGTTAACGAAAAAACTCAAAAAGTTGTTGGAGCTCATATGATTGGGCCAGATTCTGCAGAAATAATTCAAGGAATTGCAATAGCAATTAAAGCAGGAGCATTGAAGTCTGATTTTGACAATACTATAGGCATCCATCCCTCGTCTGCTGAAGAGTTTGTAACTATGAGATCTTAGTGATAAACTTAACTCATAATTTGAAGAAAAAGTTAAATTCTGTTATGTGAAGATTGTTAATAAAATTTTATATTGATTTTGTTTTTAAAGGAAAAGTCATGATTGATTGGAAATTAGATAGCTGGAGAAAACTTCCTATTAAGCAAGTGCCCGAATATAATGACCTTGCTAAGGTAAATAGTGTGGAAAAGGAGTTATCTGTTAGACCGCCTTTAGTTTTTGCTGAAGAAGCTAGAAGATTAAGAAAAAGGATGGCTGATGTGGCTGAAGGTAATGCTTTTTTATTGCAAGGTGGTGATTGCGCTGAGTCGTTTGCTGAACATAACGCTAATAATATAAGAGATAGTTTTAGAGTATTGTTACAGATGGCTGTTGTTCTCACTTTTGGATCAGCCTTGCCTGTTGTTAAAATAGGTAGATTAGCTGGCCAATATTCTAAGCCTAGATCATCTCCTTTTGAAGAAATAAACAATATTTCTTTACCTAGTTATCGCGGTGACATGGTAAACGACATGGCATTCGACAAAAAAGCAAGAGAACCTGACCCAGATCGTCTGATTCAAGTTTATGATAAATCTGCTTCAACGTTGAACCTATTAAGAGCGTTCGCAAGTGGTGGTATGGCAGATTTAACAAAGTTGCACGAATGGAACCTTGAGTTTGTTAGAGGTACGAAAGAAGCAGAAAAGTACAAAGAGTTAGCTTCTCAGATAACCGCTTCACTCGAGTTTATGAATGCGTGTGGTATGACACCAGAAAACACTGTCCAACTTCGTGAAACTGAATTTTATACATCTCATGAGGGATTGTTACTTAATTATGAAGAAGCCCTTACTAGAAAAGACACTATAACTGAAGAGAAAGGTTGGTTTGCTACATCTGCTCATATGTTATGGATTGGAGATAGAACAAGAAGTATTGATGAGGCTCATGTTGAATATATGAGAGGAATAGCCAATCCCATAGGCTTAAAGTGTGGACCATCTACAGAACCCGACGATTTGCTCAGATTAATTGAAAAGCTCAATCCACTTAATCAAGCGGGTAGACTAACTTTGATTGCTAGAATGGGCTCGTCAGAAATACATAAAAAATTAAAACCATTAATTTCAGCAGTTAAAAGGTCTGGATTGGTTGTAGGTTGGTGCAGTGATCCAATGCATGGAAATACAGTCAAAGCATCATCAGGATTTAAAACTAGGAAAATGGATGATATTATGATGGAGGTTAAAGGTTTTTTTGAGGTTCACAATGAATTGAATACTATACCAGGTGGGGTACATTTTGAAATGACAGGTCAAAATGTAACAGAGTGTGTTGGTGGTGTGTATGAGGTGAATGAAGCAAATTTAGCGGATAGATATCATACTCATTGCGATCCTAGACTTAATGCAACTCAATCTCTTGAGCTGGCATTTTTAGTAGCAGACTTGCTTACCGAAAATAGAAATAATCAAAAAAAACAAATTGCGGCAGTATCTTAAGGAAATGTCTTGAGTAACCAAAAGAAAAAGCATAGTTTTAAACTTGTCAAAAAAAATAATTGGCCCAGTGATTTAAGACCAAATCCAAGCCAGTTAGCTTCAGTCACTGACACTTATTTTTTAAGAACAAAGGATATTGTTTCTTCCTTTGGGGACACAGAAGTTACATATGCAATTTTCATGAGAAGGCCGGTTATTTCTGCTTTAAACCCAGCTATAGATTGGCTAAACAAAATTATAAAAGAGAGAGAAGGTAGCGTTAATATAAAACGTTGTTTTGCTGAAGGTTCAGATGTTGGTGCTGGAGAACCTTTATTGTACATATCAGGTTCTTTTTTATTATTAGTTGATTTAGAAACCGCTTTACTTCAAAAAATTGGAGCTACTTGTGTTGCTGCTTACAATGCAAAAGCAATGGTAGAGAGTTTACCTAAAACATCTTTTTTAGCAATGGATGCAAGACATTGTGCAGGTGCTGATATGGCAGATTTGATGGCTTACGGAGCATTTGTGGGCTCTAAACGGGTTAAATCAGAAGGTGAAGCAATAGGTTTTATAGGATGCGCTACTGACAAAACAGCGCATTTATTTGAAAACACAAAAGGTTTAGGTACTATGCCTCATGCATTAATTGGTTATGCTGGATCAACATTAAAAGCGGCACAAATGTTTCACTCCACTTGGCCAGATGAACCATTAACAGTTCTTATTGATTATTTTGGTAAAGAAATAACAGATGGTTTAACTGTTTGTAGATCATTCAAAAGTTTAGCTGATAAATATTCTTTGTCACTAAGAATTGATACTCATGGTGGAAGATATGTTGAAGGACTTGATGTGGCTGGGTCTTATTCAGTTTTAGAACGAAATGCTCCACAAGCTATTCGTGGTTACAGAACTGAACAAGAACTTCGTTATTTAATTGGCACTGGAGTGTCTGCAGCTGCTGTATGGCATTTGAGAGAAATACTTGATAATGCTGGTTTTGAAAAAGTTAAAATTGTTGCTTCAAGTGGATTTGGCCCAGAGAAATGTAAGGTTTTTTCACTTGCAAAAGTACCTGTTAATGTTGTAGGTACAGGTTCGTATCTACCTAGTCGTTGGTCAGAAACCTATGCAACGGCTGATATAATCTCTTATGGTGGCAAGTCACAAGTTAAACTTGGAAGAGAGTTTTTACTGAAGCGGTAATTATTCTAATAAATGAGTCAATTATTGAAAAATAAAATGAAAATAGCACTTGCCCAATTAAATCCCAAAGTAGGTGACGTTAAAGGAAATATATCTAAACTTATTTCTATCAGAAATGATTTGAGTAAGAATGTAGATATAATTGTTGTTCCAGAGTTATATGTTACTGGATATCCAATTGACGATTTAGTTCTAAGAAATGATTTCTTAGAACTTGTAGAGAATGAAATTAGTGATTTAGCTAAATTAACTAATGATGGTAAAGCTGCTATAATTCTTGGATCTCCAAGAAAAGATCAAGATAAAATTAGAAATTCCGTTTTTGTTTTGGATCAAGGAAAAATTCTGTCATTTAGGGATAAACATAATCTTCCAAATACTGGAGTATTTGATGAACAGCGAATTTTTACACCTGGTTCTTTGTCAGGCCCAGTTAAAATTAGAGAAACATTAATTGGATTACCAATATGTGAAGATATTTGGAATGAAACAGTTATAGATTGTCTTTCAGAAACAGGAGCTGAGATGATTATTTCAATTAATGCTTCACCATATACAACCAAAAAAATTGATCAAAGAATGTCTGTTGCTGTTTCAAGAGTTTTTGAATCAAAATTACCTTTAATTTACCTGAATAGGGTAGGAGGACAAGACGAATTAGTTTTTGATGGTTCATCTTTTTGCTTAAGTGATAGTGGAGAATTAACAGTACAACTAAGTGACTTTAAAGAAGAAATATTGAATATTGATTTATATAAAAATAACAATAAATGGAATTTTCAAAAAAACATTAAAAGTATCTCGTCCAATATTGAGGCGTTGTACAAGTCTCTAGTTGTAAGCGTAAAAGATTATGTTCACAACAACGGTTTTCCAGGTGTTGTACTTGGGATGTCAGGTGGTGTTGATTCAGCACTAGTAGCTGCGATAGCAACTGATGCTTTGGGACCAAATTTAGTAAAAGCAGTTATGATGCCTAGTCCATATACTAGTAAAGAAAGTCTTGAAGATGCTGAAATGGCTTCATCTAATCTTGGAATCGATTACTCATATTTAGATATCAAAGAAGGTATGAAAACTATTGATCAGATTTTATTAAATTTTAATGGTCCAATGATACCACCAGGTATAACTGAAGAAAATATTCAATCTAGAATTAGAGGATTAATATTAATGGCAATATCAAATAAATATGGATCAATGGTATTAGCCACCGGAAATAAGTCAGAATACGCTGTTGGATACGCAACATTATATGGAGATATGTGTGGTGGGTTTGCGGTTATAAAAGATGTCTGGAAGAGTGATGTTTTCAAATTATGTAAATGGAGAAATTTAAACAAACCATTAGAGTTTTTAGGACCTAAGGGAATAGTAATACCAGATAGAATAATTACAAAGCCACCAAGTGCAGAATTAAGAGAAGATCAAAAAGATACAGATAGCTTACCAGAATATGATATCCTTGATATTATTTTAAAGAAATTAGTTGAAGATGATCAGTCATTAGATGAAATAGTAAGTGAAGGCTTTGATTTAAATGATGTAAAAAAAATCTCAATGTTGTTATCTAGATCTGAGTATAAAAGATTTCAGTCTGCACCTGGACCAAAAGTTACAGAAAAAGCTTTTGGTAGGGATAGAAGGTATCCTCTAACTAGTGGTTTTATGAATTGGAATTAAAGTTTACTATATTTATTTGAAATTTTTATAAATTAGGAAAATTAATGATTAAAGTTCGATTTGCACCAAGCCCAACGGGATATTTACATATTGGAAATTTTAGAACTGCTTTAGTTAACTTCTTATTTGCTAAGAGTAAAAATGGTCACTTTATGCTTAGAATTGACGATACTGACGATGAGAGATCATCCAAAGAATATGAAGATGCTATTAAAGAAGATTTAACTTGGATGAATATAAATTGGGATAGTTTAGAAAGGCAATCTTCTAGACTTTTATCTTATAATGAAGCTTTAGAAACTTTATTAGAAAAAAAACGTGCATATCCTTGTTTTGAGACGGCGGAAGAATTATCCCTTAAAAGAAAAAGCCAATTGACTTCAGGAAAACCACCTATTTATGATAGGTCTGCATTGAAATTGTCAGATTCAGATATTGCTGATTTAAAGTCTAAAGGAAAAAAACCACATTATAGATTTTTACTCAATCATGAAGATGTAAATTGGAATGATCTTGTGAAGGGTGAGAGTAAATACAATATGTCTAATTTGTCAGATCCAGTCATATTAAGAGAAGACGGAAGGGTTATCTATACATTAGCTTCAGTAGTAGACGACATCCAATTTGAAGTAACAGACATTTTGAGAGGTGAAGATCATATGACAAATTCAGCTGCTCAAATACAATTATTTGAAGCACTAGGATCATTGTCACCAAAAATGGGTCATTTGTCACTATTGACTGATAATACTGGATCAGGACTTTCAAAAAGAATTGGAAGTTTATCGCTTCGAGAATTAAGAAGTCAAGGATTTCAACCAATGGCAATTTCCTCCTTGTTAGCTAAAATTGGGACTTCAGATTCAATTGATATTTTTAAAGACATGAAACAAATTGTTAAAAGTTTTGATATCTCTAAGTTTGGAAATTCAAAGCCCAAATTTGATAAAACGGAATTATCAGCTTTGAATTCTAAGTTTTTTCAGCTGGTAGATTATAAGGATATTAGTCATCAGTTAAATATATTAGATATTAAAATTACTAACGAATTTTGGAATTTAATTAGAGGAAATATAAATAATTTTTATGATGTAAAGTTTTGGTGGAACATTGTTTATGGGGATATTAAAGAAGTTTCAAATGATCTAGATTTTAAAAAACTAGCGTTGCAAACACTTCCTAAAGAAAGATTTGATAAAAACACTTGGTCGGTTTGGACTAACTCTCTTATGAAAGAAAGCGGTAAAAAAGGTAAAGAACTTTTCAAGCCACTAAGATTATGCCTTACAGGTCAGAGTAACGGGCCAGAAATGGCGAATTTAGTGTTAATGATGGGGAAAGATAAAATTAAAGAAAGATTAAATAAAAATAATTAAATTTTTAAAAATGAATAAATCTCAAAATGATTAAATTAAATTTATATAATACACTTCAAAGGCGTTTGTCTATTTTTCAGCCTATCGATACCCAAAATGTAAGAATATATGCATGTGGACCCACTGTTTATGATTTTATACATATTGGTAATGCAAGACCCTTAGTTGTTTTTGATGTTTTAGTTAGATTACTTAGAAAAATATATCCAAAAGTTACATATGTAAGAAATATAACGGATATTGACGACAAAATTAATAAAAGAGCAATTGAAAAAAAAATAAATATTTCACAATTGACTAATGAAACAATAAAAAATTTTCATAAAGATGCTCATGCGTTAGGTAATTTGAAACCTGATTTTGAACCAAAAGCCACTGACCATATATCTGAAATGATAGAAATGATAGAAACATTAATTTCAAATGGTTTTGCTTATGTTTCATCCGGAAATGTTTTGTTTGCTGTTGAAAAATATAATAATTACGGAGCTTTATCAGGCAGGTCACTTGATGAAATGATATCTGGATCAAGGGTTGAAGTTGCTGAATATAAAAAAAATCCTGGAGACTTTATTTTATGGAAACCATCATCCAAAAAACTTCCTGGATGGGATAGTCCATGGGGTAGAGGTCGTCCAGGTTGGCATATAGAATGTTCAGCAATGAGTAAAAAGTATTTAGGAACACAATTTGATATACATGCTGGTGGATTAGACTTGATTTTTCCACACCATGAAAATGAAATCGCTCAGTCTTGTTGTGCCAATAAATCTGATATTATGGCCAATTACTGGTTGCATAATGGTTACGTTACTTCTGAAGGTGAAAAAATGTCAAAATCACTTGGTAATTTTGCTACCATAAATAGTTTGTTGTTAAATTTTAGGGGCGAAGCAATTAGATATGCGTTAATGCAAGCTCAGTACAGGGCTCCTTTAAATTTTAGTAAGAAATCTTTAGATGAAGCTACTAAATCACTCTCTAGACTTTATAGAGCTGTTGAAGGATTTGATGTAAATGATGGGCAGGACATTCAGATAATTGATAATCTTTGTGATGATTTAAATTCACCTAAAGCTCTTGCCAGATTACATTATCTTGCTGATGAAGCTAATAAAGGAAGTAAAGAATGTGCTCAAAAGTTAAAAAATTCTTCTAATATTTTAGGAATTTTATGCAATTCTACAGACGAATGGTTTAAATTCGGAGAAGTAAATTCAAACGAAGCAATTGAAAACTCTGCCATGACAGAAAAAGAAATCGATGAACTCATAATAAAACGTAAAATTGCAAAAGAAAATAAAGAGTACGAAAAAGCAGATCAGATAAGAGAACAATTACTAGAAAAGAATATACAATTAGAAGATAAACCAGATAAAACAGTCTGGAGAAGACTTTAAACTCAGATGAATTTATGATTGAACTTAATCCATATATAATTTTATCAAAACCACAACTAGGTGAAAATATTGGTTCTACTGCTCGTGCTATGAAAAATTTTAGTATAAAAAATCTGTTACTAGTTCAGCCTAGAGATGGTTGGCCTAATAATGCTGCTTTTCCTTCCGCAGCGGGTGCAGACGATGTTTTGAATCAAGCAAATTTGTATGATTCAATAAGTGAAGCTACCAAAACAATTTCTTTGTTATTTGCAACAACTGCACGAAAACGTGTTATTGGGACAAAATCCTTAAGCATCTTCAAAGCAATAGAGAAATCATTTGAACATGTTGTTAATGGTGGTAATGTTGGATTTTTATTTGGTCCTGAGCAATCGGGGTTATCCAATGATGATGTTGTCCAAGCAGATTACACAGTTTCAATTCCAATTAATAATGAATTTTCATCTTTAAATATATCTCAAGCAGTTTTATTGATCTGTTGGGAATGGAACAAAATAAAAATGTCATTTTTTAATGACGATAAGAATTTGGTTAAAATTAATAAAAAATTAAAAAAAAGTACTGAGCTCTCTAATGTTGGTGACAGAGAATATTTTTATAAACATTTAGATGAGCTTTTAACTAAATCAGGCTTCTTTTATTCATCTGAAATGGCTCCTGTTGTAAAAAGAAATATCAGAAGTTTATTTAATAGAGCCTCACTAACTCACCAAGATCTAAGAACACTTCATGGTATTATTAGATCATTATCTGGAACTTCAAATCGTACTTGACATTTTATTTAATAATAGTATTTTGCAATTCAATTCCGATAAAGTGGATTGTAACATGGTGTTATTTATCCCGGAACGTATTTCCTAGTTGGAGTAATCACTACATTTATGTAGTCACATAAAGGTTTAGATATGCCTAAGTCAGATCATAAAAGAACAAGTTCAAAACATAAAATCGACAGAAGATTAGGTGTTAACTTATGGGGAAGGCCTAAATCACCTTTCAATGATAGAGAATATGCTCCTGGTCAGCACGGTTTGAGGAGGAAAAAACCCACTGATTATGGTGTCCAATTAATGGCCAAGCAAAAGCTAAAAGGTTATTATGGTAACATAGGTGAAAAGCAATTTAAAAAGTATTACACAGCTGCTGTTCGACAAAAAGGTGACACTGGAGCTAACTTGATAGGTATATTAGAATGTAGGTTAGACGCTATACTTTACAGGATGAAGTTAGGTCCAACTATGTTTGCCTGTCGTCAATTAATAAATCATGGACATGTAATGGTTAATGGGGATAGATGTAATATATCTTCAAGGTTAATAAACGTTGGAGAAATTATTTCATTAAAAGAGAAAGCAAAAAACATTCCTTCTGTTATATTAGCTACAACTCTCGCCGAAAGAGATGTACCAGAGTACGTTGAGGTTGATCACTCTAAGTTTACTGGATCATTATTAAGGATTCCAATGCCAGATGATGTTCCTTATCCCGTACAAATGGAAACTAACTTGGTTATCGAATTTTATTCACGTTAATAAGTGCAAAAAACAAAGCTTCAAAAATTATAAATAGATTATTATGTGGAAATACCAGATTCTTTGAAATACTGGGTTAATTCCCCACTTTCGTGCATTTCTCTGATAATATCACAACCACCTACAAATTCTTTCTTTACATATAATTGAGGTATAGTAGGCCAATCTGAAAATTCTTTAATACCCTCTCTTATTTCAGGATCTTCAAGAACGTTTACACTATTGTATTTAATTCCCATATGGCTTAAAACTCCAACGACTGCTGCAGAAAAACCACATTGAGGCATAACTGGAGTACCCTTCATGAATAATAAAACATCATTTTCATCGATAATGTTTTGAATTTTATCTTTTGTACTTTTTTCCACTAAATTCTCCTTTATTCACTTGGGGCAGATGTATTCAAAGCTAAAGCATGTAATTCTTTCCCCATTTTATCACCCATAGCATTATAGACCATTTTATGCTGTTGCACACGAGTTTTACCTCTAAATTCTTCAGTAATTATTTGAGCTGCATAATGATCTCCATCACCACGTAAATCATCAATTATTACTTCTGCATTTGGAAAAGCTTTAATGATTAGTTCTTTGATCTCTGCTTCTGTCATAGCCATTTTCAAGCTTAACCTTATTGCTCCATACTCATCATTGAGGGTATGGTTTTTTCACTTAATTTTTTTATATCATTAATAGATATAGTAGTAATATCTTTTAAATTCAAGTTACTGGTTGAATTAGTTTTTCCAAGAATAAAGAAGTCAACACTATTTTCTTTTAATATTAATTGTACTTTTTTAATATCTTTTGTTGCAATAATTACTCTTGCTTGATCCTCTCCAAAACACCAGGATTGAAGTAATGGATCATTACTATCACAATTAATTAGATTACTAGGTAAATTGATATCTAATCCTAAATTATATTTAAATAACATTTCACAAAGTGTTGTAAGTAATCCACCGTCTGAAATGTCATGAGCAGCTGTTAGAAGTTTTTGTTCATTCAGTTCCAATAAAATTTCAATAACTTTTTTTTCATCTTCTAAATTTATTGGTGGAGGCGCTCCATCATATTTTTTATTAACAATTTCTTGATAGATACTACAACCAACCCAACCTACTTCAAAATTATGAGATTGTCCAAGGGCAATTAACACATTATCTAATTTTGCACTTATCTCTAAAGAATTTTCAACCTCTTCTATTGCTCCTACCATGCCAATGACTGGTGTAGGAAGAATACTCTTACCATTAGTTTCATTATAAAGAGAAACATTTCCTGACACAATTGGAGTACTTAAAAAAGAAGCTGCTTCTGAAATTCCTTTTATAGATCCTACTATTTCTCCCATGACATTTTTCTTATCAGGATTCCCAAAATTTAAGTTGTTTGTTATAGCTAGTGGTTTTGCCCCTGACGAAGCTATATTTCGTGCTGCCTCACAAACAGCTTGCATACCTCCAATTATTGGGTTTGATTTAACATAACGTGGTGTGCAATCAGTTGTAATAGCAAGACCTTTTCCGTAAGATTCTTTTTTTTCTGTTCCATGGATTTTTACTATTGAAGCGTCACTATCACCATTTGCAAAAATTGTGTCCCCCATTACTGAGCTATCATATTGTTCCCAAATCCATTTCTTACTAGCTATATTTGGATTTTTAAAAATTTCTTTCAATATATCAATTATAGTAAGACTAGTTTTAAGATCGGATGGTTTAAATACTTTTTTATCAGTTTTTATTTCGTAGGGTTTATTATATTCAGGAGCATCTTCTACAAGTGGTTCAAGAGGTAAGTTGCATGCTTCAAAACCATCTTTAGTTAAAATTAATCTTCCTGTATTTGTAACTTCACCTATAATAGCAAAATCTAAATCCCATTTATCAAAAATCGATTTTGCTGTTTCTTCTGATCCAGGTTTTAAAATCATTAACATTCTTTCTTGACTTTCTGAAAGCATAATTTCGTAGCTGGTCATTTTATCTTCTCTAGTAGGCACTAAATCTAAATTTAAATTCATACCTAATGATCCCTTAGAAGCCATCTCAACACTAGAGCTTGTTAAACCAGCTGCTCCCATGTCTTGAATTGATAATACGGCATCTGTATTCATCAATTCTAGACAGGCCTCTAATAGTAATTTCCCTATAAATGGATCTCCAACTTGAACGGTTGGTCTTTTTTCAGTACTGTTTTCTGTAAATGCAGCAGAAGCCATTGTAGCTCCATGTATTCCATCTCTTCCTGTTTTTGCACCGACATATATAACTGGGTTGCCAGCGCCTGTTGCCGCTGAGTAGAATATTCTATCTTTTTTAGCGAGTCCAACTGCCATTGCATTCACAAGGATATTACCATTATAAGATTTATCAAAGTTTGTTTCACCACCAACTGTCGGAATTCCAATACAATTACCATATCCACCAATTCCTTTAACTACACCCGATACAAGGTGTTTTGTTAAAGGAAGATCTGCAGTTCCAAATCTCAATGCATTCATAATCGCTATAGGTCTAGCACCCATTGTGAAAACATCTCTTAAAATTCCTCCGACACCAGTTGCTGATCCTTGATACGGTTCTATAAATGAAGGGTGGTTGTGTGACTCTATTTTAAACACAGCAGCTAGATTTTCCCCTATATCAATTACACCAGCATTTTCCCCAGGTCCTTGTATCACATGACTAGCCTCTGTTGGTAAAATTTTTAGCCATTTTTTTGAGCTTTTATAAGAGCAGTGTTCTGAAAACATGGCAGAAAAAATTCCTAATTCTATCATGTTTGGAATTTTATCAATTTTTTTACAAATTAAATTATATTCATCTTTTGTTAAACCCATCTCTAAAGCATCTTCAATTTTGCTTTTTTGTTGAGCTAAATACTCATTATTATTAATTTTTAAGAGTTGTGATCGTGGTTCCATTATTATCTAACCAATTATTTGTTCAATACAGTTTGAAAGAAGTTTTAACCCATCTGTTCCACCGTGTAGATGATTTATGGCTCTTTCTGGGTGTGGCATCATTCCTAAAACTCTTCCATTGTTTGATAGAATGCCAGCTATGTCTTCTATTGACCCGTTAGGATTATAATTGTTTTCATAATCCTTTTGTCTAGAATATTTTAAAGCAATTCTCCCTTCTTCTTTTAGTTGTTTTAATAAATCTTTAGGAGCAAAATAATTCCCTTCATTATGTGCAACTGGAATCTTTAAACATTCACCTATTTTTAAACCTGAGAGAAAAGGGTTTTTCATACAGCTTTGAACTTCTATTGTTGTTTCTCTGCAAGTAAAAAGGAGTTTTTTATTTCTTATAAGTGATCCAGGGAGTATTTTAGCTTCAATTAAAATTTGAAAACCATTACATACACCTAATACAGTGCCACCACGACTTATATGGTTTTTTATTGAACCTATTACTGGAGATCTGGCAGCCAAAGCGCCACACCTTAGATAATCTCCAAAGGTAAACCCACCTGGGATAACAATTAAATCTAAACTAGGAATATTATTTTCTTTATGCCAAATTTTAATTGGAGTTTTTCCTGTAATTTGCCTGATTGCGACAATCATATCTCTATCACAATTAGAACCTGGAAATATCACAACACCTGAACGCAAAATTTTTTTAATCCTTTAAAATATTGATTTCATAATTTTCAATAACGGTGTTGACTAATAATTCTTCGCACATTTTCTTGGCTTGTATAAAAACTTCAGATTCACTATTCTGATCCAAATATAGAATTATTTGTTTGCCAATCTTCACATCACTACAATGTTCAAAACCAAGATTATTCAAAGAAGACTTTATAGCTTGACCTTCTGGATCTAAAACACCTTCTTTAAGAGATACATTTACTATAACTTTCATAAAAACTCTCTTTATTTTACTATTTTGGGTTTTGCGCTAGAATATTTTTTTTCCTTAGGAAAAATACCTAATCTATTTGCAACTTCTTGATAGGCCTCTTTTAAACCACCTAACTCTTGTCTGAACAAATCTTTATCCATTTTTTTATTAGTTTTAATATCCCATAGTCTACAATTGTCTGGGCTTATTTCATCAGCTAATAGTAAAATTTTATTACCATCTTCAGAATAATATCTTCCAAATTCAATTTTAAAATCTACAAGTTTAAGACCTATTCCAAAAAAAAGACCTCTCAAAAAATCGTTAATTCTAAGTCCATATTCTTGCATTTCATCTAATTCGTCTCGAGTGCCCCACTGGAAATTAATTATATGACCTTCATTTATAAGTGGATCACCCAATTCATCTTTTTTTAAATAATGTTCAATTAAGGGTTTTGAAAAAACAGTACCTTCTTTTATGCCAAGTCTTTTTACAATCGAGCCAGCAGCAATGTTTCTAACAACAAATTCTATAGGTATGATTTCAACTTTTTTTACAAGTTGTTCTCTCATATTTAATTTTTTTATGTAATGTGTCGGTATACCAATCTCATTTATTTTTTTCATCAAGTAGTCAGAAATGGAATTATTTAAAACTCCTTTACCATTAATAATTGAGTGTTTTTCAGCATTGTTAGCTGTGGCATCATCTTTAAAATATTGTATAATTGTATTTGGGGTAATGCCTTCAAATAGAGTTTTAGCTTTCCCATCATATAAAATTTTCTTTTTAGACATAGACTGATTATCCTTTTAGTCAAAAACTCTGTCAAATATACGATTAACATGAATAAAATGTTTATCTAAATTGAACAATTCATCTATTTCTTTTTCACTGAGGTATTTAATCACTTTCTTATCATTTTTTAACAAGTTTTTATAAACATTTTTTCTTTTATGTTCTGGAATTTCCCAAACTTTCATAGCATTTTCTTGAACCATATCATAGGCACTTTCTCTACTAGCACCTTTTTGAGTTAGTGCAAGTAGTACTTGTTGTGAGTGTACAAGACCACCAAGTTTTTCTAAATTTGTTAACATCTTATCTGGATAAATAAGCAAATTTTCCATTACATTGTTTAGTCTTTGTAAAGCAAAGTCTAAGGTTATTGTTGAATCGGGAGCAATCATCCTTTCTACGGATGAATGAGAAATATCCCGTTCATGCCACAATGTAACATTTTCTAAAGCTGGTATAACTGAGGATCTAATTAATCTTGCGAGGCCAGTAAGATTTTCTGTAAGAACAGGGTTTCTCTTATGTGGCATTGCACTTGAGCCTTTTTGACCTTGTGAGAAATATTCTTCTACTTCCCTTACCTCGGTTCTTTGTAGATGTCTAATTTCTGTTGCTAACCGTTCAACACTAGATGCAATTATTGCAAGGGTTGAAAAAAACATTGCATGCCTGTCTCTGGGAATAATTTGTGTGGAAACATCTTCAGGTATTAAATCCATTTTTTTAGATACGTAATTTTCTACAAATGGATCAATATGAGCAAAAGTTCCTACTGCTCCTGATATTGCACATGTACTAATTTCTTTTTTCGCTTTAATTAATCTTTGTTTATTACGTTTGAATTCAGCGTAGTAACCAGCGAGTTTTAAGCCAAATGTTATTGGTTCTGCGTGAATACCATGTGACCTACCAATTGTAACGGTATGTTTATGTTCTAAAGATCGTTTTTTTAGTGTTTCAAGTAATTTATCAATATCATTTAATAAAATATCAGATGCGTTTCGTAATTGTATAGAAAGAGTTGTATCCAGAATATCAGAAGATGTCATGCCTTGATGAATAAATCTTGCATCCTCTCCTATATATTCTGCTAAATTTGTTAAAAATGCAATTACGTCATGTTTAGTTGTTTTTTCAATTTCATCAATTTTCTCTATATCAAACTTTCCCTTTTCCCATATTTTTTTCGCAGATTTTTTCGGTATTACACCTAATTCTGCTTGAGCATCACAAGCATGAGCTTCAAGTAGGAACCATATATTAAATTTCTCCTCTTGTGACCAAATTTTTACCATCTCTTTTTTTGAGTATCTCTCAATCATTTCAAAACCTAAATCAAATATTTAAGAAATTTTTATTTTTTAACCTTTTTCTTAAACAGTATAAATAAACTTATATACATAATTTTATATATATGTATATTTTGTTTTTAAATTTAATACGAGAATAAAATGATTATTGGTACAGTTTTAAAAAATGCGATAAGAATTTTAGCAACTAATCCAGTAGCAAGAAAAAAAGCAGGAGAGTTGGCTTTTAAAGGTTACAAAAAAGCTAAACCAGCAATCAAAGAAGCTTCAAAATCTGTGAAGAATATTATTAAAAAAAATTTAAAAAAGTAATTAAAAAATTAGTTATTAAATTAGATAGTCTGGTTGTGTGTAACCTCTGGGAGAATTTGTGAAAACTTCGTATCCGTTAGATGTTACCCCTATACTATGTTCAAATTGAGCCGATAAACTCTTGTCGCGAGTTACCGCAGTCCATCCATCAGACAGAATTTTGACATCATATTTACCTGAATTAATCATAGGTTCAATAGTAAAAATCATGCCTTCTTCAAGAATATCTCCAGTATTTGGTTGACCATAGTGTAAGATTGTTGGTGGAGCGTGGAATACTTTTCCAAGACCATGGCCTGTAAAATCTCTTACAACTGATAATCCATTTTTTTCAGCATGGGTTTGTATTGCATGACCAATATCACCTGTAGTACTTCCGGGTTTGACTGTTTCAATTCCCAACCAAAGGCATTCATAAGTTACTTTAGTCAAAAATTTTGCTTTTCTAGATGGCTCTCCTACAAAATACATTCTACTTGTATCACCATACCATCCGTCAAGAATTACAGTAACATCAATGTTCAAAATATCTCCCTCATCAAGAATTTTGTCTCCAGGTATACCATGACAAACAACATGATTGACAGAAATACATGTTGATTTAGGAAAACCTCTATAATTCAATGGTGCTGGGATAGCATTATTTTTTAAAATATAATCATGACATAAATCATTAAGATACCCAGTAGAAACACCGCTTTTCACATAAAATGTTATATAATCTAGTACTTGTGCAGCGAGTCTGCCAGCAGCATGCATTTTATAAAATGCATCGTTATTATGTTGTACTATTTTGTTTTTCATTTTAACTAAACATTATTTGTATATGATAATTAATAATATATAATTGTAAATATATACGAACAATATTAATTTTTTTTAGGGCTTTTTTATGGTGGCAACGGCAGGTATAATAATTATTGGTGACGAAATTTTATCTGGCAGAACTAAAGACACCAATATTAATTGGATTGCGTGTAAATTAGATCACTTAGGTATAAGATTAAAAGAAGCAAGAATTATTCCTGATAAGTCAGATACAATAATCAAAACAATTCAAGCTTTTACAGGTCAATATACATATGTTTTTTCTTGTGGTGGAATTGGCCCAACTCATGATGACATAACCACAGAGTGTGTTGCCAAAGCTTTCAATCAAAAGCTATATAAAGATGCAGAGGCTATGAGAAGATTAAAACTACATTATGAGGGAACAAATGTTGAATTTAATGAAGCTCGTCAAAAAATGGCAATTGTACCAACCAATTCTAAATTAATAGATAATCCTGTTTCAGCTGCGCCAGGTTATAGAATTGAAAATCTTTTTGTTTTTGCAGGTGTTCCGAAAATAATGTGGGGTATGTTTGACTCAATTCTCACTGAGTTAACAGGTGGTAAAAAACTTAAATCAAAAACAGTATCAAGCAACGTTGGAGAGGGTCTAATTGCAAAGGACTTAGAAAAAATAGAAAATGATTTTTTTAACGTAAAAATTGGCTCCTACCCATATTTTAAACCAGGAAGTTTTGGAACATCAATTGTATTAAAATCAGAAGATGAAATATCTCTTCAAAAGGCAGCTGAAGCAATTTTAGAGATTATAATAAAATTAGGTGGAAAAGGAAAGATTTTTGATGGTAATGAGATTGATGATAGGTCGTTATAATTATTTTGAATTAGGGACAGAGCCATCTATGATTTTATTTTTTTTTGTAGTTTTATTTTTCATTAAATTAATTAAAAATATTCCTGATATAAATCCACCAATATGAGCTGCATATGCTACACCACCAGAATTTAAGTCAGCTCCATTAAAACTGATAAATTGAATAATTATCCATCCTCCAAGAACAATAAAAGCTCTTATTTTTATTACTTTTATAAAAATTATAAACCAGAATAATACTTTTATCTTTGCTCTAGGGAATAAAACTAAATAACCGCCTAGTACACCAGAAATGGCTCCTGAGGCACCAATCATTGGTATTGTTGATGTAGGATCAATTATAGCTTGTGTTAAAGCAGCAACAATACCTGTGAATAAATAAAATATTATAAATTTTAATTTTCCTAACCTTTCTTCAATATTATCTCCAAAAATGTAAAGATAGGTCATATTTCCAATTATGTGCATCCAACCACCATGTAAAAACATAGAAGTGAAAATTGATAAAAAAGGGGGTATAATTTTAAGAGGTCCAGATAATTCAGAATATCCAAATAAAATAGCTGGGATCATTCCAAAGCTTAAAAAAGTCTGTTCGGTTATATAAGTAGGCTCAAAAATTTGGTTAAGAAAAATAGATGAGCAAAAAAATATTATTAACCATGAAATAATGGGTTTTTTATTAGTAGGATTTTCATCGGCAAATGGAAAAAAAAACATTTAAAATTCAATATTATCAATTAGTCTAGTGTTATTTATTGTTACTGAGCCAAGAAAAACTTTATTACCTTCAAAATTATTCTTTGAGATAAGATTAAGTTCGCTGTCCCTTAATTCAAAATAATCAGGAACTAATTTTTTGGATATTAAAAATGACTTAGCATTATTCAATATATTTTTTAACTCTTCATTATTTTTGTAAGAAACAACGCTTTTTTGAAGACATTTGAATAAATTAGACGCAATATCTACTTCTTTTTCTGACAAATAATTATTTCTAGAAGATAAGGCAACGCCGTTTTTTGATCTAACTATAGGTGCTTTTATGAGGGATATCTTTGGGTGTAATGATTTAGCCATTTTTTTGATCAAAATTTGTTGTTGATAATCTTTTGCACCAAAAATAGCTATATCAGGTTTGATTAATTCAAATAATTTATTAACTACAGTCAGTACTCCATTAAAATGACCTGGTCTAATTTTTCCACAAAGTTCAGATCCAAGACTCCCAGAATCTATGGTTCTAATTTTTTCAAATTTTGAAAATATTTCTTCACCACTCCTAGGAATAAATAGAATATCACAATATTCTTTTTTTAATTTTTCTACATCTAATTTTTCAGTTCTAGGATATTTTTTATAGTCTTCATTTTCACCGAATTGAAGAGGATTAACAAATATTGTTGCGATTACTTTTGATGCTTTTAATTTAGCTAACCTTACTAACGACAAATGTCCATCATGTAAATTACCCATAGTAGGAATTAATGCTAATTTACCTGTTTGTTTAGAAAATCCTTCTAGGGTTTTATATAGTTCTTCTCTTGTACGAGTAATAACCATTTATGTATTGACCTATTTGATTTGTTTAGTAACGAAAACAAATTATATGGTACGAGCGGGGGGACTTGAACCCCCACGTCCTTATCGGACTCTGGATTTTAAGTCCAGTGCGTCTACCATTCCGCCACGCTCGCAAAACCATATGTTTGTTGTGTAGCTTAGCTTTTTGGCTAAGGCAAGTTTTTTATAGCTTTAAATATTAATTTTTATATAGTTTGAGTTATTAATTTGGAGAATGAAATGGTTGAAAATAAATTAGGTAGCAAGATTGAGGGCGAAGAGTATTTGGTTCTTCATGAATTTGCTAAAAAGGCTAAATCAAAACTTTCTAAGGAAACTTGGGATTATCTAATTGGAGCTGCTGAAACTGAGACAACTTTTAAAAGAAACAGGTTTGCTCTTGACAGTATAGCATTTAGACCAAGGGTATTAAGAGATGTTGAAAATGTTGATATTCGGACTAATTTAATTGGTCATACCTTAAGAATGCCTGTAATTCTTGCACCTATTGGTTCAATGCAAGATTTTGTTGAAGGGGCAGGAATTGCTCCAACAATTGCAGCATCTGAATTTGGAATTTTGCACATGATTAGCTCTACTTGTATGCCAGGATTAGAAAAAGTTGCAAAAAGTGTTAATTATCCAAAATTATTTCAATTATATGTTAGAGGTGACCAAAATTGGGTTGATGATCAGATCAAAAGTGCAATTGACCATAATTATTTAGCTATATGTTTAACTGTTGATTTAGACGCATATGGAAGAAGAGAGAGGGATCTCGCAAAAAGATATAGGACAACATCTAGACAAAACGCAAGTGGTTTTGAACATCAGATGCGATTTTCATGGAAAGATATCGATAGGATTAAATCTTATTGTGATTTGCCATTAATAATAAAGGGTATAGCAACTAAAGAGGATGCTTTATTGGCAATTAAACATGGTATTGAAATAATTTATGTTTCCAACCATGGAGGAAGACAATTGGATTTTGGAGTTGGTGGTTTAAATGTTTTGCCGGAAATTGTTGAGGCAGTTGAGAAAAAAGCACAAATTATTTTTGATGGAGGTATTATGCGAGGGACAGATGTATTAAAAGCAATAGCATTAGGAGCAGATTGTGTTGGCATTGGAAGACTTCAAGGATTTGCTGCAGCTGCTGGAGGATCAAAAGGTATTTTTAGAATGCTTGAATTATTAGAAACAGAAATACTAACGGGATTAAGGCTCTTAGGATTAGATTCTATATCAGGACTTAATCAGACATATTTAAGCAAAGATTATGCGTTTGATTCAAAAAATGTACTAAGTGCTTTTCCTTTAATTGATGAGGGATATTAAGAAATTTCTAGTTTTATCTCTTGAAATCTTTTTAAAAACTTTTTTTCTACGTTTTTAGCTGATTGAACTTCTATAATTTGTTTTTTGAAATTCAAATTTGGTTTTTTTATAATTTGTGATGCTTCTTTATGTTTATAACCAGCTAAATCAACAGCTTCAAACCATGCTAAAGCCTTGTCAATTTTTTTAATTTTAGATTCTATTTGTTTCGGTAGAACAGCTGGTAATCCAAATCTAATAAAAATTGCTTTCATTAAATTATCTTCAACAAATCGATAACTATTGTTAAGAGCGTATTTAAATGGTGTGATTAAGTCTCCAATTACATATTCTGGAGCATCATGTAGAAGGGCTGCTAGATTCCACTTTTTATCCATGTTAGGGTATTCAATATTAAAAAGTTCTTCTACAAGAATAGAATGTTGAGCAACAGAGTATGGATGTTTACCAGTAGTTTGTCCATTCCATCTTGTAACTCTTGACAGTCCCAAAGCAATATCTTCAATTTCTATGTCCAATGGAGAGGGAGATAAAATATCCAGCTTGCGTCCTGATAACATTCTTTGCCAGGCTCTATGATTTAATTTTTTTATAGGTTTTGTATATTTAATTGTCATTAATAAAAAATATATTGATTTATTATAGATTAAATATAAAAGAGAAAAAAAAATTTTTTCAAGGTTTAAATTTTGGATTTTTATCAGGCACAAAATAAGTATAGACAAAAACAATTAAAAGTTATTTTTAATTCAGTTTTCAAATTAATATTATTTTGTTTTGTTTTTTTATGTGGTTGGTGGTTCGGTAATAGGGATAATTTAATTTTAATACAAGAGAACGAGAAAATTATTAATGAGTTTAATGAAAAAAAAAATAAGCTTGAAATACAATTAACTGACATAAGATTGAAATTGAAAGAAGCTAATTTGTCTCTTAGCACCCAAAATATTAGAGATAAAAACTCTAATTACGGAAGGGATGCTAAAAATATACTTGCATCTAGTTTGGCTAAAGGAGTTCCAGAAAAAATTATTATTGATAATCTAAGATCATTGAGTAGTAACAAAATTTGTAATAATTTTAAGTATGAAGAATTAGCTGTATCAACTCAATCTTTTATACCTCCTCAAAACACATTAATATTATTGTCAGGCAGTTTAAAGATTAAAGCAGAGGGAAACATTGACAATGAATTTGATACTTCACCTTACTTTATGCCTTCCAAACCTGTAAGAGTTGTCTTCATTTATTTAGGTAATAATGACATTGTTGAAGGAAATCTACCTATAAAAAAGGATATAATTGCAGGAAAATTTTCAGTAAAATTAGAAATTTTGAAATCTAAGGTAAGAGGTGCTGTACTGGTAAGGTATAAAACATGTAAAGTTTAATACAGAGAAATAATACCTAAAAATAAAGTGTAACAAACATAGGAAATCACAATAAAATGAAAACTAATACCGCTGTTGTGACAGGTGCAAGTGAAGGCATTGGTGCTGCCTTTACTAAGATTCTTATACAAAATGGATGGGAGGTTATCGGTATCAGTCGTGACAAAAATAAATTAAACACATTACGTCAGAATATTGATAATAAAGAATTATTCAAGCCTGAACCTTGTGATGTAAGTGATTTTGAAAAATTAAAATTAATTTCAAAAGAAAATAATCCAGCATCTTTGTTATTTTTGAATGCAGGAATTTATAACCCTATAAATGCAAGTGAAAATAATTTAGAAATTTATCAAAAACATATTGATGTTAATTATTTAGGAGTAATAAATTGCTATGAAGCATTTTTACCTAAGATGTTACAAAAAAAAAAAGGTCATATAATTATTATGTCGAGCATTACAGGTTGGATAGGGTTACCAAAAGCTGCAGCATATGGTCCTACAAAGGCAGCTTTAAGATCATTCGCTCAATCTATTCGTTATGATTTAAATTCCAAAGGTATAAAAGTTCAATTATGCAGCCCAGGTTTTGTAAATACAAAAGCAACTTCAATAAATGATTTTTATATGCCAGGTTTAATGAATGTTAAAGAAGCAGCTAGTTTAATTTTTAAGTATATGAGGACAAATAAATTTGAATTTTCCTTTCCATTATCTTTTTCTATTTTCATGAAGATTTTTAGTTATTTACCTGATAAATTCTCTTCTTATTTAATAAAAAAATTTATAGTATAAAACTTTGAAATGGAAAAAAGCATAGTAAAAAAATATATCAATTTATTTAGTAATCTTTCACCTGATAATATTAATGAATTCGATAATCTAATCTCTAAAGATATAATCTTCGCAGATCCATTTAATAATATTAAAGGAAAAAATGCTTTTAAAAATATTTTTTATCATATGTTTGAAAATGTAAAAGAGCCTAGTTTTTTTGTTCTTGACTATTCAATTAATAAACAAAGAGTATTTTTGAAATGGAAAATGACTTTTTTTGCTTTTAAGTCCTTGCAGACTATTGAAGGTATGAGTGAATTATTGCTTAATGATAATGGGAAAGTAGCTTCTCATATTGATTATTGGGATACATTAAATGGTCTGTTTATTAAAATTCCATTTATAGGTTATTTTTATAAAATAAGCTTATTTTTGTTTAAAACAAAATCTTAATTAATGTTTAATTTTATTTGCTTTAAGTCAATATTTTTAGATAAAAAACCACCTTCACAATATGATAAATAATAATTCCACATTAATTTGAAAGTTTCGTCAAATCCTAGCTTTTCAATTTTTTTCCAATTTTTATTAAAACTTTTGTTCCAAATATTTAATGTTTTTGCGTAATCACCTGAAAAGCTATTTATGCAGTCGATATTAAAGTTATTTTTAGCTACAACATTTGTAAGTATTTTTAGAGAAGGTAACATCCCTCCAGGAAAAATATATTTTTGTATAAAGTCTGGATTATTTTTGTAAACTTCATATATCTTATCATCAATTGTAATTAATTGCAGTCCAACATATCCGTCAGGTTTCAAAATACTTCTTATTTTACTAAAAAATTTGTTCCAATATTCTTTTCCCACAGCTTCGAACATTTCAATTGATAATACTTTATCAAATTTGCCTTCAATATTTCTATAATCGCAATATCTTATATCAATTTTATTTTCAAGATTCGCCTTTTTAATTCTTTTTTTTGCAAAATTGTATTGTTCTTTTGAAATTGTAATTGCTGTTATTTTACAATCATACGCTCTACCTAGAAATTCAGAAAATCCGCCCCAACCACAACCAATTTCTAAAATATTTTCACCGTCTTTTACTGAAACTAGTTCTGCAAGTTTTTTATATTTATTTTTCTGAGCAATCTCTAGATTATCAGTTGGTTTTGAAAAAATTGCAGCAGAATAGGTCATAGATTTATCTAACCAATAACTGTAAAATTTATTTCCTAAATCATAGTGATAAGAAATATTTTTTTTTGCTTGATATTGACTATTTTTATTTTTGAAATGAGAAAACTTATTATAAAAATACTTTATTATAGAAACTTTGAAAGTGTCTTCAGCTTCATCATTGTTTAAGGCAAAATAATGCAATAAAGTTGTCAAGTTAGAAGATGTTAATCTTTTGGCCATGTATAACTCTGCAAATTTTAATGAACCGCCTCTAATAATTTCTTTAACAACATTTTCATCAGTAATTTTTAAATTTGCCTTAGGGCCACTTTTACTTGCTGATATATTTTCAACATTCCCGTTTGGCCATTCTATTTCAATTGACCCATAAGGAAAATTTTTGATACCATTTAAAAATAAATTTTTCGAAAATTTCATTAAATTTTAACCTATTTTAAATAAAATTAATCTTTTGATTCTTCAATTCCAAATGAATGTTTAATCTTTTCACTTGATGGGACTTTGTAAAGAGTTATTCTTTTAAACCAGAGAATTAATGCTTGTAAATGAATATTTATCCAAATTTTACCTGGATATATAGAACATTTTAAAAATGCCTTAATAATATTCAAATTATTAAATTTAATTTCTTTCAATTTCATAGTAGCTATAAATACTTTTTTATTCTGTAAAGTATATTCTACTGAAATCATAATCTTATCATGGACGTAGTTAGCAAATAATTTATAACTTCCCTTTTTTGGATAAAACGGAGATACAAATAGTTTTTTAGTAGTTTTTTGAGTAATTTTTTTTAGATTTATATTTCGTAAAACGTAATGGTGCATATCTCCAAAAGTGTTTCTGACTTCAAAAATTGAATGGATTAGCAATCCTTTATTATTATAACAAAAATAAACTGAAAGAGGGTTAAAACCAAAACTTAAAACTTTTGGGAAAGTTAACAATTTTATATTATAAATTTCTTTGTCAGCCTTTATCTTGTCAATACATAAATTTTTAATAAACTTATAAAGGTCATTAGATGTAGAAAACTCACATTGTTTACCGTGTTTCGAGGCACTCCAAGTTAGCAAATTGAAATTTTCCAAAGAAAACAATGAAGGGTATTTTTGTATTTTTTGTTTAGGTTTATTTTTTAAATCGATTAATATTGCGTTAGTTTGATTTTTAAAGAAATGATTTTTTTTACCATTCCTCTGATGGGTTATACTTGCTTCAAAAAATTTTATATTACCATTAAGAAGTTTCATAACGATCTCTAATTATTTTCTTATCCATGGTACTTTTATATCAAAATATTTTGAAATTTCGATAGCTGATGCTATTCCATCTTCGTGGAATCCATATCCTAACCAAGCACCAGCATAGTAAATATTATCTTTTCCTTGAATTTTATTAATTAGCTTTTGAGATTCATTTGTGCAATTATTAAATATAGGATGTTCATATATAATTTTTTTATGAGTTAGAGATTTAATTGGCATTTTAAAGGGATTTAGACTAACAAATACATTTAATGAAGTGTTCAAATCTTGTAGTTGATTCATCCAATAAGTTGTTGAAGATTTTTCATTTTTATTAGACAGATAATTCCAGCTAGACCATGTTTTGCGATTTCTTGGCATCATTGAAGTGTCTGAGTGTAAAAACACCGTATTTTTCTGGTAACGAAATTTACTTAAAATTTCTATAGTTTTTTTATCAAAATCTTTTATTAATCTCAAAGTTTGATCAGGGTGTGTGGCCATTATTATTTTATCAAAAGTTTCATAATTATGATCATATTCAATTTTAATCTTTCTTCTTTTTGAAGTTATAGAAGAAATCTTTGTATTTTTTAAAAGTTTATTTTTTTTATTCTGCTCAAGTATTTTAATAACTTTTTTTACATATTGTATAGAACCTCCTTTAACCGTTCTCCATTTAGGCCTAATTAAAAAATTAATTAATTGATGATTCTTAAAAAAAGTAAGTAAATTTTTTGCTGGAAATGTTAATATTTCTTTTTCTGGACAAGACCAAATTGCAGAAGACATCGGTATTAAATGATCATTTACAAACTCATTGCTAAATTTACATCTATTTAAGTAGTCTTTTAAATTTTCATTTTCTTTTACATTAAACGCATATTTATAACCAAAAATAAAAAATCTTATAATGTCTCTTAACATTTTGTAAAATTTTAAATTAAAATAATTTTTTTTTTGTGCAAATATTCCCTTGAGCGAACCTGAATATTCTAATTCGCCATCTCTTGCAGAAACTGCAAAAGACATATCTGATTTAATAGTCTCAACATTAAGATGTTTAAAAAAACCAACTAAGTTTGGATAATTTAATTTATTGAATACAATGAACCCAGTATCAACATTGATAGGTGTATTTTCGTAATTAATTTGAACAGTATTAGCGTGCCCACCGTATCTTTTATCTATTTCAAATATTGTTATTTGGTGTTTTTGAGACAATAGTAAAGCAGCTGATAGTCCTGATATACCAGAACCAATTATAGCAATTTTCATTTATTTAGGACTCTATTTAATTTTGATTTAATTTCTTCAATCCAGTTCTAGGTGTGCATTTATCTGTAAACATTTGTTCAAACATTGATTCTTTACAATTTAAGTGGTCAGGCATCTTCATACCTGATTGTTCTCTATAAATTGAAGCTATTACTAATACTGATATCAATGCTGCTAATATCCACATGTTTCTAGACATTTTTTTTCCTTATATAATCACCAATTATAGATATGATTTGGTAGGTTTTTTGTTTTAACTTTAAGTTCACTTATTACTCTGTTTTTTACACTATTACCACTTTTCACAATTTCTTCATTATTTCCACAAATCAGTGGATGCCATTTAGGTAATTGACCACCTTGATCTATGATTTTATAAGCACAAGTTTCTGGCATCCATTTAAGATTTTTTAAGTTTTTAGGAGATAAAATTTTACAATCTGGAACAAAAGTGTTTCTGTTAATGTAATTTTTACAGAGGGCAGTGTTTTCGCACAAAAGCTTGCAAGAAACATTAGTATAATAAATTTCTTGTGTATCATAATCTTCTAGTTTAACTAAACAACATTTACCACATCTATCGCATAATGATTCCCATTCATTAGGGGTCATATCTTTTAATGACTTATTTTTCCAAAACATAACAAAAATCTCAGTAATGATTATTTTATATGTTAATTTTAGTAAATTTCTATAAATTGTTAAAGATATAAAATGAAAAATAATTTAAAAAAATCAAAACTTTTAATATCTCCTGAATTGGGTATTTACTCAAACCTATATAAAGATATTTATTTTGATAAATACAATGGAATAAAAGAAACCCAACACAATTTTCTTAAAGCAAATAATTTGGAATCTCGTTTTAAAAAGTCTAATAAATTTATTATTTCAGAATTAGGCTTCGGAACAGGTTTGAGTTTTCTAATGACTTTGAAACTCTGGAAAAAAACTAGAAAGCCAAATGGTAAATTAATTTTCATCAGTTTTGAGAGTGCTCCATTAACAAAATTTGAGTTAAAAAAAGTATATAAATATGTAAAGGGTTTAAAAACACTTTCTAGTCAATTAATAAAAAAATTACCTAGCTTATATCAATCAACACATAGAATATATTTTGAAGTAGATAATGTTGAATTAATTTTAATTTATGACGATTTTAAAAGTTTGATTAATTTTAAATTTAGTGTAGATGCATGGTTTTTAGATGGTTTTGCTCCCAAAAAAAACACCTCTGCCTGGAATTCAAAACTTTTTGAACAAATTTATTTGGCTACTAATTTTCAAGGAACATTTAGTACATTCACAGTTGCAGGACATGTTAGAAGAGGGTTGTCTAATTCTGGATTTTCTGTATTAAAAATATCTGGTTTCAGTAACAAAAAAGAATGTTTAATAGGAATAAAAAAAACCTTATCAAGTGAAATTAACAAATCATCAATTTCTAATAATAATATTGGACCTGTAGCTATAATAGGCTCTGGCATTTCTGGGGCTTCTCTTGCTTATTCATTAAGAAAAAGAAATATAGAATGTTTTGTAGTGGATAAATCTTCTACATTTGCAAGTGGAGCAAGTGGAAATAAGTTAGCGCTACAAATGCCAAAATTAACATTGGATAATTCTCCTTATGGATTACTATCATTAGAGGCTTTTACTTATTCAAGAAATCTTGCCAAAAATCTTAATTCAATTCCTCCTTCTGATGGGCTTATTGTTTTACCTTCTAGAGAAAGAGATCATGTTAAATATTTAAAACTTTTACAAAATAATTGGCCACTTGATTTGATTTCCAATAAGATAGAAAGACCTAATTTTCTTGAAAATATAAACTATATATACATGAAATCATCAGGAATATTGGATAATAAAAAATTCATAAAAAATTTAATTAAAGATGTTAAATTTGTAACAAATTTTAATGTGAAAAAAATTCTTAATACTAAAGATAGACTCAAAATATTAATTGATAAGCATGGCAATAAATTAGAAGCTAAAACTGTAATTTGGGCAAACGGTTATGAGATGAAAAATCTAAGTAATAATCTTCCCATCAATTCAATTTCTGGACAAGTAACATATTTAAAAGAAAATAAAGCATATAGTAATTTAAAATTAAATTTTAGTTATGGCCATCATTTCTCACAAGCATTCAAAGGATATCATCAAGTTGGATCTTCGTTTAATAGAAATGAAAATATGGATTATAAAGAAGTTGATCAAATAAATAATTTGAACTCTATTCCAGAATTTTTAGTAAAACTAATTAAAGACGTTAAAGGTGAAAAAAATTATAGAGTAAGTATACGGGCTAGCACAAAAGATAGAATGCCATTTTTTTGTAGTTTGGAAACTATAATAAACAAAAATATAAAAAATGAATACTTATTAGGTGGTATGGGCTCTTGGGGGTTTGTTTATGCTCCTTTATATGCTGAATTTTTAATTAAAAGTCTTTTAGGTGAGCCTCTTATAATTAGTTCTAACTTGGAACGCCTTTTGAGAGTTAATAGATTCTTATAATTCATTCAGCTGCTAGTCTAAAAGAGTATCCAAAATTATTAAATATTTCTGAAAATATTTCTTGTAGATAATGAATGTTATTTATTTTAAGGTTTTTTTCATCCATATATAGAGATCTATTAATTTCAATTTGAACTGTTTCAATGCCCGCTAATGGATTACCATATTTTCTAGTTATGAAACCACCTGCGTATGGGTTGTTGATTTCAACCTTAAGACCAAATTTTTGAAAACTATTTTTAGTATAACTTATGAGTTTTTCAGAGGAGCTTTTTCCAAAATTATTCCCTAATACAATATCAGGTTTAACTTTAAAATGCTTTAAGGCTTTTGAAGGCATAGTATGAAGATCAAAATGATAACAAAAACCAAATTTTTTTAATAAAAACTCTAATTGATTAGATAAAGATTTATGAAAAGGATCATAATATTCTTCTAGCATTTTTTTTGAGTATGAAAGAGGTAATTTTGTTTTAAAAATTGATTTATTAGAAATAAATCTAGGAAATACGCCTAATCCATGTGCAATCATTTTTTTTTCATCTGGCTGGTTAATGATTACAGTTCCATTAAACATATCGTTATCAACTGATTTTCTAGATCTATTTAAATCCACTACAGCTCTAGAGCATTTAGCAATTAAAATATCTACATTTTCTTTTTTTACGAGTTTTAAAATCTTATCTGAATGATAATCTTCAATTTTTCTTATTTTACCTAAGTCTAACTTTATATAATTTTTGAATAATTCTGGATAAAAACTTCCTGAATGTGGAACAGTTATTAAAACTGGATTTTTGGGATTCTTTCTAATAATATACTTTAGCATCTATTTTCTATAGTTTATTTCGTTTATTAGTGCAAATTCAAAAGTTTTTTATGATGCATGTATTAAAAAAATTTTATTTGAAAGATTTTCTATGAGACATTTTGATATTAAAACACCTGAACTTGATTCTACAAGACTTATGTTCAAAGAACTGGAAAGTGACAAGAGAAGTACTAAAATCGATTTGGGAATAGGTATTTATAGAGATGAAAAAGGTGAGGCTCCAGTTTTTAAAGCAGTAAAAAAAGCTGAAACTATATTACTAAAAAATGAAATTTCGAAATCTTATAAAACACCTGCTGGAAACTCAGAATACTGTAACAATATTTTAGAACTAGTTTTAGGAAAAGATATTATTAGTGAAAGAAGCAGTAAAATCGGAGCTATACAGATACCTGGTGCAGGCTCTGGTTTAAGAATTGCAGGCGAGCTTATAAAAAACAAATTGAAAAACAAAGTAATTTCTATCCCTGACCCAACATGGGGACAACAAATTTTTATGTTTAAAAAATCTGGGCTAAAAATTATAAAACACAGCTATTATGATAATACAAACAATTTCTTAAATTTTGAAGATATGATTTTAGATTTAAAAAAATTAAAGTCAGGCGATGCATTATTATTACATGGTTGTTGCCATAATCCAACTGGCGCTGATTTGAATAAAGATCAATGGGAAGAAGTTGCAATAATTTGTAAAGATAATGGAATTGTTCCTTTTATTGACTTAGTTTACCAAGGTTTGGGCAAAGGTATTAATGAAGATGTATTAGGAATAAGAACATTGGTTAAAATTGTCCCTGAAATAATTATTACTATTTCATCCAGTAAGACCTTTGGTGTATACAGGGATCGTTGTGGATTAATTGCAGTAATTACTGATTCAAATACAGTTAATAGTGAAGCTTTAGAAACAATGTTAAGTGAAATTGCTCGTGAGCTTTATTTTCATCCACCAGACCATGCTGCTGAAATAATAAATATTTTATTAAATGATTCAATTTTGAAACATGATTGGCTTTCAGAAATCAGTAGAATGCAGAAAAGAATAGTTTCTCTTAGAGAAAAATTCTCAAAAAGTCTTCAAAACAAACTAAAAACGGATTATTTCAGCTTTTTGAATGTTCAAAATGGCATGTTTTCACTTTTGCCTATTTCTGAAAAGGGGATAATAACTTTAAGAAAAGAAAATGGAATATACTTAATGCCAGATGGGCGTATAAATATAGCTTCTTTACCAGAAAATAAGATTAATTATATAGCATCAAAGATTTGCTCATTAAAAGAATTTAAAAATAGAAAGACTTAATTTGCAACAAAATCCTACAAATCGAAGTGATTATAATTATTTTTATAAAATGAGTACTAGGTGGAATGATAACGATATTTATGGTCACTTAAATAATGTAATCTATTATGAATTATTTGATACAGCAGTTAACAAATGGTTAATAAAGAATAATTTAATAGATATTAAAAATGGGAATGATGTTGGACTTATAGTTCAATCTGGATGCAATTACTTTTCTTCTTTTATGTATCCAGAGGATATTGAAGCAGGAATAAGAGTAACAAAAATTGGGAATAGTTCTGTTAGATATGAAGTTGGTCTATTTAAACACAAAGATGAATTAGCATCTGCGGATGGTTTTTTTATTCATGTTTACGTTAATAGACATACTAACAAGCCAATTACCTTAGATTATGAATTTAAAAAAAAATTAGATACAATTTATGTAGACCTAAGTAATTAAAGTTTTTTTACATCCACAGTCTCATTTTCTTTTATCTGTTCAATATAAGTTTTATCAAAACTACTGTCTGCCCATATATTACAGGGTGAAATTAATCTAATTTCATTTTCATTTGAAACTGGAGTTTTACCATAACCTATAGCAATAGCTGATCCTTCATTCCAAAAAGCTATTTCGCCGAATTTAACAACTGTTCTTGCATTGTCCTCTAATTCAATATCAATAGGTATTTCGAAATAAATTTCTTCTCCCCATTTTTTTACTAATGAAGAAAAAGGCAATGAATCATAAATGAGATTTGCAGTTGGTGTGTTTCTAAGATTTAAAATTAATTCTTTGTCTTTAAATTTTAAAATAATTTTTTTCATAAATAATTTACATTTTTCTATTGATAATATATTACACCCACAAATAAATATTTCAATTTAAAACTACACTACAGCTAAGCGTCAGAGCACCTCATTGACGACGAAGAAGTAAGTGATGGTATTGTGAATTGAAGTCTTCCATTCAAGTAAGTATAAAGGTTTGAAAAATATAAATGCCTAGTGACTTTTAAATCGCAATTATAAATAACAGTTACATTGGTTTAGAAAGGGACACTTGATTTTTTATTATTTTTGCATGTATTTAAAAATAAATTCAAAGATGAAGCGTAAATTGCGTAAGTAATACTTGATTACAAATTTTATATTTTTTTTATTTAATTAGTTAAAATTGCAATTAAGTAATTTTTTTTATTGCTTTTTAATAATAAGATTATGAGCTTGTACAATCAAAAGTTAAAAAAATAAAGAAATTGTAAAAGCTTACAAAGAACATTTAGAACAATTTACTCCTAAATGAAATAAAGCCATAAATTGAAATTTTGAATAAATTATATTGTTAATAAAGTAATTTAATGTCCAATTAATAAACTAAAAAGGAATAGTGATAACAGATAACAAAAATCTTCTGAAAGAACAGGGTAATCAACTTCAAATAGCAGATGATTATTTGAATAAGCTTGAAGAAACAAACGTATTGCAAGATGAAATTTTACGTGAATATCAATTAGAACTCCTTGCATTACAAAACAAACATATTCCTGCAGAGATGTTTAGTTCAGGTAAGTTAATTGAAAGTATTGGTGAAGTCACAACTTTGATAGGTAATATGGAGTAGGAAGTTGATAATTTGAAAAAAAAAATTGATGAAAGGTGAAATAGAGGCATATGAGATTAAAAGTGATTAGAGATGATTTAAAGAAGTGTAAGATTGAACCAGTAATAAACATAGAACATTTCTCCAATTGGAAATCATTGCCAAAACAAAAAGGATGCTACTCAATATGGCAGGGAGATGTTTGTATATATGTTGGTAAAGCAGGAGGCAAGGGTGGTTTCCCAGACCGTTTCGTACATCACGATGCTAAAGCTTTTGGCAAGAACCGCAGTGGAACTCGTCATACAGCAGGATGGGTTCATTATCGTGAAAACATGAAAGGTTGGGAGCCAAACTGTTGGGAGATTGAGTATGTTAAGATCATTAAGGAGGTACATCGTACATATTTGGAAGCAGTAATGCTTCTTTTATTTGATCCATTATGCAATGATGAGAGCTACAATGATAGGATGACACCATAAAGACTTGATTTAAGATTCATCAAGAAATGATTATGAATTGTGTCACACATATGTCACATATTTTATGAAAAATTATTGTAAATTGCTCTTATATAGTTATATTCAGATTATACAAAGAATGTGATTATTTAACGCAAACTATTTAATTAACTTAAATGGGACTATAGCTCAGCGGGAGAGCACTTCGTTGACATCGAAGGGGTCACTGGTTCAATCCCAGTTAGTCCCACCATTTTTATTAATCAAAACATTAAGTTAATATTTACATATAAATTCAAGTTATTGAGATTATAAAATTGTTTTAGAATTCTTTTCTATTTTAGTTAGTTTTTTGAAGTTTATCTATCAAATTATTATAAAACAACTTTAAATAAAGAGAATATTTTTTGTGAATGTTTACAACTTAAATGCTAAAAAGATTATGCAAAAATAGTAAAGGTTTATATTTTTAATCAATAAAGTTATTTGATCTTTTAAATAAAAATTGAATATAATTAATACACATGCTTAAGGTAAATATATGAGTTCATCAGACATAGATCGTAAAATAGCAGTAATATTTGCCACTGATTTAGTTGGCTATAGTAAGCATATGGAAAAAGACGAGAATGCTACATTACGAGGTCTTCGTGAATGTAATAAGATTATTGAAGCTATAATAAAAAAACAAAAGGGCCGTATCTTCAACACAGGAGGAGACTCCGTTTTTGCCGAGTTTCCAAGTGCTGTTGCTGCTGTTGATACGGCTGTAGAGTTCCAGAAACAGATAAAAGCTCGTAATGATAAAGACACAACTGATGTTAAGCTTGAGTATCGTATAGGTGTCAATATGGGTGATGTTGTTAAGGAAGGTGATAATTTATTAGGTGACGGAGTAAACATTGCTGCTAGATTAGAAGCATTAGCGCAGCCAGGTGGAATAACAATATCTAAGAATGTTTATGATCTTGTTGCTAATAAGACGAAATATGAGTTTAATGATTTAGGAATACAAAAAGTAAAACAAAACCAATTCCATGCTTATGACTTACTCTTAGATCCATCACAAAAGAGAAAGCTTAAGACACAATCATCGAACACCAAGTTAATAGCCATCATAGGAGGTGCCATAGCAGCTGTCTTCATAGGACTGTTCTTCTCGGGGGTGTTGGATACAGAAACCAAATTAGATAGTAGTAAGATCGTTGTGCTTCCTTTCAAAAGCTTATCTGATAATAAAAAAGAAAAATTATTAGCATTAGGGATATCACAAGATTTAGGTAGCAAGCTTACGAAATCGTCTAAGATGATCAATGTTATAAATTTAAATAGAATACCAAAAGATCTAAAAGAAGTTTCTAAATCTACAAATGCCTCTTATTTAGTTGATGGAAACATTATGCAGATTGAAAATATGCTAAGAGTTAAGGTTGATCTTATAGACGGTAAAAATATATCAAATATTTGGTCTGAGACATATGATAGGGATTTAACAGGTAAAAATATATTTAAATTACAAGATGAGATTACTAAACAAGTTATAAATGAGTTAGTTGGAGCAGGTGCAGTGTTGTCGAAAGACATCAATCAAAAGATAGCATCTTCTTCAACTGACGATATATCAATTTATGAATGTATAAATTTTGCTAGGGGTTCTGTAACGCCAGCCCTAAATCCGAAAGCAATTGAGTGTTTAGAAAAATCAATTAAAAAAGACCCTAATTATGCTGATGCATGGATTTGGTTAGCTGATAGAAAGAGAGCTCAATATTCATCATTTTCAATGAATAACAAATTTAAATATATGCTTAATGATGCATCAAAAGAGATTGATCAGGGTTTAATTTTAGATCCTGAGCATGCATTTGGTTATTCTGTAAAAACACAGATCGCATTTTACAAAAATAACTGGCAAGAGATGTTCAATATAGCAGAAAAAGCATTTAACCTAGCTGGAAAAAGACCTCATTTACTTGGTAAAATTGGATACAGCTTAGCTTATGGTGGAAAATGTGAGAAAGAAGATATTTATAAAAGCACACAAAAATTTCAAATTGTAAAAAAAAATAGGTGTCAATTTCAAAGAGGATGTTGGGAAATTGGGAAAAAAGCATATGAATTGGATACTGGAAATTATACAACCTGGGATAATTATCTTTTGGCTCAATGTTATCAAACAAGTGGGGAAAGAGAAAAAGTAATAGATGTTTTAGAACCTTTGCAACACAAAAACTTTGTATGGTGGAACCTTCATTTAGGTTTGGCATATGACTCGTTAAAAAAATTTGAAATTGCAAGAAAGCATTTAGAATTTGTAAAGAGTTTTTTTAAGGAAGATCATTTAACAAAAATTAAGTTGGCATTAACAAAGCAAAATCAACATATCAATACATATCCATTTATAATTGAAACCTTAAAAAAATATGGGTTTGAATAATAGATTTATAAAAGATATTCTGTAAAAAGATTAAGATTACTAGCATTTCTTGTTAAATAATTCTATTTATGTTGTGTATCGAAATTGTAGTATAGGCATAAATGAAATAGAAAAATATAAAAATTGCCTTTACGAAGGAACTGCTAAGATTAATACCTAAATTTAAGTCAATGATTAACATAAAATCTAAAAAAAAATAACAGCGTAATTATTTTAATTTTCCCTGAATTACCATGTTTGAAGCAGTTTTGTATGTAACCTTTGTATTTTTAAATCCAGCTTCATTTAATATAGAGAATAATTTTTGAGGACCAGCTTGAGCCCCGAGTGCCAGACCAACTTCTTGAGATTTTGAAGCTGGAATACATGCAATTGTTGAGAAAGAATAATACAGTTGTCCTATTAAATTAAAGTTATTTTCTGGTAAGTCATCAGCAGTAGGTTCAACAAGCATAATTATTCCATTTGAATTAAGTTTTGTCTTTGCATATTTTATAGCCCCAAGTGGATCTCCCATATCATGAAGACAATCAAAAAAAGCAATTATATCATATTTACCTTCATAATTTTTAGCGTTGTTAACTCTAAATTCTAAATTATTAATTTTATTATTATTTTTTTTAGCTTCTGTAATTGATGGTTCATGAGGATCAATACCCACTACTTTAGAATTAACATATTTTTGGGCTATTAAAGATGTGGAGTAACCATGTCCACAGCCTATATCAGCAAAAGTGATACCTTTAGAAAGCATCTCATCTGCGCCATCAAGACTAGGTATCCATTTTTTTGTTAAAAATATTGAATATGATGGTTTAAAAAATCTTGCAGATCCAGATAGACAACATGGGTGTAAGCTTCCCCAATCTGTTCCTTCTCCATTTTTAAAATTATCTTTTATTATATCCATATTATGAATCGCACCTACTAAATTTTCAAACCCTCCAATCATTAGAGAAACACTATCTTCATCTCCTAAAATTGAAAATTGTTCGGGACTCACAGAAAACTCTTCATTACTAGTATTATAGTCTATATACTTGGCGGAAGCCAAAGCGAGTAACCACTCCCTTATATATCTTTTATCCATTTTAATTTGATTGCTGAATTCATCAGATGTGCATGGACCAAATGTATTTAATTTTTTAAAAAGACCTAGTTCATCTCCTATTCTCATCATAGGTATTAAAGCTCCAGCAGCTATATCTTGCATAATTTTGTATTGTAACTTTCTAGTTTTTTCAATATCAACCATTTATAAGCTCCCTAAAACTTTATTAATACTAAAACAAAATTTTTCTTTTGGGAATTTAAAATAAAATTGAAAATTTTCATTTTACATGTTTAAAATATTCTTATGAATTCTTCAGACATAGACCGTAAAATAGCAGTAATATTTGCCACTGATGTAGTTGGCTATAGCAAACATATAGAAAAAGACGAGGATGCTACTTTAGCCAGTTTAAATGACTGCAACAAAATTATAGAAGCCCTTATAAAAAGACAAAAAGGTCGTATCTTCAACACAGGAGGAGACTCCGTTTTTGCTGAGTTTCCAAGTGCTGTTGCTGCCGTTAACACGGCTGTAGAGTTCCAGAAACAGATCAAAGCCCGTAATGATAAAGATATAACAAATGTCAAGCTAGAATACCGTATAGGTATTAATATGGGCGATGTTGTAAAACAGGGTGATGCTAACCTTATGGGAGATGGTGTTAATGTAGCAGCTAGATTAGAAGCGTTGGCTCAATCAGGTGGTATAACTATATCCAAGAATGTATATGATCTTGTTGCTAATAAGACGAAATATGAGTTCAATGATTTAGGAATACAGAAAGTAAAGCAGAACCAATTCCATGCTTATGATCTGTTGTTAGACCCATCACAAAAGAGAAAGCTAAAGACACAATCATCGAACACCAAGTTAATAGCCATCATAGGAGGTGCCATAGCAGCTGTCTTCATAGGACTGTTCTTCTCGGGGGG
>KB910589.1 GCA_000383115.1 alpha proteobacterium SCGC AAA015-N04
ACGTTATTGAAATAGGTGATTTATATATAAATAATGAAGATTACAAGTCAAAAGCAAGGGTATTTATTAAGGAATTTTATGCGTTTGACATATGTAAAGTTTTATTTAAACCCACATTGGCTTCAGAAAAACAATTTCGTTATACTTATGATGATGCACTATCTTACTTTATTGGTGGCTCTATAGCAGAAGATAAAGGTTTTGCACTTAAACCTTGGAAAAAAATTAGTTTTAGCGAAAGAAAAACCATTATTTTTGAAGAAAATGCAATATCTATGGGAAATTATTTTTTTCAAGGTTTTAATAGTACCAATGAAGTAAAAGTTGAATATACTTTTGGATATATAAAAGACAACAATGAAAATTTATTAATAAATCTTCATCATTCTTCAATTCCTTTTAAAGGTTAACCTCAACATCCTTATGCTAGATTTTTAATATAATAAAATTTACTTAATATTATAAAAATTCTTAAATTATTTAAAGTCAAATGGTGGTAATTCTTTGATACTTTTTTTAAGAGATTCACCCCAACTTTTTGATATATGTTCAAAATATTGATCATTCTTTTCAATTCTAATCTGATTAATAGTTTTAAATTCATTTTGTTTTAACGTACAAACATCAATTGGCATGCCTACAGAAACATTAGCTTTCATAGTACTATCAAATGACACTAGAAGTAATTTTATTGCATCACCAAAGCTAGATTCTTTCTCTAAAGCTCTAACAATTATAGGTTTACCGTATTTTGTTTCTCCAATTTGAAAAAATGACTGATCTTCAGAAGCTTCTATGAAGTTTCCTTCTGGATAAATTAAAAAAAGTCTGTGTTCCTGACCGATTATTTGACCACCTAATATCAAGGTTGAAGAGTATGGGTTTTCACTTGCTTGACTATCAAAAGCATATTCATTTGAAATGTTTCTTAAAATTTTACCAATAATTCTGGCAACTTGAAACATTGATTTAGTTTTTAAAATACTATCTGTATCATCATTAGGATTTTCAATCGCTTCATTTATTAGATTTATACAGGCCTGTGATGTGGCTAAATTACCTGATGTTAATAAAACAATATTTCTTTCATTTTTTTTAGTCCAATTAAACA
>KB910590.1 GCA_000383115.1 alpha proteobacterium SCGC AAA015-N04
ATAGGTTTAGTTCCTCAAGAACTTGCATTAGAGCCATTTGAAAAAGTTATAAATTCCGTAAAGTTTTCTAGAAGATTGTTTGGTAAGAAAGATGATAATGAGTATATTGAAAAACTTCTTATTAAGTTACAACTTTTTGACAAAAAAAATAATATTATAAAATCATTGTCTGGTGGTATGAAAAGAAGAGTTATGATTGCAAAAGCATTAAGCCATAATCCACAAATACTATTCTTAGATGAACCAACAGCAGGAGTTGATGTTGAATTGCGAAAGGATATGTGGAGCATTATAAAAGAGTTAAAAAACGAAGGTGTAACGATAATTTTAACTACTCACTACATTGAAGAAGCTGAAATGATTGCTGACAGAATAGGTATAATAAATCATGGTGAATTATTGTTGATAGAAGAAAAAAAGGAATTAATAAAAAGAATGAGTGTAAAAACACTTAAAGTTAGGTTAAAGAAAACTTTGAATAAGATACCTGCGATACTAAAAAAATATAATTTGAAATTAATAGATGAAGGTAAATCATTTCTTTATTACTACAACACTGGGAAAGAAAGAACTGGGATAACTTCTTTACTATCAGACATGAACAATATTGGAATTAATCTTTTCGATATTCAAACAGAAGAAACTTCATTAGAAGAAATTTTTGTAAAAATAATTAAGGAATGATTAATGAATATTCGTGGCATACTTGCAATTTACAGATATGAGATGAATAGATCATTTAGAACTCTTATACAAAGTCTTGTATCACCAGTTTTATCAACAATTCTTTACTTTATTGTATTTGGTGCTGCAATTGGATCACGAATGGATAATATTAGTAATGTTTCTTATGGAGCATTTATTGTTCCTGGACTTATAATGTTAACTGTACAAATGCAAAGTGTAAACAACGCCTCATTTGGTATATATTTCCCAAAATTTATAGGAACTACCTATGAACTATTATCTGCCCCATTATCTTTTGTAGAAATAGTTATCGGATATGTAGGTGCTGCAACTACGAAAGCATTCTCTATTGGTTTAATAATATTGTGCACATCTTATCTATTTGTAGACTTAGATATTAAATATCCCTTTTTT
>KB910591.1 GCA_000383115.1 alpha proteobacterium SCGC AAA015-N04
ATTTGTAATAATTTATTAAATAATTAATATTATAGATGATTTTATTATTGCTAATATTAAAATGAAAAAAAAGTATAATAATTTATTCAGTGGTGCTCTTAACGGTATTAAGGTTTTAGATATATCTAATTTTCTTGCAGGGCCGGTTACTTCAATGTTTTTAGGAGATTATGGAGCTGAAGTAATTAAAGTAGAAAAACCTGATTTAGGTGATGAAATAAGGTATTGGGGAAATAATAAAAACGGTGTTGGCTTGATGTATAAGCTAATAAATCGAAACAAAAAGTCAATAACTGCAGATTTAAAAACAAAATTTGGAGTTAAAATAATTAAAAAATTAGTTAAAAACACAGATATTATTATTGAAAATTACAGAAAAGGTACCTTAGAAAAATGGGGCCTTAGTTATGAAATACTTAGTAAAATTAACCCTGGTTTAATTATGATTAGAATTACTGGATTTGGACAAACTGGGCCTAATAGTCACAAACCAGGATTTGGAACTTTAGCTGAAGGATATGCTGGTTTTGCAGCCATTAATGGGTATAAAGATAGATCGCCACTCCTACCCGGTTTTGGCCTTGCAGACGAAACTTCTGGGTTAATGGGTGCTTTTTTAGCTTTAACTGCTTTGCATGAAAGGGATAATAAAAGTGGAATTGGTCAAGTCGTTGAATTTGGAATCTATGAACCTTTATTTACTCTTTTAGGTCCTCAAGTTGTTGATTATGACCAACTTGGAATTGTCCAAACAAGAAATGGAAGTAGGTTACCTTTTACTGCTCCTCGTAACACGTACCTTACCAAGGATGATAAATGGGTTTCCATTTCAGGGAGCGCGCAGTCTACCTTTGAAAGAATGTGTAAGGCTTTGAATATAAGTCATTTAATTACTGATTCTAGATTTCTTGATAATAGATTAAGAATTAAAAATGCTAAAGCACTGGATGATGAACTTCAAGAAGGGATCTTAAAATTTGATCAATCAACCCTAATTAAAATGTTTGATGAATTTGGAGCTGCTGTAGCTGCTTGTTATAATATTAAAGAGATTTTTGAAGATG
>KB910592.1 GCA_000383115.1 alpha proteobacterium SCGC AAA015-N04
ACTGATCAATGGTGGTTTCCAGACCCAGTTAATAGAAATGATGATTTTTTGCCGCCTGGATCTATTAAAAGAAATAAATTTAATATCAAAATCAATGAAAATATTAAAAACAATAATGAACTTATTGCAAGGCCAGCTGTAACTAATGTTTTGATAATGCTAAATGGAATGAGTAAAGAGAATGGGGGTACGCGTATTGTCCCTGGATCTCATTTATTTGGACGTCATCCAGATAAAGTTTTAGATAAAGATATAGAAGTTATATCTGCTGAAGGCCCCCCTGGTTGTGCTATTATTACTGATGGTAGGGTATGGCACGGAACAGGTGCAAATATTACAAAGGATAATAGGCTTGCGTTATTAATAACTTTTTGTGGCCCACAATTTAGACCTCAAGAAAATTTTACCTTAGGTATAAAAAAAGATGTTTTTTCAAATTTAAATGACTATCAAAAAGAATTACTAGGTTTTAAAGTTTGGAATGGATATGGAAGAATTGGAAATCCTACTGACACATTTCTTGACATTGAAAATCATGAAATTGGTGAATTAAAAATTTAAACTATTGCCTAAACATTATTTAAGTATCATAAAATCCACCTAACGATTGGATTGCCACCTTATGAATTTTATAATTGAAAATGCTAGATGGTTGTTAGCAACAGCTCTTTTGTATTTTAGTTCCTGTTTTGGACAAACTTTTTTTATTTCGTTATTCGCTGGTGAAATTAGACAAGCGTTTGATTTATCTCATGGCGATTGGGGTGCTATCTACTCTGGGGGAACATTAGTTTCTGCAATGGCTATGTTAATTTTTGGAGGGTACATTGATAAATATAAAATTACATCAAATATAAAAATTGTAATAATTTGCTTAAGCCTTCTTTGCTTAAGCATGACTTTTATTGAGATTGTTTGGTTTCTACCATTAATAATTTTTGGTCTCAGATTTTTTGGCCAAGGAATGCTAATTCATATACCTGCTGTAGCTATAGGTAAATGGTATGGGAAAAATAAAGGTAAAGCTCTGTCTTTATCAATAATGGGATTTTCAATTGGGG
>KB910593.1 GCA_000383115.1 alpha proteobacterium SCGC AAA015-N04
AGAATCAGCTATTTCAATTATTGACTTATCTTCTAAAATAACAGGCGGATTTAAATGCGAATGGCATATGATCAAAGCAGGAGCTGAATATTATTCTATGACAGGAAAAGATGTTGAACCAGGAGGTGAAAAGAAAGTTGATGAACTTGATAGTATATTCTTAGGCGCAATTGGATTACCTACTGTTCGTCATAAAGATGGAACTGAAATATGCCCTCACCTAAGATTTAGAGAAATGTTTGGTTTGTATGCAGGTGTAAGACCAGTTAAAGCATATAAAAATATACCAAACAGATTAAGTAATGAATTATCAAGGAATATAGATTTAATTATTTTAAGAGAATCTACTGAAGGATTATTTTATACTGCTTCAGTTCACAATAGATGCCCTGTTGAAAATGATCAAGAAATACAGGATGTCATGAGAATAACTAGAGCAACTACTGAAAAACTGCATGATTTTGCATTTAAATTAGCAAGTCAAAGAAAAAAAAAGGGGAAATTAGGTAAAGTTACTTGTGTAGATAAAGCTAATGTTTTCAGATCTCAGGCATTTTTCAGAAAAATATTTGATGAAAGAAAAGTAAAATTCAAAGATGTAGAAACCGAGTATTGCTATGTTGATGCAATGGCACTTAACTTAATCAGAAACCCTTGGAAATACGATGTAATGGTAATGGAAAATATGTTTGGTGATATATTATCTGATTTAGGAGGAGGATTGATTGGAGGTATGGGCATGGCATCCTGTGCTGAAATAGGTGATAATCACGGGTTATTTCAACCAGCACATGGAAGTGCGCCTGATATACTTGGACAAGACAAAGCTAATCCTCTAGCTACTATTTTAAGTGCATCTCTGATGCTCGAATATCTATCGGACAAAAAAAATTGTGAAAGCACTTTGCTAGGCTCCAGATTAATTGAAACTGCAATTGAAATTGGTTTTGAAAGAAATGAATTAAGGCCAATTGAATTTGAAGGTGATATGGGAACAAAAGCAATAACTAAAACTTTAAGTAGTTTATTAAAAGATAATCAAATTCAAAAACAAATATTAAGTTAAGAGGAGTTTAATAAATTAATGTTTGTAATAACAGTAAAATTCATAATTCACGAAAAACATATAGATAAATTTAAAATTAGAATTTTGCAGCAAGCTAAAGACTCTCTGCACCTTGAAAAAGATTGCCATGAGTTTGACGTATGTCATGATCCAAACAATCAAAATGTAGTTTTTTTATATGAGACGTATACTGATAAAGATGCATTTGATATTCACCTTCAAAGCGATCATTATTTGGCTTTTAATGAAGAGGTCACACCTTGGGTTAAAGAAAAAATTGTTACACAACTTGAAAAACAAAAAATATAGAATTGATTTAAAATGATACTTGGAATTATAGGAGATGACTTTACAGGGTCATCAGATATAGCAAATAATTTAAAAAAAAATGGAATGCAAGTTTCTATGTATGCAGGCATCCCATCTTCTAACAAAGAAGCCTTATTAACCAATATTGATGCTGCCGTAATTGCACTAAAAACAAGAACAATTCCAATTAAGGAAGCAGTTTCAGAGAGTTTAAAAGCATTGGAATGGTTAAAAAAAGCTGGTTGTAGGCAATTCATATTTAAATATTGTTCTACATTTGATTCAACAAAAGAAGGAAATATTGGTCCAGTTACTGATGCTTTAATTGAAGAATTAAATGTTGATTTCACTATAGCTTGTCCATCTTTTCCAGATGCAGGAAGAACAGTCTTTTACGGACATATGTTTGTAAATGGAAAACCATTAAACGAATCAGGGATGGAAAAACACCCACTAACTCCTATGACTGACCATAACTTAGTTAGATGGTTAGACTATCAGACAAAACACAATGTCGGATTAATTGACTGTGAAACAATAGGTAAAGGTGTAAAAAGTGTAAAAGAGAAGATTAAAAATTTAAAAATTGAGGGTTATAAATACGCTATAGTAGACACAATCAATAATGACAATTTTGAAGTAATTTGTAATGGAGTGAAAGATTTACAGTTATTAACTGGTGGATCAGGAATTGCTTTGGGGTTACCAAAAATTTACAAAAAAGAGGGTCTACTATCGGATAAAGATTATCAAATTCCTAAAAACAAAACAAATGCAGTTATTCTATCAGGATCTTGTTCTTCTGCTACTTTAAATCAAATAGAGGTATATAAAAAAGATAATCCATCATACTTTATTTCTGCCGATGAAGTAATTAATAACGAAAAATTAATTGAAGATGTTATGAAATGGATTAAAAACAATGAAACTTTATCACCCATAATCTATTCGTCTGCAGATCCAAAAATTGTTAAAGAAAAACAAACTCAATATGGACAAGAAATATTAGCGAATAAAATTGAAAGTTTTTTTGAAAAGTTATCGAACAAACTTTTAAACTATACTTTTGGTATATTCATATCTGCTGGCGGAGAGACATCAGGTGCTGTAGTAAATGGATTAGGGCTACAAGAACTTAAAATTGGACAAGAAATTGCTCATGGAGTTCCTGCTCTTTGGTCACCAGATTCAAAATGTAGAAAACCTGTCTCAATTACTTTAAAATCAGGAAATTTTGGTCAAGCTGACTTTTTTAAAAAAGCTTTGCAAATTCTTAAAGAATAGAATTAAATTTTTGAAAATTTCTTGAGTGCTTCTCTAAAAGTCAGACCATTTTCCATTTCTTTCATAGCCTTTTTATCATCAGCTGTAAACTTTTCAGCTTCTTCAGTTATTTTTTCAACATGTTCAATTGGTAAACACAACACTCCTGTTCCATCTCCTACAATAATATCTCCTTGTCTAACCCTAACGCCTGCACAAATGATTGGCTCATTGATTGAAAGAACTTTTATTCTAGTTTTACCAGGAGTTGGAACCATGTGTTTTGAAAAAGTTGGAAAAGAAAATTCAACTATTTCTTCTCGATCCCTAACTCCACCATCAACTACCAGTCCAGCTATACCCTTTAATTTTGCAGAGTAGGAAGCCATTCCACCCCAAGTAGATACTTGTGCTCCATTATTTGCAACTACTATAACATCACCTGTACTAGCGGCGTCAATCATATGCCCTACTTTGAATTCTTCTGTAGAAAAACTTCCATATGGCCCCGTAACCTCCTGTACAGTTACTGCCCTACCAACTAATTTCATACCCAGACCTGCAGGATGTAGATTATTCATAACTCCATTGAAACCAATATCATCAAGTGCATTCGCTAATGTGGGTGTTGCTATATTCCTTAATCTTTGCAAGATATTTTCATCAATCGACATTTCTACCTCCTTATTCGTAAAAAGATTAAATTATGAAATTCTTAATATCAATAATTAAACTTATTTAAATTTTATTAATTCTATTGACGTTTACCTTTAATTTATTAGTTTAATTGTAGTAACCAACTGTAAAGAAGTATTAATGTCAAAATTTAATTTTCCATTTATGAAAGAAACAAACGAACTCTCAAATCTTAGAAAAGAAGTAAGAGAATTTATAACAACCGGTATAAATAATAATGAATTTACACCATCTCCAGATGCCTGGGTTTTTTCAGCTGATCCAAGCTTTAGTAAAAAGCTTGGATCTAAAGGCTGGCTTGGGATGTCATTTCCTAAAGAATATGGCGGACATCAAAGAACAGCTTTAGAAAGATACGTAGTAACAGAAGAACTCTTATCATCAGGAGCTCCTGTAGCAGCACATTGGATAGCTGATAGACAGAGTGGAAGTCAAATCTTAAGATATGGAAATGAAAAACAGAAATCTTCTATTATTCCTCGAATAACAGCTGGCGATTGTTTTTTTGCTATTGGAATGAGCGAACCTGACTCTGGTTCGGATTTAGCCTCAGTAAAAACAAAAGCCACCAAAACTAAGAATGGCTGGAAACTTGAGGGTAGAAAAATATGGTCTACTGGCGCTCATTTAGCACATTATATGATTGTTCTAGCTAGGACTAGTCCAGCGTCTGAGGAAAACAGGCATGAGGGTCTTTCTCAATTTCTTGTTGATTTGTCTCTTCCAAACGTAAAGATTACTGGGATTCCCGATATGACTGGTCAAAGACATTTTAATGAAACTTTATTTGACAATGTTGAATTGTCAGATGATTCCCTTCTAGGAGAAGAAGGCAAAGGTTGGAAACAAGTTGTAAGTGAACTTGCCCTAGAAAGATCTGGCCCTGAAAGATTTCTCTCTCATTTCACATTATTAGATAGTTTTATAAATGAATTCAGAAACTCACTCATTCATTCAGGCACAAAGATAGTTGGTAAATTAATATCTGAAATACAAATATTAAGAAGAATGAGTTTTTCGGTTGCTTCAATGCTTCAAAATGGTGAATCTCCTGAGACACAAGCAGCATTTGTAAAAGAATTAGGTAATAAATTTGAAAAGATGATGATAGAAACATTAAGAGAATTTTCAAATATCGTTCCGCTTCACGAATGGCCAAATCAATTACAAAATATGTTTGAGGATGCAACATTAAGAATTCCATCCAACTCTCTTAGAGGAGGCACAACTGAAATCATGAAAGGTATAATTGCTAGACAGTTAGGCCTTAGATGATTGAAGAATTAGAAATAATTTTAGAAACAACTTCTAAAATTTTACAAAAACACGTAAATCATAGTTTAAGACAAAACATAGATTCTAAAAATACTGATATATTAAATTTGTGGAATGATATTGAAAAAAATGGACTTCCAAAAATATCAGTTAAAGAAAAGTTTGGTGGTTATGAAATACCATTTTTTTCAATTTTACCTTTGATTAAAATTGTAAATAATCATGGAACTCCTTTACCCTTATCTGAAACAATTTTATCAAATTATATATTATCTGAGTCAGATATAAATCCACCAAACGGCATAGTAACTTTTGCTACTGATACAAAAAATTTAAAAATTAATAAAAATATGATTTCTGGTGAGATTTTATCAGTTCCATACCTTAACCTAACTAAAAATTTATTGATTGTTCATGAATTAAACAATGTAAAAAAAGCAATTTTAATCGATAAAATTAATGGAGAAATTATACATAAAAAAAACTTTTTAGCTGAACCAAGGTACGATATCAAGATAGAGAATTTAAATATTGCTGAAATTAGACCCATTAAAAATAACATTGATTTCAATTTTTTAGGCGCAATTCTTAGATCTGCTCAAATGATCGGTGCAATGGAAAAGGTCCTTGATTTGTCAATAAACTATTGTTCAGAAAGAAAACAGTTTGGTAGAGCTTTGTCAAAGTTTCAAGCTATACAGCACCAAATTTCAGAAATGGCAGTTGAATTGTCAGCCTCATCTGCATCCCTATCGACAATTACCGAACTAGGTTTAGGTGAAAAAAATTCTAATGATGCAGCAATATTAAAAATTAGAGCAGGTTTTGCAGCCGGGAAAATTATAGCTATTTCACATCAAGTGCATGGAGCAATTGGATTTACCAAGGAGTATGAATTATCTTATTTTACAAAAAACTTAAATAGTTGGAGAAATGACTTTGGAAATGAATCTTTTTGGGAGGAATTTTTAGGCAAAAGATTTCTTGAAAAAAACAATAAAAACTTATGGGAATATTTAACTTAATTGGAAAGAAAACTTGAGGTGAAATATGTCAAAATCTGTTTTATATGAACAAGATGATAGAATTGTCAAAATTACACTTAATAGACCTGATACGAGAAATGCGCTTTCAGGGGACATTATAGAAGGCTTAGTAGAATATATACAAAAAGCTGATAAAGACAAAGATGTTGGGTGTGTTATTTTAACCGGAGCTGGGAAAAGTTTTTCTTCTGGTGGCAATCTTCAAGAAATAAAAGATATGACCACAATAGATCAAATGACTCAAGCACAACTTGAAGATTGGTACAGATTTGGTATTCAAAAAATTCCTTTAACTATGAATTCTATTGATGTCCCTGTTGTAGCCGCAGTTAACGGTCATGCTATAGGTGCAGGTAATGATCTTTGTACTATGTGTGATATCAGAATAGCTGGTGAGGATGCAAAATTTTCAGAGAGTTTTCTAAGAATAGGCATTATACCAGGAGATGGAGGATCTTGGTTCCTTCCCAAAATAATTGGTTTAGCAAGAGCTAATGAAATGATCCTAACTTGTGATGTTCTAGATGCTAAGAAGGCTTTAGATTGGGGTCTTGTTTCAAAAGTAGTACCCAACGAAAATTTGATTGTAGAAGCTCAACAATTAGCTAATAAAATTGCCGCCCAACCTCCTGAAGCATCCAGACGAGCCAAACGTTTACTAAGAATGTCACAAAACGTTCCTTTGCAAGATGCATTAGAAATGGCCGCTAGCCAACAAAGCATGTTACAACAACTTGATGATCACAGAGAAGCAATAGACGCGCTATTAGAAAAGAGAAAACCTAATTATAAAAACTCATGATGCAATTAAAAAATTAATATTTAGAATCATCAAAAATATTTTTTAGCGTAATCTTTCTAAAATTGACACATAATTTGCAACAGAAGCACCACCCATATTAAATATACCCGCTAAATTTGCTTTATTGACTTGCATATCTCCAGCTTCTCCAGTCAATTGCATTGCAGACATAACATGTTGAGATACTCCGGTTGCACCAACTGGATGACCTTTTGACTTCAGTCCCCCAGAGGGGTTTATGGGTAATTTACCAGTCTTCTGAACCCAACCCTCTTCAATAGCTCTATAACCCTCACCTATTTTAGTTAAGCCCATTGCTTCATACTCAATAAGTTCGGCGATTGTAAAACAGTCATGCGTTTCAACAAAAGATAAATCGTCTAGAGTTATCTTAGCATCTGAAAGAGCATGGTGCCAAGCTTGACGCGCACCTTCAAATTCAGTTTTTTCTCTCTTACTAAGTGGAAGAATATCGTTAACATGCCTTCTTGCTCTAAATGCAATAGCCCTTTTTGCAGAAAGCGACAAATCAAAGTCTTGTATTATTAGTGCCGCCGCCCCATCAGATACCATAGAACAATCGGTTCTTCTTAAAGGTTCAGCAACATAAGGATTTTTTTCTGAAATAGAATTACAAAATTCAAAGCCAAGATTTTTTTGCATATGTGCTAATGGGTTTGAACAACCATTTTCATGATTTTTAGCTGCAATTGCTGCTAGTATATCAGATTTATCTCCATATTTTTGAAAATAAGACTTAGCAATAGATGCAAAAACTCCAGTGAAACCACCTTTTGTATTACCTTCTTCAGGTCTATAACTTGCACCTAGTAAAATATCGCCAACTTTTTCAGAAGATACATCAGTCATTTTTTCTACACCTACTACTAGAGTAGTTTTTGCTTTTTTTGCTTCAATTGCATTCATCGCGGTATGTATAGCAGCAGAACCGGTAGCGCATGCATTTTCAACTCTCATCGCGGGTACGTATCTTAAATCAGATTGTGAAACTGCAGGTAATGCACCATGGAAATCTTGTTTTTGAAAGCCATTATTAAATGTTCCAACAAAAATAGCGTCTATTTCTGTAGCAGAAATTTCTGCATGCTCAATAGCTTTTTCAACAACGTCTGCAATCATATTTTCAGAAGTTTGTTCTACATTTACACCAAACTTGCTGTGAGACCATCCAGTTATACAAGCTGTCATTTTAACCTCCAATATTCATATTTTAGTTACAAATTTTCATAAGTAAATTTAAAGTTTCTTTTGGATGAGTTAACATAGCATCATGTCCTGCATTTAGTTCAAAAATTGGCCATTTCAATTTACGTACTACTTCTCTTGAACTTTCAAGACTTTTATAAACAGGATCTTTACAAAAAATGTAGAATAAAGGAATACCGTTCCCTATTTCATTTTTAATTGTAAGCTTTGACTGATATGTACTAAGTGGATGTGGTGTCAATTTCTCTTCAAGTAATAATGATTTTTTTACGTCAAAAACTCCAAATGCTTCTGCGCTTGGAGCTGGGATTGATATACCATTTCCAAATCTTTTTGCTAATTCAATTCTCTGTTTAACTAATTCTTTTGGAGCAATATCAAACGGTTTTTGACCATCTTTTAAAATCACAGCATCAAAGTAAATTAATTTTTGTATTCTATCTTTTAATTTATCTGCAACACCACTTATTACACTTCCAGCAAAACTGTGACCGACAAGTATAATGTTATCAAGATTTTCAAAAATAATATGATTAACTACATCCTCAATGAATGTATCAATTGTAATTTTAGATGATAATAAATGCTTTTTTTCACCTAGACCAGTCAAAGTTGGCGTTGAAACACTGTGCCCTTGATAGTTCAATATTTCAGACATTTCATTCCAAACCCATCCTCCATGCCAAGCACCGTGAATTAGTAAGAAATGAGGTTTATTATTTTTCATATTTGTCTCTTTGTATTTTATTGTAAGATGACTATATGTATCGAATAAAGTATATCAGTGAAAAATTCAATTGTAAGAATAAAAGTTTATCCAATGACAAATTTAAATGTAGCTATTTTCGGATGCTCTGGCGCAATTGGTAAGGCTTTATGTATTGAATATATAAATAAACAAAATATTGATAATATTATTGCATATTCAAGATCAGGTGAAGAATTTGAAAATAAACTAATAAAATCGATAAAAGTCGATTATTGCAACGAACAAAGCCTGGCTGAAACCGCTTCCTCTCTTCAAATTAAATTGGATATAATTATAGTTACTATTGGTGCCTTAGATAATCCAGAAAAATCAATTAGAGATTTATCTGCTGAAAAATTTTTAGATATGTTTAATGCTAATACTATACCAACTGCATTGATTGCTAAATACTTTTTACCTTGCCTCTACAGGGATAGGATAACTAAATTTGCATCAATTTCTGCGCGAGTTGGAAGCATTCAGGACAATGAACTTGGTGGGTGGTATTCATATAGAGCTTCAAAATCAGCCTTAAATATGATTTTAAAAGGTTTATCCATTGAACAACAAAGATCCAATCACGAAAGTATTATTTTTGGCCTTCATCCAGGTACTGTTGATTCTAAATTATCTAGACCGTTCCAGAAAAAGAATAAGGAGTATTTTTCTCCAGAATTTTCAGCTAAGAAATTAGTGAACGTTATTGATACAAAAACAGTAGATGATAATGGCAAAATATTCGCTTGGGACAACACAATTATACCCTACTAAGAATTTGCTTTATATTCTGGGATATTATAATTTGTAAGATGTTTTTGCCAAAATTCCTGAGTAAAATGCACACCCAACCTCATAAACACGTAAACAATGCACAAAGTTAGTACAGCCCTTAGAAACAGAGTTATAACTATGTTTGATCCTATAAGTGACATGACCGCAGTATCTTCAATGATGCTATGAAGCATTCCTACTAAAACTAACACACCAAAAACGTCTTTGTAGTGAAGTTTTCCAGTTTTTACTTCTTTAATTAAAAGACCAGCTCCAAAACCTATACCTAATGTTACTCCTACAACAGCTATTGTTGACGCTTTTTCGCCAACACCAAGAAAATTTAAAAATGGTTTTAAGGCTTTTTCAATTAGTTTCTCAACACCAATATATTTCAAAAAATCTAAAATAATGACAAGAGCAACTATAATAATAAAAATTATTCCAAGACCTTTTAATTGAGAAATTCCCCAACTTAAGAGGTCAGGCGCACTCTCAAGACTTGGTAATAAAATAGTAGCAGGATAATTCATATATCCTGTGAATTCAAAAAACAAATTCAAAAAATAACATGATAATATTCCCAAACCTAATCTAATAAATATCATCGCACGTGCTCTAACGCCTGCTTTTCGGCAAATAATAACTTCTATTGGTAAAGAATGTGTAAATAAAATAAGAAGCCCAAGAACACTTGCTTGAGCGGCAGTAAATGGCATATCAGCTGGAAGTCCTGAGAAAACTATTAAACCAGCATACGGACTAGTTAACATTGAAGTGGTAAAAACTAATGAAATAGCCTCTGGTAATCCTAATAAAAACATCAAAGGTGCAAACATCTTGTTTAAAATTTCAACAAAACCTATTTCATCAAGTATTTTTACTATAATCAACGTAGGGATCATTACGATGAACAACTCATAAGTGATTTCAAAACTTGATCTTGTAAGCTCTTTTATTTTATTCATCTAAAACTCTTTAGTTAATTGTAGATAAATCTATCCCTTTGGAAGTAAACTTTCCACATAATAAATGTGACAATAAGTAGATTTGTTAAATTCCAAAATATACCATTAACAAATGCAAGTTTATAAGATTGGGTAAGATCAAATATTTCTCCAGACATCCAACCACCTAACCCCATACCTACGATCGTTGCCATTATAACTAAACCTACTCTTTCACCTACTTCCTCAATTGGAAGATACTTTCTGACTATCATTGCATATGCAGGTACAATTCCACCTTGTGATAGACCAAACATTAAGGACACTATAAATAATGATAACTGACTATCAAATGGTAAGAAAAAAACTAAAGACAACATTTGTAATAATGATCCAATAAAAATGGTATATATTGGGCCAATTTTGTCAGATAAAAATCCAAAACCAATCCTACTTATCATTCCAGACAATAGCATTACAGATAAGATTTGAGCTCCAACAGTTAAACCAAAGCCTCTCTCAACACATAAAGCAACAATATGAACTTGAGGCATTGCCATTGCAAGACAACAACCAATACCAGCTAATACTAACAAAGTTTGTAAAGTTTTGGGTGAAAGATTCTTAATAGTGTTATTTTCATTATTCAAATTAATATCTTGGTTATTTGAAGTAACAATATTATTTTTCAATATTAATGAAATTGGAAAGATGATAACCAAACAGATTATTGCAATATAAAAATAGACTTCTTTCCAGTTACTAAACTCTAGCAGATGACTAATAAAGAGTGGCCACAAACCACCTGCAACATAGTTAGCACTGGCAACTATAGCTACTGCAAGTCCTCTACGTTTTTCAAAGAAATTTCCAATGTCCGCCATAGACGGACCAAAAAAAGTTGACGCAGCAGTTCCCATAAAAACTTGAAGAATCAATAGGTGCCAAAATTGATTGGAAATCATTGCCAATAAATAAGATGAAGAAAGAAGAATAACTGCAACAATAATTGGAAATTTAAGCCCAAATTTATCTATCACTTTACCAATTAAAAAATTACCAAGGCCAAAACCAACCATAGTTGTAGCGTAAAGTAAGCTAGCTTTACCTCTATCAATGTTAAATTCAGTTTCTAATGCAGGCATTACTACCACAACTGACCACATACCTACAGTACCAACAACGCCTACAATAAATAAAAGAATTAATCTAATCCAAGACCTTGGACTATCATACTCAACTTCAGGAATGAGACTTTTGTTTTGTGTCTGAACCATAAATACTTTCAGGATAATTTATTAAATTATTTCGTTATCTTTAAGATTTTTTATATCTTCTTCACTAAGACCAACTTTTTTAGATAAAATTTCACCTGTGTGCTCACCAAGTAATGGTGGCGGCATTCTATAACTAGGCGGTGTTTCATGCATTTTGATTGGATTTGCAATTAACTTAAGTGGAGATTTGCCTGTTTTTTTATGATCCATCTTTATTACCATTTCTCTTGCCTTAACATGTGGATCTGAGAAAACTTGACTAAGTGTATTAATGGGACCACATCCAATTTTTTCTTTCTCTAACTCTTTTAGCCACCATTCAGACGTGTGTTTCTTGGTTATTTCACTTAAAACATTAGTAACAAATTCTCTGTTTGATACTCTATCCGCGTTAGTTTTAAATTTTGGATCTTTAATTAAATTTTCTTCTCCAGCTAATTTACAAAATCTTTCAAACGTTGGATCATTTCCGACTGAAAGTACAATATATCCATCAGAAGTAGGCATGACTTGATAAGGAACAATATTAGGATGTTGATTACCAAGTCTTTCAGGATTTTTGTCTGTAGATAAATAGTTCATTCCTTGATTGGCAAGCCAAGCAACATGTGTATCTAACATACCAATATCAATAAATTGACCTTCTCCGGTTTGAATTTGATGTCTAACGGCTGCAAGAATTCCAACAGATGCAAACATTCCTGCCATCAAGTCTCCAATAGGTACACCAACTTTCATAGGTTCCCCATTTGGCTCTCCAGTAAGGGCCATAACACCACCCATTGCTTGAATTAAACCATCATAGCCTGGTCTAGATGCATATGGACCAGTTTGTCCAAAACCTGTAATGGAACAATAAATTAATCTGGGAAACTCTGACTTCAAATTATCATATCCTAGTCCATATTTTTCTAATGTTCCTGTTTTAAAATTTTCAACTAATATGTCACAATGTTTAAGTAGTTTCTTTATTAAATCTTGTCCTTCTTTTTTACTTAGATTAATAGTAATTGATTTTTTATTTCTATTAGCTCCACAATAATATTCAGCTCCTGCTTTGATCATATGCCATTCGCATTTAAATCCGCCTGTTATTTTAGAAGATAAGTCAATAATTGAAATAGCTGATTCTATTATGTCTTTACCTATACCGTCTCCAGGAATTGTTGCTATGTGAAAATAATTGTTACTCATCAGAATCTCTATAAATTAAATATTTTACAATACTTTTTACAGCATAGTTATTCAATATTTATAATTAGTAAATTAATAATGATCTTTGGAATGTAGTATAGTTGAATTTTATAAAGTGTAATGTGGATGTTCTTAAGTAATCTTGGGAGATATAGCTTGAGTTCATCCACGTTTATTATTAATAATGATAATAATTATCAATGTCAAATGGAAAATGAGAATTACTTCAATTTATAAATCTTATTTGATATTAATACCTATTCTCATTATTAAAAAAAAATAATAAAAACAATGACTTACACCTTTAGTTGTGATAGAATCCCTTTCATATAAGGAGTATCTTATGAAAGGTGACAAAGAAGTAATTGAGCAGTTAAATATAATTTTAAAAAATGAATTAACTGCTATTAATCAATATTTTTTACATGCACGAATCCTAAAAGATTGGGGTTTTCTTGGTTTAGCAAAAAAAATTTATGACGAATCAATGGGTGAAATGAAGCATGCAGATTGGATAATAGAACGAGTTCTTACATTAGACGGGCTGCCAAACTTACAAGATCTAGGAAAATTAAAAATTGGTGAAAATGTTCCTGAAATGTTTACTGCAGATTTGAGTTTGGAGATGACTAATCAATCATGTTTAAAAATTGCTATCAATGTCTGCGAAGACAAAAATGATTATGTTAGTAGAGACATTTTCCTTAAAATTTTAGATGATACTGAAGAACATATCGATTGGATTGAGTCTCAGCAACATGTAATAGAAAATGCAGGCATTAAAAATTACTTACAAGAACAAATTTCTGAATAGATTTACTTATTAGTAATTTGTGCCAGGTTAATTTCTTGTTTAATATATTCTGTACAACTACCGCATTGCGGTTTAGCCCCGCAACTTTTATAAACTAGTGAGGGTGTATCTGCTCCATTAGTTACAGCGGAATTTATAGCTTTGTCAGATATTAAATTACATACGCAAATTATCATTAATTCTCCCAAATATAATAATTTAAACTAATTTTGCGAATGGTTGTCAATATTGTTTAAATAATAATTATCATAAATTGGATATAATATATTAAATGTATTTTTGGAAATTTTAGATAGTTTTATATGTGGATTAATTATAGTTAATAATTTCATAGCTTCATGAAAAGCTTGGCAGGTTGTATATCCAGAGTTAAGTAAACTTTTATAAAGAATTTCTACCCTCTCATATTTACTAGAAAGAGGATAATCAAAATATTTATTTTCTAATGTTTTAAATTCAAAAATATTTAACATTTTTTTTGTATAATGATAATCATAATTATTATTATTTTATAAAAATTTAAGTCAATAAAAAACTTGTAAATCCAAAAAAAATAAGTAATGTGATAACTAATAAGAGTCATTATCATTATGATAATAATTCGCAAAACAACTAAATCTGGAGATTATAATGTATAAATCTACTAATATGAGTAAGCGACTAACAAAATTTACTTTTGTAGGTGCGCTAGCTTGTACCTTTATGGTTTCATCAATAGGGTTGGTAAATGCTGATGGTCATGGGGTATATGGGCCATTTCCTATTACTGAAAAGAGCTACAATGGACCAAAAAAGAATTCTGTATCTTATGGTGGTCAAATTGCAAGGCAATTACAACACAATGGACTTAAAAAACTTGCATCAAAAGGTAATCCAAATGATCCAACAAATGGACCAGAGAAGAAAATGTTGAGTTATCTCAACACAAAAGATAAATCTCAAACACTTGCAATTTTAGATCCTGCTCCAAATAGCTCAAAATTTCCTATAAAACAAAAAATGATAGGTGAATTATCTGGAGGTGCAAATTTATCAGGTAAAGCAGATAAAAGAATTCAAACATCTTGGCCTGGATTTATGAGTGGTGTTGATGTTATTAAATTTATGATAAAAAAAGCAGGTAAAACAAAAGGTGGTGTTGATACAAGAAATGGTATGAATTACCCTCAATTAATCTCAAAATATACAATGGGTGCGGTTCTATATCATCAGGCTTGTGATAATTATCTTGACGAAAAAATGACTGCGGATTCTAAACCTAATAATAAGCCTTATAAAAAAGGAGCTTACTACACAGGTAAAGAACATAGCTGGGATGAAGCTTTTGGATACTGGGGGGCTGCTGCTCACACTATGAAACTTACTGCTGCGCAAAGCTATGACATAGCTAAGAAAAAAGATCTCAAGGCTGCAGATTACAACAATGATGGAGTAGTAGATCTAAAAACAGAAATGACTTACGCTCATGCTTATTATGCTTCCAGTTATGATAAAACAGGTAAAACTAATTATCTTAAAAATGTAACTAAGGCTTTCATAGATGGTAGAAAACTAATAACAAGTGCTAATGGAAACAAACTATCAAAAGCACAATTAGATAAAATACAAGATTATGTACAAATAATTTGTGGTAATTGGGAAGATGTTATAGCAGAGTCAGTTTTTAAGTATGCTGGATCTACATATAAAGCACTTGGTAAAATAGAAAAAGCTCTTGAAACTGGTTCAGGAATGGACGCTGCAATGTCAAAATATCTTAAGTATTGGGGAGAACTCAAAGGTTTTGCTATGGCTCTGCAGTCAGGACCTAATAATACTAGTGATACGTTTAATAGATTAAATAGAATGATGGGCTTTGGTCCGTTAATGCCTAATTTATCCCAAGTTATTGGTATAGACTCTTCTGGTAATTACATCAAAGATCAAGGATCTTCAATTGGATATTACAAAGTACATATGTTAAAAATTCAAAAACTTATGGCTAAAGAATATGCATTGAAAGCTAAAGTCAATGATGCAACTGGAGGAATGGCTGCGCTTTTAGAAAAAGTAGGTACAAAAAAATCTGCTGAAAACGACTAACTGATGTTAAAGCTGACCAGCCTATAAGCTGGTCAGCTTTTTGTAAAAAAAATGGAATTTCATACACAAATAATAGACACAATTTATGAAAACTTTTTTGATCCAAAAAAACGAGTTTTTGTTGGATATTTATTCTCTGCTATTATTATATCTTTTTTGTGGCTTGGTTTTGTAAAAAAGAAGACGTTAACAGAATGTTTTTATAAAATTTTTAATAAAAGTATATTTTTATCAAAATCAGCAAAAGCTGACTACATTTTGTTTATAATTAACATAATAATCTTAATGTTCTTGTCACCAATTTTAATAACACAGTTGGCAATAGCTACGATAGTTTTTGAATATCTTCATTCTCAAACTTTTTTAATGCCGATTGAAGCAAATTTACAATATCTTTGGTTAATACCATATTTTTTCACAATAACTTATTTTGTAATAGATGATTTAACAAAGTTTATCACTCATGCATTAATGCATAAGATACCTATTTTATGGGAAATTCATAAAACACATCATTCTGCAAGAGTGTTAACACCAATCACAATTTTTAGAACCCACCCTTTAGAAGGTGTCATATTTATTGTAAGGAGCGCTCTAACTCAAGGGGTAGTTATAGCTTTATTTTTCTATGTTTATGGAAATAACATTACTTTCGTTACTATTTTGGGAGCAAACTTAATGTCCTTTTGGTTTCATCTTTTAGGATCAAATCTTAGACATTCTCATATATGGATAAATTACTGGAATTGGCTAGAAAAAATTTTAATTTCACCCGCGCAACATCAAATCCATCATTCAATCAAAAAAGAACATTACAATAAAAACTTTGGGGTAACATTTGCAATATGGGATTATTTTTTTGGTACACTTTGCACTTCCAAAGATAATGAAGTGTGTAAATTTGGTATTACAAAAAATGAACATAAATATGAACACAATATTTTTTATTTATACTTAAGTCCATTTATTGGCATATATAGAATAATTTCCAAAAATTTTATTTCAAGATTTCACAATAGAAATAAACAAACTTTTATAATTAAAAATCAATAAGGGAATTGAATAATGAAAATAAGCATTTTATCGGCGATCATATTAATTTTATTTTCAAACACAGTATTTGCAAAAAGCTTGAATATTTATTCACATAGACAACCTTACTTGCTTAAGCCTTTTTTAGATGCTTATACAAAAAAAACTGGAGTAAAGTTAAATGTAGTATATTCATCTAAAGGACTTGCTCAAAGGCTTGCAGCTGAGGGTGAAAATAGCCCAGCAGATTTGATACTAACTGTTGATATTGCCAGACTTTATAGATATGAGGATTTGGGCTTATTAGCACAAATAGACTCTGAAACTTTGAAAAAAAATATCCCCCCATATTTAAGAAGTAACAATAACACTTGGTTTGGTCTATCAAAAAGAACTAGAGCAATTGCTGTTTCTAAAGAAAGAATGAAAGTAGGAGATGTCCTACGTTACGAAGACTTAGCAGATAAAAAACTTAAGGGTAAACTTTGTAGCCGGCCAGGAAGCCATGTTTATAACAGAGCTCTCATGGCATCGATGATTTCTGCATTAGGAGAATCTGAAGCTGAAAAATGGGCTAGGGGATTAGTATCAAATTTAGCTAAAAGACCTCAAGGAAATGATAGATCACAATTGAAATCAATCTATGCTGGTGAATGTGATGTAGCAGTAATTAACCACTATTATTATGGAAAATTAACATATTCTAAAAATCCTGATCACAGAAAATGGGCAAAAGCATCAATCATAGTATTTCCAAATCAAGGACCAGACGATAGAGGGGCGCATATAAATATATCAGGTGGAGGAGTTGTTAAATTTTCAAAGAATAAAGAATTAGCTATTAATTTTCTAGAGTTTCTTGTAACAGAAGAGGCTCAGACTTTGTATGGTGATGTAAATTTTGAATATCCAATTAATAATTCTTCTAAATTACCACCGAGATTGAAAGCTTTAGGTAAATTCAAAGAGGATAGTTTGTTAATTGAAGATATTGCAAAAATTGCACCTAAAGCGCAGGAAATTATAGATAAAGTCTATTGGTAAAATATTAATAAAAAAGCTGTAGGCCAAAATAGCCAACTATTAGCCAAATAATACCTTTTAATAAAAAGAATGAAAAAACAATATAACTTGTTTTTCTAAAGTTTAGTCTATTAATAAAGGATTTATACAGTTTGTCCGCCGTTTATTTGTATTTCAGTACCATTTACATAAGAAAAAGTATCTGAACACATAGAGTGAATAACACCGGCAACTTCTTCTGGAGTTCCGAATCTTTTCATTGGAATTTTCTCTGTAAGCATTTTTTTACTTTTGGGTGTAACCATTGAAGTTTCTATTTCACCAGGTGCAATAGCATTCACTCTAATGCCCTCAATTGCTAAATCTGAGGCCATTTCTCGTGTTAGGGACTTAAGTGCTGCTTTCGAAGTAGCATACGCTGGGCCAGCAAATTGATGTACATTGTCACTAGCAATAGAAGTAACATTAATAATCACACCTTTTGCTAGCTTTAAGTTTTTAATTATAGATTGGGAAATTTTAATAGGAGCAAAAAAATTTACGTTAAAAACTTGTCTCCATAAACTTAAGTCAGTATCAGTAAAACCTAATCTAGAATTATTTGGTTTTTTAGGTGAAATTGCAGCATTATTGATTAATGCTTTGACAGGTCTTCCTTTAAGGAATTTTTTCAAATCAGCTAATGTTTTATCTAAAGATATCTGATTTTCTAAATCAACTTGAAAATGGAGTTGTTTATTATTTGACCAAGGACATTGAGGTGCAACTTCTGATCTAGAAAATGTTATGACTGTCCATCCATCATCCCAGAATTTTTTTGAAGTTGCATGGCCTATGCCTCTACTTCCTCCTGTAAGAATAATAATTTTTTCTTTATCGTTCATAGTTTATCTTTTGATATTGATAATCATTATTAATTATACATAAAATATATTATAATTCAATAATATAAATAAATTCATTTTTTAATTTTCTTTCCAAACAACTCTAATCGATGGTCAACAAGCTCATAACCCATATTAAGTGCAACCTGTCTTTTCATTTCTTCAAGTTCTTCGTTTTGAAATTCAATTATTTCTCCACTTTCAACATCAATTAAGTGTTCATGATGTTCACCAGCTTCTTCATACCTTGATCTTCCATCACCAATATCTAATTTTTCAATTATACCTGCTTCCTCAAAAAGTTTTATGGTTCTATAAACAGTGGCGATTGAGATTGATCTGTCTTTTTCAACAGCTCTTCTATACATTTCATCAACATCTGGATGATCATCTGCAGCTTCAATAACTTCCAAAATAATTTTTCTAGGCAAAGTCATTCTTAAACCAACTCTTAAACATTTATCATAAAGCTCTGCCATATTTGCCCTCTACATACATTGGAATAGTTATAAACTAAATCTTAGTAAATGACTAAATTAATAAAAGTGCAAGTATAAAATTATTATTGCTTTTCAAAAGACATGTTGATTGTTTTATTTAAAATAAAAACTGGAATGATTCCAATAATAATTATTAACAGAGCAGCCAATGCACATTGTTCGAGCATTTCTTCTTTAGCATATTGATAAACAAACGTTGCTAATGTTTCAAAATTAAAAGGTCTAAGTAAAAGTGTGACTGGTAATTCCTTAAAAATATCAACAAAAACTATTAAAAATCCGGTTAAAATTGAAGGACGAATGAGTGGAAAAATTATTTTAAATAAACTTTTTTCAAAGGAAACACCTTGTAATCTTCCAGCTTCAAGTAAATTTGCAGAGACTCTTTCAATTCCAGAATTAATGTAACCCACGCCAATAGCATTAAATCTGCATATATAAGTGTACAATAATGCTGTGAAAGTACCAATTAATGTTAAATTCCAATTTAGATTAAAATTTATTAATAATTCATTAATATTATTCTGAATAAAAGATAAGAAAAAAGTTGTAGCTAAAGCAAGAATTACTCCCGGAAATGCATATCCACTTCCTGCTATTGTAGCGACAAAAGAAAATTTTTTACTACCATGATATTTTACTGCTACTACTATTATAAATGAAATTAATATTGTTAAAAATGCACCAAAAAAAGAAACAGATATTGAATTTAAAGAAATTTCGACAAAGGTGATGAAGTTACTTTGATCAAAACTCTGAAAGGATAAGTTTATTAGTATTAATACTGGAATAACAAAACCAAATAAAATTGGTAATAGACAAGTTAAAAATAAAATTAAGCTTTTATTGAAGCTTATTTCTTCATTTTTACTTTCAAAACTTGAAGCTTGGGGATTATTAAATTTTCGGTTTTTTCTTGCTGATAATTCAATACCAAGCAAAACAATAATAAAGGTAAAAGCTAAAAAAGATAATTGAGAGGCTGCACTAAAATTATTCATACCAAGCCACAAGTTAAATATACCAAGTGTAACAGTCTCGACAGCTAAAAATTCAACAGTACCAAAATCTGAAATAGTCTCCATTAAGACCAGAGACAAGCCAGCTATAATTGCTGGTCTTGCCATAGGTAAGGCAACATATAAAAACTCTGATTTACTGTGTATTTTGGCAACATTAAATAAATTTTTAGGTGTAGAGGTGAATGCAACTTTTGTTATAAAATATATATATGGATATAATGAAAAAGATAAAATTAATATTGCACCAGTAATTGATCTTATTTCAGGGAAAAAATATTCTTTTGATGAATGCCAATTAAATATTTCCCTTAAAGTTGTTTGTATTACACCCCCATATTCTAAAAAATCAGTATAACAATATGCAACAATATATGCTGGTATCGCTGCTGGTAATAATAAACCCCACTCTATAAAATTAGATAAAAAAAACTTATATTTTGCTACAATCCAAGCACAAGACACCCCAATTATAATTGATAAAACTCCAACACCAAGTATTAAAAAAAATGTGTTATAGAAATATATGAATAATTTAGTATCAAAAATATGAAGCCAGGTTTCTATGTTATTTTGAAATGAAGATGTAATTAACATCACAATCGGTGATAAAAGTAAAATAACTAAAACATAAGAAGAATTTTTCCAAAAGTTTGGTAAATGTCTAAAAACATTTAAAATTAAAACTATCCTCATAATTCAAATTTTTTCAATAAAATAAACCATAGATTTAACATATTTTATCATTAAACTCTTCTTAAATTTTAAATTTTCAATATAATATATTTAAAATATTACTAATATAAAATTTATTAAAATTATGGAAAAATGTATAAAATAGCAGTGATTCCTGGTGATGGAATTGGCACAGAGGTGATAGATAGTGGGGTTGAGGTTTTAAAAGCTCTTTCCAAGGCAGTCCAAAATTTACCAATAGAATTTCATCAGTTTGATTGGGGAGCTGAGTACTACAAAAAAAATGGTGTAATGATGCCTGACGAAGGTGTTGAAGAACTTAAGAGTTTTAGTGCAATTTATTTTGGGTCTGCAGGTGTACCTGAAATTCCTGATCACATAACACTTTGGGGATTAAGGTTAAAAATATGTCAAGGTTTAGATCAATACGCAAATCTAAGACCTGTACGTCTTTTACCTGGAATAGCATCTCCGCTAAAAAATGTAGAAGAAAAAGATATTGATTGGAGTTTTATCAGAGAAAATTCTGAAGGAGAATACTCAGGTATCGGTGGTAGAAGTCATAGAGGATATACCCATGATACAGCTATGGATATTACTTTATTTACAAAACAGGGCGTAGAGAGAATCTTAAGGTTCGCATTTAAAATAGCCAGATCCAGACCAAGAAAATTATTAACTTTAGTGACTAAATCTAATGCTCTAAGACATGGTATGGTCATGTGGGATGAAATATTCGATGAGATGTCACAAGATTATAGAGACGTTAATACCGACAAAATGCTTGTTGATGCCATGACTACTAGAATGGTTTTAGACCCAAGGAGTATAGATACCGTTGTTGCTTCAAACTTACATGCTGATATTTTAACAGATTTAGCAGCTTCATTATCAGGATCAATGGGAATATCTCCTACAGGAAATTTAGATCCAGAAAGACGTCATCCATCTATGTTCGAACCAATTCATGGATCTGCTTTCGATATTATGGGAAAAGGTATTGCAAATCCTATTGGATCTTATTGGTCTGCTGTGATGATGTTAGAAAATTTAGGTGAACTTAAAGCTGCGCAAAAGTTAATGTCTGCAATTGAAAAGCTTACATCAGACCAAAAACACTTACCTAGAGATCTTGGTGGAAAATGTAATACAAAACAAATTACTAAAGCAATGATTAATATTATTTCAGGTAAAAATAGTTAATAAAAGTAGGAATAAATATGGAAAAAAATTATGTGAGTTATCTTGAATGCTCAATCACTGGAAAGAAATATGAAGCAAATAAAATACATGGTTTGTCTGAAGCAGGAAGACCATTATTGGTTAGATATGATTTACAAACTCTAAAAAGAGAAGTTTCAAAAGATGATATTACAAATTCCAAAATAGATGGTCTATGGAGATATTCACCACTTTTACCAGTATTAGATCCAAGGAACAGAGTTACATTAGGTGAAACTATTACTCCATTAATTGAATTAAACCGAACTACAAATTATTCTTCAAAAGATAATGGAATAGTTTTAGTTAAAGATGAAGGAAGATTGCCCACAGGTTCATTTAAAGCTAGAGGATTATGTTTGGCGGTTTCTATGGCAAAGCAATTTAAATTAACTCATCTAGCTATTCCTACAAATGGAAATGCAGGGGCTGCTTTGGCTGCTTATGCTACAAATGCAGGAATAAAATCAACTGTGTTTTGCCCTGATGATACTCCTGAAATAAATGTAAGAGAAATTCAATCACTTGGAGCAGAAACTTTTATGGTCAATGGTCTAATAAATGATTGTGGAAAAATAGTTGGAGATGGTAAAGAAAAAGTAGGGTGGTTTGACGTATCAACTCTTAAAGAACCATACAGGATTGAAGGAAAGAAAACTATGGGTCTTGAATTAGCTGAACAACTTAATTGGGAATTGCCAGATGTCATTTTTTATCCTACGGGTGGCGGTACTGGGTTAATTGGAATGTGGAAGGCCTTTTTAGAATTAAAAGAACTTGGTTGGATAACACAAAAATTGCCAAAAATGGTTGCAGTACAAGCTGAAGGATGTGCACCTATAGTTAAAGCATGGAAAAATGGTGAAGANCATGCGCCATTGTGGGAAAATGCTTGTACTAAAGCTGCTGGTATAAGGGTGCCAATAGCTGTAGGAGATTTTCTTATAATAAGAGCAATTCGTGAAAGTAAAGGGTTTGCAATATCAGTTTCTGAAAAAGATATATTTGACACTAGAGATCGAGTAGCTAGAAATGACGGTTGTTTTTTGTGTCCCGAAGGTGCTGCAACAATGGTTGCTTATGAAATAGCTCTATCTACAAATTTGATTTCAAAAAATGACAAAGTTATTCTTTTTAACTGTGCCACAGGGCTAAAATATCCTCTTCCTGAAGTGAAAAAAAAATTAGATAAAAACAAATTAATTAATTTTGAGTTATTTACTTAATTATCCTCTAGTAGTAATTGCAAACTTTTTGAAGTGAACACCAAATATTATTGGATCAAGTTCTTTTTTATCCAAATATGCATTAAATTCATTTTTTATGTTCTCAAGAAGTTTCTTTTTACCAACACTACCTTCTAAACTAGAAAAATCAACTTTACTAATTTCATCATAAACTATTTTTCTAAAATCAACGTCGTATTCCGTTAAAAAATCCATTAACATTTCCCCTTTATAAGATGAAAAGGCTAAATCAAAACTTATAAATGAATTTGAATTAGGTATGTTAGTCCAAAAACTTTTATTTGAATTTTCACCCATTCCTCCAATATCTGCATAAGATAAAGTTGGAATTATAACTTTTCCATCTGGACCTATTTCTTTGACAATTGGTTTTTCGTCTGGCTCTAACCTACCTAGTTTTATTGCTTCATCTTTAGCTATTTTGTATATATCTTTTTCTTTTTCTATTTCTTTTTTTTCTTCAATAACTTCTTGCGCAACATAAAAAAATAAAAATGTTAAAAGAGAAGATATCAGAGCAAATAAGTATACAAAAATATTTTTAACTTTGATTAGTTTATTTATTTTTTGTTTTAAATTTGCCATCTAAAATTCTTTTGATTGATAAATTTATTTGTTTAACGATTTGTAGAGATTTAATTCAAGCCAATGTTTCTCTGCTAATGCATTTGCATCGCCAATTCGTAACGATAATCCTCTGATTATTGCAGCTAAAACTGGATCTGCATTATTCATTTTTTCTTTAACTGTTTTTTCGTCGATTACTCTGATTAAACAATTTGTAATTGCTACAGCTGTAACTGTTCTGGGTGATTCAATTATATGACCAACTTCTCCAAAAATTTCACCTGTTTCAAGTTTCCCTAATTCTAAACCATGTTTCGACTCAATTCTTACTGTGCCGCTATGTATAAGAAAAATAAATTCTGCAGGATCGTTATGCGAATATATAATATCACCAGCTTTAAAAGTTTTTGTTTCTAATTTATTTTTTTTCATTAAGCTTAATCCTGAATTATAATATATTATTTAATCTTTAATTAACAAAACTTTTAATTTTCTTTAATTATTTTTATTTTGAGATATATTAATTACAACATAAATTTTGAAAAGGAGGTGATCTGATGTCTAGTATTTTTTATGAAGGTTATACCAATAAGTATTTATATTTATCAGAGCAACCTTTGGTGAATAATATTTTATAGAGGTATATTATTTTCAACTAAATACGATACAGGGTCTTAATTAGACCCTGTTTTTTTTTATATCTTCAGAAATCATTTCTCTAAAAATATTTGTCAATATTGAGGGTTCCTTTCTTGTTTTTATTTTTTTTCTAATAATTATATCACCATCAGAATTTATTTTTGCTTTACCATAAATTTCATTTTCTAATAAAAGATTATTAATTTTGTTAATTATTTTTTTTTCAAATTCCACATCATTAATCATAAGCATTTCTCTTTTCTAACATCTATTGTTTATTTACGGTATAATTAAACAAAATTTTATTTATGACGTTTGTATTACCATGAACAATACCTTAAATAAAATTTCTGAAATTATATCTGAAGACTCTATTTCGGAAAATAACTTATTTGTTAAAAATATAATTGTTAATAAGAAAACACCTCTTGTCAGGGATTATGTTTATATCCCTACTGAAAAATGGATGATGCAACTTGGTAAAAGGTTAGAAACTAATTATTAACTTTTTCAAATGGTATAACATTTTTAGAAGTGTTTTTTTCAGAGTAAATCTGATCTAATTGTCCTTGTAAAACAAATTTTTCAATAAATGAGCCAAATTGCTTGAAATCATTTTTAGCATTTGAATTATTTCTGTTTTCCCAGTTTTCAATTTTACCGTTATAAAAATGTCTAACACTAGCGAGATCTCTTAAAGCAGGCCCGATGACTACATCATGATTGTTTAATCTTTCTGCCATTAATGAAAAATCTTTTTGACCAAATGGAATTTTATTAGGACAAACTATGAGGTGAGGGTGAGCTTTTCTATATCTTGCTTTCACTTTATCCATACTTCTAATAAAATTTTCTGTTGGATAAAGGTCAGCATTACTTAAAGTTGTTGGAATTAAAACACAATAACCTTCAGCAACTAAATTCCAAAGACGTTGAGAACTTCCTGCTGGTGTGTCAACTATAACAACATGACCAGGTCTAAATTCATTTTGTTTAATGAACTGTTGAACTAATGATATATTAGTATTTTCAAAAGCTGGGGTAATTGGCAGAAACTCAACATTGATTTCAGGATTACTATTTGTTAAAAATTCAGTAGCAGTCCTTTGTAAATCAGTATCAATAACTGTTATGTTTTGTGGTGGTATAAAATCTGCTAATGTTCTTGCTAGCATAATTGATAATGTACTTTTTCCTACACCACCTTTAACATTAGCAACAAAAATTGATTTAGCGTTATTTTTGATATTATCCTTTTTATTGTTAGACATTATATAATCTCCTAGATTAAAAGCTTTTTAAGCTCTTAATTATACCTAATGTTTTATTTAGCATTTCAACTTCTTTTGAGATAACTTTTATTTCTTCGTCAGCATTTTTTTTTCTTAATTGTAACTCTTGTTCGTAAAAACTTAATTTTTCTTTCAATTTGTTTTTTTCATTTTCTAATTTTTCTAAATTCGCAACAATTGAATTAATTTGGTTGACCTTATTAAGCAGATCTGTCCTATCATTACTATTATTATCATCGGGTAGTATAGAAGTGGTATTTTTGTCCTTTAAAGTTTCAACAAGAAGGTCATCAGGATTAATTTTTTTCCAGTTTCCATTTCTTCGCAAAATATTGATTTCATAATCTTCCATTTTTTAATATTAGAGAATAACATAATGCTTGGCTATCAATAATTAAAAACAATTATTAATTTTTTTTTTTATACAATATTTTGTATGTTTTAAGTTAAATAACAACATATATAGATTAAAGATTTTTGTTATTGTTCTTCCATTTTACATTTAAATGACTTTTGACAAATAGGAGATGGTTGGAAAACTGTTATATCCTTTCCTTTGCCTTGTCTTTTATAAATACATTTGTAACCATCTTTTTGACCATCTTTCATATTAACAAGTGTTTGTCTAAGTCGACAATTCTCATACTTGATATATTCTTTTGATATTGTCTTTGATTTACCATAAATTTTCCCTTTAGAAAAAACTTGCAAAGGAAAAATAATAATTAGCACCGCGGATATAGTAAATTTATTTACAAGTAATTTCATATGGAACATCTTAAGATTGCTCATCTTTACCTGGAAGGTATGCTTGACCTTGAACAGCTTTAGCACCAATTTCTTGAAAAAATTTTGAATTATTTTTTATAAAGTCTTCAATTTTTTCTTTTATAATATTTTCGGCAGTTTCAGCTTCATTGCTATCAACTTCTATTAAGCCATCAATTAACCAATGAACTTTATATTTCATCTAAAACTCCACTAATTATTAATCTTTTTAAATAGTTTAATTGATAAAGTTTGAGCTTCAAGTAAATCTTTTTCATCTAATTCATTTAACATTTCATCTCTTTTGTTCTTCGCAGTTTTAATGCCTATTGCAACTGCAATATTGTACCATTTATAAGAGTTTATAATGTCTGGAGGATCAGAATAATTTTCATAAAATTTTGCCATCTGAATCAGAGCCCTTTTATCTTTATTAAAGGCTTTTTTTTCAAAAAATGATATTAGTTTTTTATTAATATTTTCAATTTGTTGTTCTGAGAGATAGTTATTTAATTTTTCAATAATATTATTTGCGTCTTTCAACCCACCGAGCAAAGCTGATAAAGCCCAAAAATATGAATTTTCGAAATCCTGTGGTGTTATATCACCTGCAAATAATATTTTAGAATAAAGTAACTGCGCTTTTATATTATTTTCAGAGGACAAAATTTTGAGACCTTCAATACTTTGTTCAAATTTTTTCTCCTGAAGGAGTTTATAAATATTTTTAATATTTTTTGTGTGATTGTCTGCGAAAGAATAAGAACTACATAGAATGTATATTGATACAATAATACTTTTAAATATATTATTAATTATTCGATTATTAATATAAACAAAGTAAGACAATTTATCTGCCTGCTAACATTACAAGTTGTAATTGAACCACCCTAACTTTAAAATTTGAGTTAATTTTTTTCTCATAGACTATAATCTTTGGCCTATCTGAATTAGGTTTTTGAAATTCTAAAATCATATCATCTGGTAAATGTACACCGTTTTCATTTAGCACAGCTTTAGGGTCAGCTTTAAAATTTTCTTTAAAAGTTTTGTCAATCCAAATTCTTGCAAGTACTCTACCTAATATGTCCGGAAGATATTTTTTTACATCATTTCTATCTTTCAATATTAAGTCTTTATCGACTAAATCAAGTGCGTTATTAATATCATTAGGATTAAATTTTATTGGTAAATTAGGCTTAGCTTTTTTAAATTTAACTAAATCAGTGCTTTTAGATGAAGAACGCATTTTAGAATTTAACCTTATAAATGAGCAAGTTTATTACTACCATATTTATAGTACGATAATTTTTTCACTTTGTTTATTAAATTTTATATCGTTATAAGTCAATGGCATAAAATTTGCTCAAATTTAGTTAATAAGGAGTTTTGAATGTTATCAATATTAAAAAGTGCTTTAAATGCCAATACCCAGGAAATGGGAATAATTTCTAATAATATTGCCAACGCTAATAGTACTGGATTTAAGAAAAGTACAGCAAATTTTGAGCATATTTATTCAATACATAAATCTTCTGATCCTGAAACTTTTTCTGGACAAGGAGTAAATATAAGTGATCCCCGTTTAGAAATGAGTCAGGGATCATTGAAGGCTACCGGTGGAGCTCTCGATTTAGCCATCACTGGACAAGGTTTTTTTACGGTTTTACAGAGTGATCAGGTAAATACACCTTATTTTACAAGAGATGGTTCTTTTAATATTACAGCTGATGGGGAAGTTGTTACTAGTGATGGTCTTAAAGTTATGGGATTTTTAGGTGAGGCGAGGGGTGGTTTAAGAAACTTAATTATACCTACTATTAAAAAAAACTTAGATAATACTGTTTCTATAATTTCAAATGTCAATGTTGACACGAAGGGTAAGATCACAGCAATTTACGGCCTAGATGAAGAAGTAAAAATAGGTACTGTTGCATTAGCCTCATTTGTCAACGAACCTGGACTTAAACCAACAGGTAAGAATAGGTATCAAAGCAGTTTTAAATCTGGTGAACCAAAATACGGCTTTCCAATGGAAGGTCCATTTGGTAAAATTGAGGCTGGAAACCTAGAAAGAGCTAATGTTGATATTACAAATGAAATGGTCAATATGCTGAAAACACAACAAGCATTTTCAGGAGTTTCTAGGCTTTTACAAACAGAAGTTGATATTACAAAAAGTCTAATTAAAAGATAATATACCAAATAATAAGTAATATTTTTTATTATGGAACTTTTATAGTAAAGGCATATAAAATTTGTATTCAAGGACAGTAGTAGTAAGCTCTTTTTCTAAAAATAAGATACCATTTTTGTTTATATTTAACTTATCTTTAATGGTGAGTTCTAATCTTGGAGGACGTTCAACATTTTTATTAAATTGATACTGTAATGAATTAAAAAAAGTATTCTTTACCTTTATAGTTCCAGACATTATTGCCCTTTCATATTTAATAGTAATTTTGTTTTTAAAATTACTATTTTCATTTACCACAATCATGTTACAGGTTCCTCTTGCAATGTTCAATAGACTACATGTGAGATAATAACAATTAACTTCATAAGTACTGTCAAAATGAGCATCTACAGTTTTAATAAGCATTTCTAGTTTTTGCATTATTGTCTAGGCTTCTTTGCGAAAGTATTCTCTTATACGTTTTATGGCTGAAGATTTTATTTGGGAAACGCGTCCTGTTGATACTTCCATTACTTCAGCTATTTCGTAAATATTTAATTCTTCGACAAAATAAAGTTGTATAATTAGTGCTTCTTTTCCTTCAAGTTTGCTCAAAACTTTTTTTAAATTATCTCTTAATTGTGTATCATTAATTTTTTCTTCAGGGTTCATTTCGCTGGTAATAAACCAACTTGAATAATCATCATATGAGTCCTCTAAACTTCTAATGACACTTGCTTCAAATGCATTTGACCATTCAAGATATTTTTCTGTTGGAATACCCAGTTCTTCTGCAATTTCATGATTTAGAGGTTCACGACCTAACTTATTACGAAGTAAATTTGTAGCTTTTTCTGAATTCTTTTTTATTGTAATAGTTGTCCTATCTAAATTCGAACTCTTTCTTAAATAATCTAATATTTCACCCTTAATTCTTATGCTTGCATAAGATGTGAAAGAAGCGTCTTTTTGAGGCACATAGTTCTGAGCTGCACCAATAAGTCCTATCATCCCAATTTGAATTATATCTTCTATATCTATAATCGAATTAACCCTTCCATGAAGATGCCATGAAATTTTTTTAACCAATTTAGTGTGATCATGAATTAATTGATTAATGTTTGGTTTTACTATTTTTGAATAACTATTCATAACATTACCTTTTATATTATTCCTTAATTATCAAAGAATCTTATAGTTCCAGTTTTATTAATATCTAATGTTGATAATTGATTAGATATATTATAAAAATATTGAGTATCTGTATTCTTAGTATTTTTAGTAATTAATGGAGATCTTGAGATAATTGAATTTCTTATTCTCTGTGAATTACAGACATGACCTAGGAATTTTAAATTTATATCTAGGAATTTTTGAGTAATAGATTGAAATTTGTTAAAATTTAGTTTTGCCTGCATTTCATTTAAAGCCATATTTATTATTATGCCGTAATTATTGATTTTATAGTCTAAAAAAGCAGCTTTAATTAAGCTATATGCATCGATAAAGCTTGTAGGTTCGCCTGTCAAAACAATAATTACTTTATCTGAAGATGCCATGAAAGACATAGATGAGGCCTCTGCTCCTGCACCAACATCAATTATCATATATTCAGGACGTTTTTTTATATTATTAAAACTTTGTATAATTTTATGTCTTTCAAGATCACCTAAATTTAAAAGATTATTTATTGCACTTCCACCAGAAATAAACTTTAGTTTATCTTTAGTATTAGTAATTACATTATCTAATGAGGAATTACCTGACATAAAGTCTTCTAAAGATGTTTTAGGATTAATACCTAAAAGTATATGCGAATTTGCCATCCCTAAATCAGCATCTAATAAAAGTGTTTCTTTATTTTGCAATGCAAGACTAAGAGAAAGGTTAACGGCTATAGTTGTTTTACCTACACCACCTTTACCTGAAGCAATTGCAATTGTTGTTGTCATTGGTAATCCTATTTGATGTTTGTTACATTTATATCTTTCATATATTGTGCCAAAACGTCTTTTTTTGCAAAAGCTAACGATCCTATTACTGATCTTGATCCAGATAAAAGTCCAATTTTGCAATTTAATTCACCAAGTATAGATAATTCTTCTGCAGATATATGAGATTCATCTAATTTTGTAAGTCCTATAATTGGAAAAGAGTTTTGATAGAAATTCATTGTAGATTTAATCATATTCTTATTTGAACAAGCTTGAACAGCTAATAAATTCATTACATCTTTGTTTAAACACAACTTTTCAAGATATTCAAGATACCCACTTGTATTTCTAAACTCTTGAGATACGTCAATAATTAGTCGGTTGTTTTGTTTGTTTGCTTCTATAAATTTAACTAAATCTTCTATATTCACCAATGTATTTACATTCAAATTTAATAATCTTCCAAAATTGGATAATTCAGAATGGTTAGAGGACTTAGGAGAAAAATTAATAATTTGTAATTTGTGTCTTTCATTTCCTACTAGTTTATTATCTAATATATATGAGGCAATTTTTGAGCACATTGTAGTTTTTCCAGATCCGCTAGAACCATTAACAAATATAATACTAGAATTTAATAGTTTATCTTGACATTGAGATACTAATTTTTTTGCAAGACAATTATAAAAAATTAACTCAGGTTCAATATTTTTTTCTGATTTTATTATTTCTATAAATTCAGAAATTATTTGTTTTGAGAAACCTTTTTTCATTAGATTTATTGTTAACGATTTTTGATTAGATGATCCATTATCATGAACATCAGAAATTATCATATTTCGTAACAAATTTTCTAATTTATAAGTGAATTCCAAAAATATTTTTTTATCTACATAGTCATTATTAATATCATTTAAATCTCTTTTTTCTGTATCTTCTTGATAATTTTTTTCCGAGATTACATCTAACTTTCTTTTTTGTGTTTCTTGAACTAAATTTTTACTTGAAAATAAACTACTAAAACTGTTGTTTGTTTTATTCATCTTTTTTGCATTTGATGTTGCTATGTCTCGAATATCATTTGAGCCTAAAATTTCGATTTTTCCATTAACTTTTTTTGTATTTAATATTACAGCATCTTTCCCTAGTACTTTGGAAATTTCGTCCATAGCAGATAAACTATCTTCTGCTATAACTTTATGTTGTGTCATTTCTCTCTCCATTTTTTAACTATTATTTTCAGTTTCAGATCCAATATTTGCTACTACTTCAATTTTTTTATTATCAGGTAGTTCAGTAAAAGAGAGAACATTAAGTGCTGGAATATGTTGTCTTAGCATATACGATAAATCTCTTCTTATTACTGGCGCCGTAATCATTACTGCTTTTCTATTTTCACTTTGCATTTTTTCTAATACATCATTTATAGATGACACAATTTTTTGTATTAAATTGGCCTCAAGAATTAATCCATTTGCACCTGTTTGTTTTGCGATATTTACAATCATCTGTTCTAATTCAGCAGAAAAGGTGATTACTGGAAGTGGACTATTCAAGGGAGCAATTTGTTGGATCAATAAACCAGAAATTGCAGGTCTGACACTTTCAGCCAATTCTACTGCTGACATATTTTTGACGTTTTGACTTGAAAGAACTTCTAAGATTCTTTTTAAATCACTAATTGGCATATTTTCAATTAATAATAATTTCAATACAGAGGTTAATATGTTTAAAGAAATCAATTTAGGTACTGATGAAGAAACTAATTGTGGTGAGGTTTTTGACAAATTATCTAATAATGATTGAACATCGTCTTGTCCAAGTAATTCTGATGCTTGTGCAGATAGTATTTGATTAAGATGCGTAGCTATTACAGCTTCAGGTTCTACAACCATATAACCTAAATTTTCAGCTCTAGCTTGTTGATGAGGTTCTATCCAAGTTGCATCCATATTAAAACTTGGGTCTTTTACATCAGTACCTTCAATTTTTGTTTGAGCAGCATCACCAGGAATTGCTAATAAAAGTTGTGGAAAAATTTTATCTTCCGCTACTATTTCTTGACCGACTTTAATTCTGTAATGATTTGCTTCTAATGTCATATCATCTCTAATTCGTACAGGAGGTATAATAAAACCAAGTTCTTTGGAAATTTGCTTTCTAACACCTGTTATTCTGGCAATTAAAGGTCCTTCATTTTCATCATCAACTAATTGAATAAGACCATATCCTAATTGCATTGATATAGCTGAGTTATCAGCAATCTCTTCTAGAGATATTGAGTGATCACTTTTTTCATTTACTCTATCTTTTTCATTATTATTTTCAGATAATTGGTCATTCGCATCTAAATTATTTATAGCTGTAGTATTTTTTCTAATAATCCACCAAATAAAAAAAGTTAAAGCGGCAGCAAATAAAAATAATTCATTTGGCATACCAGGTATTAATCCTAATAAAAATAAAACTCCTGCACTCGGCAACCATGCTTGTTTAACTCCAATTTGTGATCCTATTTGTTTAGATAAATCCTGGCTGGTTGAAACTCGTGTTACAATTATTGCTGTTGAAATTGCTAAAAGTAATGATGGAATTTGTGCTACTAAGCCATCTCCAACAGATAAAATTATGTAATTCTCAGCTGCATTTGATACTGGTAAATCATGTTGAGCAATTCCAATTATTAATCCACCAATGATATTAATTAAAAGAATAAGTATCCCAGCAATTGCATCACCTTTTACAAATTTGGATGCACCATCCATCGATCCATAAAAATCTGCTTCTTTTGCAATATCATCTCTTCTTTTTTTAGCTTCTTCACTATTAAGTAATCCAGCATTTAGATCAGCATCAATAGCCATCTGCTTGCCAGGCATTGCGTCTAGAGTAAATCTGGCTGACACTTCAGAGACTCTACCTGCTCCTTTAGTAATAACAACTAAGTTTATGATAATTAAAATAGCAAAAACAAAAATACCTACTACATAATTACCAGCAATGACAAATTCTCCAAATGCTTCTATTACTTTTCCCGCTGCATCTGGACCTGTATGTCCAGCACTTAAAACTATTCTAGTTGAGGCTACATTTAGACCAAGTCGTAGTATTGTTGCAAATAGAAGAACAGTTGGAAAACTTGAAAAGTCTAATGGTCTGAAAGTATGTAGTGAAACCATCAATATTAATAATGAGAGTAGGATGTTTGTAGTAAAAAACACATCAAGTAAAACTGCAGGTAAGGGGATCACCATCATAACCATAAGCATTAATATTGCTAATGGTAAACCAAATGGTTTAAGTTTTTCAAAAACTAAATATTGTTTCCCAAATGTATTTGTCAAATTCATGACATCTCCAAAAATTATTTTGATTTTAAAAAAATTCAATAAAATCAATTACTTAAAAATTTTTTAATAATTATTTTGCAATAAAAAAAATATGAAGCAAAAAAAATGCCAAATATGAATAATTATAATTATTATGAACTATAATTAGATTTAAAAAATTTATGAGTTATTTTGTTTTGTTTGGCATATTATCTGCATACCCTCATCAAACTAATTCTAATTAGGAGCAATAAATGTTTTTCAGCAAAACAAAAAAAGTAATGTTTACATTATCAACATGTTCATTATTTTTAGTTACGGGATGTTTACAATCTATTACAGGTTCAAATTTTTCTGCCTCAAATAGTTTAAGTTCTAATCAGATCGAAACTGAAAGTGATGGAATTGTAGCTTTAAAAGAAGTTTTCGATAGTTCAGTAGAAAAAATTCCTACTTTGTCAGCTGTTGGTTATGCTGTGGTATCTAGTCAACCAGGTAGAACAGAAGCTCAAAAAAGATTAATGGCTATCAGATCTGCTCGCATGGCTGCTATGAGAGAGCTAGCTGAGCAAATTCATGGAATCCAAGTTGATTCTAATACAACAGTTATAGATTTAATGGTTCAAAATGACACCTTTAGAGCAGTAGTTAAAGGTATTATAAGAGGTGCAAAAACTGTTCGTATTAATCCTACTGGAGAAGATACTTATGAAACCGTATTGGAGATCGACAAAGATATGATGTTAATGATGTTACGAAATGCAAGAAGAACGTAAAAAATGGTCTTTAATATTAAACATACCAATAAATTTATTTTATGTTTTCTCACAACTCTAGTACTTCTTGTGAGTAGTTTTTCCTTTGCAACTGAAAATAAAAACTTTAGAGAAGTAGAAGCAACTGGACGGGCAGTATTAATTGACAAAAATATCGAAATTTCTAGGAAAAGAGCCCTAGAGGATGCTCTTTATTTAGCAGCGCTCAAAGGTGGGGCTGATGTAAATGGATTTTCAACTATTAATTCAAACACCGTAATTAATGAACAATCAATTGTAAGGCCCACAAATAAAGTTATTGACTTTAAAATTATTGATGAAAAACAAGACAAACAATTTTTAACTATAAAAATAAATGCCATTGTTGGAAATAAAAAATCATTACAAAATTGTAGAAAAAGACCTATAAATATAACAGTTTTTAAAGGGTTACTTGAAGTTGAGACTGCTGTTCCATCTGAATTGTCAAGGAAAATGTCTGTTTGGTCTAATGAAGTATTTGATATTATTGAGCGCCTACCAAACGTTAGAGTAGTAAATAAAACAACTGATACACTTGACAAAATTATTAATTCAAGTTCAAATCCAGCCTTTAATTATGATGCTATTATTAATGGATTACCTCAAATCCAAGCTGGAGATTACAGTGTTGTTCCAGAATTGAAGTTAATTGAAAATAATGAAAATAATAATTTCCATCATTATCTTTTAAGAATAAATTTTAAGACATATAAGGGTAATGAATTCACTGTTATACCTTCAAAGATGTATGACTTGCCAATAAAATATAAATTAAAGTCTAATTTTCAGTTTATTAGAAATGTATCGACTTTGGATACTGATTTAATAGACCAAAAAGCTAGAGAGCATATGATTTTTGCAGCAAATCGTTTTTTAAAAGAGCTTCATTGTAGTCCATTGGAAGCGAGAATTAAGTTTGTCGATAATAAATTACAAGTAAACATTGGAAAAAAACAAGGGCTTAAATATAAACAGATTGGTTTAGTGAAAGGTCTTAACATTCAAAATTCTATGTTGAGTAACAGTTCTGTAATATTACATACCAATAATGTTTTCGAAAATAATAGTACCGTATTGCCTCTTAATGACGCAATTAATCTAAAAAGTCTAGACAATTTAATAGTTGAATTTGTGGAGTAATATGATGATTAAAAATAAAAATTTTTGTTTAATATTTATAATTTTTTTTCTAATTATTTCAAAAATTTCGTTTTCTGAACCTTTTGTTGTTTTAAAATATACAGGAAAAGAAGTTGAAAATGGAGCATTTTCTGATAATTTATTCTTAAAAGATCTCAACTATAATACTAAACATTTGGTCTTAAAGAATGAAACTTTAAGTGATATTATGTTAAATTATTACGGATCAAAGTCCTTTAATAACGACATTCTTTCATTAGCTATAGTTCATTTTAATAAGAAAGCATTTGTTAGAAACAATCCTAATTATTTATTTTCCGGTAAAAGCTTATATTTACCAAGTATTAACCAAATTAAAGGCTTAATAATCAAGAAAAATAAAAAAATTATTAATGATGAGTCATTAAATTCATCAAGATCATCACAAATATATTTTTTTGGAGGATAAGCGTTGATAAGAAAAAAATTAATTTTTTTATTTTTAACAATATCTATTAGTTTTGTTTCTCAAAAAACTAATGCAATAACTAGTAAAGAAATATCTTCAAAAATATCAAAATGGTTGATATCAGAAGGTGTTATAGGTACTCCAAGTTTTTCAAATTCAATAGTTTATAAAGATTGCAATAATGATTTTGAAATTAAAAATTTATACGACAATTATAAAACTGTTAAAGTTAGTTGTTTGGACGAAAATGGTTATGAACTATTTGTAAGAATAAACATTAAACAAGAAAGTTTTAAAAACTCTAATAAAAATAGTTTTACTAAAATCAAATTAATTGAAAAAAAAGCCTCATATAAAAAAGAGAAATATTCTAAGAATTTTAATATATTAGTGCTAAATAAGTCATTAGAAAAAAATGCTGTCATAAACTCAGACGATTTGAAAGTAATTAAATCAACAAAACCATATAAAAGATCTTTCTTTTCTGCTAAAAAAGATCTGATAGGAAGAAAGCTTAAAAAAAATTTAAAAGTGGGTCAATTATTGCATCCTAGGCATTTGTATGAAAAATTCGACATAAATAATGGAGACCAAATTTCCATTGTTTCTAATATAGGAAATACATCAGTTACAGTTTCTGGTGAAGCAAAGGATTCAGGTAACTTAGGAGATTTAATAAAGGTAAAAAATTTAAGAAGTGGAAAAATAATTAAGGGGTATGTAAGAAAAAATAAAATAATTAAAGTTTTTCGCTAAAATAATTTAATCAATTGTCGTTATATATACTGTGGAGTTAAATAAAATGGATAAAATTACAAATAATATAATAAATAATGTCCCTAAAAATGATATAAAAGATTCTAAAAAATCTATTGGTGACTTTGCTAAAGCTTCCTCTACAGACGAGGTTTCAGCTTCTAATATCGTAGATATTAAAGAAACAAAAAAACTAGTTTCAGAAATGTCCCAGGCAGCTCCAATTGATGTTGATAAAGTTGCTAAAATAAAGGAAGCGATAACAACTGGAAATTACCCATTAGACATGGACAAATTATCAGACGCTCTTATGCAAGCTTATAGAGAAATGAAATCTTAAATAATTTTGGATGTTATGATACAAAAATTTAAAGAGTTTGAAATAGCATTAGACAAACTTGAAAAACTTGATGCTTGTTCATTTTCTTCAGCTGATTTTAAGAATGTTAATACATTGCTTGAAGCTGATTTAAATGATATTTCTTCATATGTAAATGGTGACGAAATTCAAAAAATAACAGATGATGAAAAACATACGCTTAAAGTTCTAATAACCAAAATCAAGAACTTAGAAGCTAAGGCACTTCACAAATCTCAACTATTAAGTTCATTTTCAGTGAATACTATATAAATTTTTATTTATTTTATAGCTATTTTTAATAAAATAAATGAATATGTATGTATGGTTATAGATTTTATATTATCAAATTTTGAAATTTTAATTTTTATTTCTGTTATTTTAATATTAATAGGTTTTTTTCTTTTGTTTTTAATGCAAAATAAACAATTTCAAAATTATAAAGTTTCAATCACCGAAAATGCAGTTTCAATTATAAATAAAAACAAAGAAATATCTGATTACTTAATAGGAATTGGAAATTTATTGGAACAACATAAAAATGAAATACAAAACTTATCTGATAAGATCTCTTTTTTAGAAAGAGAAATCAATAGATTTTCTGAAATAAAAGGATCTGAAGATATGTTAAGCATAGCTATAGAAATGACTAGAAACGGCGAAAGTAGGGATGATATAAAAAATAAGACCAATTTAAGAGATGATGAAATAGAGGCAATATATACGTATTATAGGAAATGAATATTTATTTCTCATCCTTCTTATCTAAATCTTCGAGTAAAATTGCCTTCTGACCTTCAATCATTTTTTTTGCATCATCATCTGTTACGTCAATTTGTATACCTGATGGAAACCTAACTCCATTAACTTCGGTTGTTTCTTTTATTTGAACTCTCACCCACTCTACAGGAACATCAGTAGGCTTTTTTGAACTTTTTATTATTTTTTCAACGATATTAGTTGATTCATTTAGATCTTGTTTTTGATAATTATCATTACTAGAATTTTCATCTAAAATAGCCTGTATTCTCTGATTTAAGATTGTTAGCCTCGCATAAAGACATGCGAAATTAAAAATTACATTATTTTCCCTATTAGAGGCTTGTTTAATTTTTAAAGCTATTTCTTCAAGAGTTAAGTTTTCAAATTCATCTAACAACTCTTCTTTTTTATCGATAATCTTTTCAGAAAAATTCATAACAAACACCTTATACTATAAATTAATTACGACAATTTAAAAAATTGTAAAGTTTTAATTTAAAAAATAAATTTTTCTTTAAATTTAGTTGGCATTCTATTTGCAACATTGAATCAAATTATATTTATTGAATGAGTTTCTAACTATGGATACTATAAAAGATCAACTATCATTTTATTCATCTGCTTTGCGCTTAAGAGGTAAAAGAAACAACATATTAGCATCAAATATTGCTAATGCAGCTACCCCAAACTATAAGGCAAGAGATATAAGTTTTGAGGATGAAATTAAAAAATTTGATAACAATGGAATAGTTAAAACCTCTCATGTAAATCATATACGTCATAATTCAGGAAGATCAATTCACGAAACATCATACAGAGAACCAATTATAACATCTTTAGATGGTAATACTGTTGAGTTGGCAGTTGAACAAATGCAATTTGCTGAAAATTCTATGAGGTATACAACTACAGTTAACTTTCTAAATGGAAAAATTAATAAAATTATGTCTGCGATCAAGGGTGAATAATGGATATTAAATCAGTATATGATATTGCTGGAAGAGCAATGGCTGCGCAACTTATTAGATTAAACACTGTTGCTTCCAATCTTGCGAATGCAGGATCTACAACTGGCAATCCAAAAACAACTTATAAACCACTAAAAACAATATTTGAAACACAATATAGTGATTTAGTTAAAAAAAAACGGTGTAGCTACTGTCGATGCAGTCGAAGTAAAAGAATTAGAAAGAGAACCAATCAAATCATATATGCCAACGCACCCAGCAGCTAATGAAGAAGGCTATATTTTTAAAGCTCCAGTAAATGTCGATGAAGAAATGGTAGATATGATGGAAGCATCAAGGCAATATCAAAATAATGTTGAAGTGATTAGTACTCTTAGGGCTCTTACAATGCGAACTTTAAATATTGGAAAATAAGGAAAAACAATGTCTGAAATAAACTCTTCAAATCAATCATTAAATAAAATTTTAGATAAATTAGGTATAAATTCTGCAAAAGAAAAGTTTGCACCTAGGGAAACTAAAGACCAACTTGGACAAGAAGATTTTCTAAAATTAATGACAACTCAGTTACAAAATCAAGACCCTTTTGCTCCAGTTGATAATGCAGATTTTATAGCTCAAATGGCACAATTTTCAACAGTTACTGGTATAACTTCAATGGATCAGACAATGAAATCTGTAAGCGAGCAACTTTCAGAAATGAGGATAGCATCCACAACACAACTAATGGGACATTCTGTTTTAGTGCCTGGAAAAATTGCCAGAGCTGACAAAAAAGGAGTAATAAGTGGAGTTGTAGATTTACCTCAAACAGCGTCAAATTTAAGCATCATTTTTGAAAACAGTGATGGAGAAGTATTACACCAAGATACACTAGGAACACAAAAGCCAGGCTTAGTGGGTTTTGAATGGAAAGATTTACCCCAAGAAATAATTGAATCAAGTAAACCAGTAATTATTAGAGCCTTTACAGGAAATAATGGAGAAAATGGAGAACTATCTACGCAAGTATTTGCTCACGTCTCTGGAACCTCAAAAACTGATAATGGTGTAATGTTAGAGGTTGAAGATTATGGATCTATAGATCCATCACAAGTTGTCAGGTTTAAAAATTAAATAAAATATATTAGGAGAAATTAGAAATGTCATTTTATACTGCTCTTACAGGATTAAACGGATCTCAGGCAGATATCTCTGCAACTTCGAACAATATAGCAAACGTTGCAACAACTGGTTATAAAAGAAGTAAAGCAGAGTTTGGTGATATTTTTGCTACATCACCTTTACAAAATAGTTCTTCATCAATTGGTTCTGGTACAATTTTGAAAGGTATTAAGCAGCAGTTTACACAAGGTAACGTTTCATCCTCACTAAATGCGCTAGATATGGCAATTTCAGGACAAGGTTTTTTTGCTCTAAGGCCCTCTTTGACAACAAATCAAACAGTCTATACTCGAAATGGTTCATTTTCTGTAAATAATGATAGATTTGTGGTTGACTCAGCTGGACAATTTGTTCTTGCTCTTCCAGTTTCTGATGATGGTTCAGTCCAGGGAGGAGAAATTGTAGACGCAAAACCATTAAAATTAGAACTTGAAGCAGGAGAAGCTAAAAAAACAGATAATTTAGAATTAGCTGTTAACTTACCAGCATCGTCTACTGTTTTTGAATCTGCTGCAGATTTTGATCCAAAAAATCCTGCAACTTTTAATTCATCAACTTCTGTTACAATATTTGACAACTTAGGAAATCCTGTTATTGCAACAGCCTTTTTTATCAAAACTCAAGCTGCGTCTGGAGATCAAGTAACTCATAAATATCAAACTAAATTTATTGTTGATGGAAGAGAGGTAGAGCCATCGTTAACTGAAGCTATATCACCGGCAGGACAAACATTAGTTGTTGATCGTTTTGGTCAAATAATACCAATAAATGAAAAACCTCAAATTATTTCTGTTGCTCAAACTCAACCACTATTTTTTTTAGATGACTTGTCTAACAAAACTGTTTCAAAAGCCGCAACAGTAGAATCTTCAGTATTAGAAGATGCAGCATTCACTGCAACAGCCCCTTCTATAACCGTTGTAACTGATCCTCTTCAATACTATACTACCTACGAGGCAAACCCAACACTTAACAAATCAACCTATTGGGGAAAAGATTTCTTAACAGTTCGTGTTGATGATACGACTGGAAGCGCTGGGTTTAAAAGCATTGATATTAGACCAGGAACTTATACTGCCACGTCATTAGCATCAGAAGTTCAAAGAGCTATTAATGCAGGATTATCAGATGATGCAAAATTATCTATTGATCCTGTAACAGATGCCCCAAGAAATAATTGAATCAAGTAAACCAGTAATAATGATGAAATTCAGACTTTGACAGCAATAAATGTTGATTTAATGAAAGATAGTTTTGTTACTGAAGATTTATTTTCTACTACTAGTGGTATTGAAAATGTTGCTCAACCAAATTTTACAAGAGAAGAGTTTTTATCGCATGCACAACTAAGAATTAATGATGCACTCAATAGAGCAGCAGTATCATCTGATGGTGCTACTAACAATTCTTCTACTTATGGTGTAAGTTCTTCCTTATTTGCAAGAGCAACCGGGAGCAAATTGACCGGTGCCATTAAAGAGACTGAAGTATTAAGTTTTAACTATAAACAGCCTGCGACTGATTTAACAGATGAAAATGCACTAACTGATGAAACAAAGTTTTTACTTCATAGTTATTATAATTCTTCACCTACTTTAAAAGTTTTCGAAAAAGCATTAGACGTAAAAGCTGTAAGTGGTAATACAATGGTGCAAGATGCTAGTGGAACACTAAAGGTATACGTTAATGATCCGAATTCAACAATTAGTTCAACTTCTTTTCCAACAGAAGTTTATTTAGCAGGTGAATTTGATACAACAACTTCTACTGTAAATAATTTAAAATATAATGGTGCAAATTTTTCAGTATCTAGTGCAGGAACTGATGCAAATGGTAATACTTTTTTAAATTTAAAATCAGATTCAACTTCAGCCATAAATATAACAGATACAAAAATAAAAGTATTACATACAACATCCAAAGATGTGGATGCGTACTTTGAAGGTGGAACAGATATTTTTGATAATCAGACTCAACATTTTGGAAGTAACAGAATTGTTCTAAAAGAATTAAATAAGCATGCTTATTTAAATAAGGACGCAAAACAACCCAATACACTTATTAATGTTAGTGGAGGTATAACAAGTATATCTCCTGCAGATTCTGGTGTTTTAACTGTAGACACTACAGCTGGATTTCCAGAAAGTGGGACATTGTTGGTAGGTTCAGAAGAAATTACTTATTCTGGCATAACACCCACCACTTTTACTGGCATTGATAGGGGAGCGAATGGTACTACTGCAGCAGCAGCATTAGATGATGCAACAGTTAAATTAGCTTCATTTTCAAATGATATATTCAGTGGTTTTAAAGATCAACTACGAAGCACATATGCTGTAGCAAAAGTAGCAAGTATAAGCGCTGGAGACACACTCACGGTTGGTTCTACTGAGGGGTATCCTGCTACCGGAACTATTCTTGTTGGTAATGAAAAAATGACTTACACAGGTAAAACTGCAACTACGTTTACGATTGGTACGGTACAACAGGGACATACAAGTTCTTACACTGCTTCAGAAGCAAAACTTCAGGGTGCTTTAACTGCAACTAGTCCTGCAAATGGTGGTACACTTACTATTGACAACTTAAGTAATGCTGAATTTCCTAAGCAAGGAACTTTGTTAGTTGGTTCAGAGCATATTACCTATACCGGTTGGACAACAAGTACTACTACTAAACCTTTTGCTACAAGTGATTCAGTTTCCCTTGTTTTAAGTGGTATAACAAGAGGAGCTAATGGCACCACTCCAGCCATAGCTGCTGATAATTTAGATATTGATCTTCTTGCAGATGTAAGTCTTGTTACAAGTGTAGAAACGATGGGACTTGAAACAAGAACAACTGAGGTAAATGGTGCTATAAATGATTCAGTTACTAGCGTAACAGTAGATTCAACTACAGGTTTTGAAGATTCTGGATTTATTAGGATAGGAACCGAAGTAATAGCTTACACAGGAAAAACCGCCACAACATTTACTGGCCTAACTAGAGGTGCAGCAGGAACAACAGCTGCATCACATAGTGATAATGCAGATATTTTTCAGGAAATTTCAATTACTGATGATTGGGTTGATGAATCAGATCCAGCTCTAAAAATAACTTATGACTCTTCAGGTCAAAATTTTACTCTACAGGGTGTTCCTTCGAAAATAGGAACGTCTACAGCGAGTAAAATGTTTTCTTTTTCAGCTTTTGCTCCAGGTGAAGGAAATAAAGCAAATGCAATAGGTTTAAAAACTCAAAGTAATAAAGCAACATCAAATATTGGTGGGGGGGCTGTATTAAAAGCTGAATCCATATTATTCACCGGTGATCAAATTGCTGCTGATACACAAAGAGCTTACGGAGTAGAAGTTTCATATAACAACCTAACACGAAAATTTAGTATCGCAAGTGGTTCAACTGGTGAAAATATTCCAGCAAACTCTGCTGTAGGTGTGGGTGATTCAGGTCAAGCTGCATCAAATATTGAAATTGGAAGACTTGCAATTGTAGATGGTGTAGCAACGGCGTCATCTGCAGGTACCGGTGGTACAAGCGCCTTATTAGGTATAAACGCTACTAATGGTATTACAACTGTTACTGCTGACACAGCTGGTAAAGGTCTAAAATCTGAGCCAGCTGTATTAAATGGAAAAACATCAAATGAAGATTTATCTGAAGATTTTTTTCTATCGGATGCTGCGGAAGAAACAATTTTTGTTGTAAACGTTAATGATATAACTGCTGCAATAAAAGTACCAGAGGGTGTGTATAATGGAACTTCATTAGCAACAGCTTTACAATCCAGAATTAATCAAATGGAAGATATCAAAGGAAATACCGTTAATGGTGTGACTGTTAATTATAATACAACAAATAACTCATTTACATTCACAACAGGTACTACAGGACTTAATAGTAAAATATTTGTTTCTGGGAGCACTCGAATGGGACTAGATAATCTTGAACTCGTAACGGGTACTACACCTTCTTTTGTTAATATGGCGAACGCTATAGCGAGTTCTGCTACTGGTCAATCCCTATATGTTAATGATGCTGGTACAACAACAACATTAGCACCTCAAAATTCATGGACACCAACAACCGATGGTACATTTGCTAAGGTCTTTCTAAGACCAGGTGAGCTAACATTCGATACACAAGGTAATTTAGTAAGTCCAATCCAAAAAGTTGGTTATAAGGGTGATTTTGCTGCAGATGCCGCTGCGGGTACAAATGCTTTATCTATTGATTTAGACTTAAATTTTGACGGATCAACTCAGTTTGCCTCAGACTTTAATGTTAGAACAGTAACTCAAGATGGACAGACTGTTGGAAAATTAGATGGATTAGATATCGCAGCTAATGGTTTAGTTAGCGCAAATTATACTAATGGTCTTAATATAGCGTTAGGAAGATTGGTTATGGTTAATTTTAATAACCAAAACGGATTAAAACAAATAGGTAATGCTACATATGTTGAAACATCAGTTTCTGGTGTTGCTGCAGTTGGTGAGGCTGGAGCTGATGGATATGGAACAATTTTATCAGGTTCATTAGAAAGGTCAAATGTTGACATAACAGAAGAACTAGTAAATTTAATAACAGCTCAAAGAAACTTTCAGGCTAATGCAAAAACGATTGAAACTAATACAAGCCTTACCCAAGCAATTATTCAAATTCGAACTTAAATTTGATTTGAGAATAGGGATCATTTAAATGGACAAAAGTATCTATACAGCCTTAAATAGTATGCAAATTTTGAGGATAAATCAATCAGTTACATCTCAAAATTTAGCTAATAGCAATGCTACAGGTTTTCAAAAAGATCTTTCAGCCAATTTTTCTTCAGTTTATCTTGATAGAGACAAAGGGATTGATCCTAGAGTTTTTGCTATACAGGATGCAAGTGGCTTTGATAATGCTCCAGGTCCAAAGAACGAAACAGGTGCAAAACTAGATATAGCTATTGATGGAGAAGGTTATTTTTTTGTTAAACCAGATAATGGAAAAATAGCTTTATCACGAAGAGGGGATTTTAAAGTTTCTGCAAATGGAACATTTATAGATGGGACAGGAACACCTGCTTTAAATATAGACTTAGAAGTTATTACAATTCCACCTCATAGAAATATCACAGTTGCAGATGATGGGACAATTGAAATTGAGCCTTTGAATGCTCCTGAAGGAGAAAAAGTAAAAATCTCACAATTAGCGACTGTTTCGGGTTCTGAGGTTCCATTGGCAAAATCTGAAGATGGTTATGTTAGGACAGTAAATGGAACCGTCCCAGAACCTGACAATAAAATGCGTCTTTTGAGCGGTTTTCTTGAGGGTTCTAATGTAAAAACAGTTGATGAACTTGTTTCAAATTTAGAAAACTCAAGATCTTACGAAATAAACGTAAAGTTTATTACAACTGCAAAAGAAATTGATGAAGCTACAGCATCTTTGATGAGAATGCCTAACTAAGACAATATATTTAATTTTGGCATAGCTATTGCAACTTATGTATTGAAATATATAGGAGTTAGGAATGTCTAATGCAATGCACGTGGCCAAAACAGGCTTAAATGCTCAAAATACCCGGATGCAAGTTATAGCTAATAATTTAGCTAACGTTAATACTACGGGTTTTAAAAGAGATCGAGCTAATTTTGAGTCTCTTTTATACCAGGTAATTAAAGGTGCTGGTGCTCAAACATCAGGAGATACAAAAACAAATTCCGCTTTTTCTGTAGGTACTGGGGTTAGAATAATAAATGCTGATAAATTATTTTCTCAAGGAAATATTGTATCATCTGAAAATTCTCTAGATATCTCTATAGATGGTTCAGGTTTCTTTCAAGTATTAATGCCGGATGGAAGAATCGGTTATACCCGCAATGGGGCTTTTGGTAGAAATGCTGAAGGGCTTTTAACGACTGCTTCAGGATATGTTATACAACCTGAAGTAGCTATACCTGAAGGCGTTACAAGTATAAATATTTCAGCTGACGGTATAGTTTCTGTTCAAAATCCCGGTGAAGTTGAAGCAGAAGAAGTAGGTCAATTTCAATTAGCTGATTTTGCTAATTCTCGTGGATTGCAACCTATTGGACAATCTATGTTAATTGAAACGCCTGCAAGTGGTCCTCCCATTGTTGCAAATCCTTTCGAAAATGGTTTTGGTAGTTTAGTCCAAGGGGCTTTAGAAAGCTCAAATGTTAATGTGGTTCAAGAATTAGTAGACATGATTGAAACCCAAAGAGCATACGAGGTAAATTCTAAAGCAATATCTGGTGTAGATGATATGTTAAGATTTATTAGTCAAAATCTATAATATACTGAGGTTGTTATGAGGAAACTAATTTTAATTTTATTAATGGTATTATTTAGTGGCTGTTCTACCTATATAGAAGAAGCCAATAACAAGCAATTTGAACCATTAACACCTTCTTTCAATGAATTTAATAGAGTTGAACCAACTAATGGTTCAATATATAGTACTAGTTCCTCGGGTTTATTTTCCTCCGATCGAAGAGCTAAGAAAGTTGGTGATATACTTTCTGTTACTCTTAGTGAAACTTTTTCATCAAACAAAGCTGTTACGAATTCTTCAGGAAAAACCGATACAATTGGTGCTGAAGTTGGGCCTACTGGGTTACTAAGAAACCTTGCCGGTATTGGAGGCAGTGCTTCTAAAACAAATTCATTTTCAGGTTCAATGGCCACCAACCAATCTAACAGCTTAAGTGGTACTTTATCTGCAACTGTTGTTAGAGTTTTCCCAAATGGTAATTTAGAAATTAAAGGACAAAAAAAATTAAGAATTACAGAGGGAACAGAATATATCAGATTAAGTGGCATAATTAGACCTCAGGATATTTCTACTACTAATACTGTTTCCTCTGCAAAAATTGCTGAAGCACAAATTGAGTACGTAGGTGCAGGAATACTCGATAGTGCAACAAAACCAGGTTGGGGTAGTTCACTTTTTAGAGTAATTTCTCCATTTTAAAGGATATTATTATGAAAAATATTAAATTTACATTTTTTCTAGTTATATTTATGTCTTTGCTAATTAATACCTTAAAGGCAGATAGATTAAAAGACATGGTAAGCTTTGCTGGCATAAGATCTAATCAGTTAATGGGATATGGAGTTGTGATTGGTCTAGACGGCACTGGAGATTCTTCACTTGCGCTAACCTTACAAAGTATGCAATCTACAATTTCTCAATTTGGAATGAATGTTGATACAAGTAGTTTAAGTGCTAAAAACGCCGCCGCAGTCATGATTACAGCAGATTTAGATCCTTTTACTAAAGTAGGCCAAAAAATCGGTGTTACCGTTTCTTCTATGGGAAAAGCCAAAAGTCTGAGAGGTGGTACTTTGTTGATGACACCATTGAAAGGTGCTGATGGAAGAACGTATGCAATTGCTCAAGGAAATTTAGCTGTTGGTGGTTTTGGAGTAGAAGGTGCTGACGGATCATCTATGTCTGTAAATATTCCAACAGTTGGCACTATTTCAAATGGTGCAACTGTTGAAAGAATGGTAGAGGCGCCTTTTATAAATTCTGAGAATTTTGTTATGAATTTGCATCAAGGTGATTTTACAACTGCAAACCGTATTACAGAAGAAATTAATAAGGTATTTGGTCCTAATGTAGCCAAAGCACTAGATCATACTTCAATTTCTGTAAGATCTCCAAAAGATCCAGCCCAAAAGGTAAGTTTTATGAGTTTACTTGAAAATTTAGAAGTTGACCCAGCTTCTCCAATTGCAAAAGTAGTTGTAAATGCTAGAACAGGGACAATAGTCATTGGTGGAGACGTTAGAGTTACGCCAGCAGCAGTAAGTCATGGAAGCCTTACTGTCAAAGTGAATGAGGATTCTAACACTACTCCTGGTCAAACTTTATATGATGATGCCGGAAATGTAACTACTACTACAGAAGCCAAAACTGAAAATGACACAGAAATAAAAGCTGGAGCAGATACTGCTTCTGCTTTTGTTTTTGATGCAGGAACATCTTTGGCAGATGTAGTAGATGCAATTAATGCAATTGGTACTACAAGTGCTGATCTTGTTGCAATTTTGGAAGCTTTAAGAGCAGCTGGGGCCCTTAGAGCTCAGATGATTATTATTTAAAGGTTTATCATGGATAATTCCATTTCAAAATTGAGTGAAGCAACGATACTTGTTAGTAAAGTATCTGATGATCAAAAAAGATTAAATCTCAATGACACAGATACAAAAGATTTGAAAAATGTTGCTGAGCAATTTGAGGCTATATTTCTTCACCAAATGTTAAAGCAAGCACGGAAGAGTAAACTTGCTGAAGGTATATTTAATTCAGAAGCCCAGGATACCTTCTATAATTTACTTGATATAGAATATTCACAAGTTTTATCAAAAAAGAATAATTTTGGTATTGCCGAAGCACTAGTTAAACAATTTGACCCTCATTTACAAACTAAGAAGGTTAAGTAAATGGCCTCATTATTTGAAATTGGAAAAACTGGTGTGCAAGCTTACAGACAAGCTTTGTCGGTTACAGGTCAAAATATAGCTAATATAAACACCGATGGATATAATAAGAGAAGTGCCGATGTTAATGAAATAGCAAGTGTATCTGGTGGACCAACAAATGTTTCCGATAGTACAGGACTTGGAGTAAGAGTTGCAAGCGTTAGAAGATCTTTTGACGCTTATCTGGCTGATAAGGCTAGATCATCCCAGTCCGATTTTGAAATGTTAAATGATTTTGTTTCTAAATTAAGTGATTTAGAAAATATGTTGTTGCCGTCAGGTAGTGATTTAGGTGTCTTTATTGGTAGATTCTTTGACTCACTCCAGGATGTAGCTAGTAATCCCGATAATATTTCAGCAAGAACAGTTTCATTAGAAGCTGGGAAAGCATTAGTTTCTTCTTTCAATAACTATGATCAACAACTTAAAAATTTTAAAAGTAATGCAATTAGACAATTTGATGTAAAAACTACTGAGGCAAACCTGTACATTAATCAATTAGTTGAAGTAAATAAATTAATAGCAACAAGTGGTTCTAAAGATGCATCAAATGATGTTTTAGATGCGAGGGATAAACTACTAAAAGATTTATCTAAAATTTTTAACTTTACTGTTGATTATGCTGAAACTGGAGAAGCAATTGTAAGACTAGGAGATTCTGGTAGTGGATCTCAAATAATAAATAGGACCCAAGGTTCACAAATCTCTTCTTCATCAGATAGTAAAAATATTTCCTTAGTAGTTAACAATAAAGGTATAAAAACTAAGGGAATTTTCTCATCTGGAATTTTATCAGGCATTTCACAATTTTATAGTTTAGTGGATTCAGTTAGTACAGAAATAAGTAAGTTAGCTGATCAAATGACAAGAGAAGTTAATAAAATTCAAACATCAGGAATTGACTTAAATGGTAATATAGGACAATCAATGTTTTCAGTTAATTCAATGGTACCCATAACAAATGTTAATAATAAATCTAATATAAGTCTAAATTTGATTGTTGGAAATGCCAGTGAAATTGCTCAAGAAAGAATTATTGTAAACTATTCAAAAATGAACAATAATTGGGAGATAAGAAATTCATCTGGTCTTTCTTATGCTTATGGAAACAGAATTGATTTTGAGGGTTTTCAGGTTGAGATAACAGGTGATGCTGAAGATGGCGATGGCTTTATTATATCACCAACTTTGTCAAAAGCAGGAGCAATGAAATTTAATTTAAGTGCACCTGAACAATTTGCAGCAGCATCAAAAAATTTAATTTCAAAAAGTTCTACAAATGTAGGTAACGTAGACTTAAAAGTTATTGGTTCAGTTGATCAGAGGAATAATGATTTTCCACCAAAAATCGACCAAATATTTACTTCAAGTAATAATCCATTAGTAGCTACAACTTTTTTAAAAGACGGTTCTGTAACTTCAATTCCATCAACAACAAAATCAGTAAATTTAAACTCGTTAGGAAACCAATCATCTGGAACATTTACAATCTCAGATGCTGATATTAAAGGTTTTTCTTCATTTAATATTACTTTGGAAAATGGAAATGAGATTAATATAAGCGCTTCTTCTAGTGATCCAGGTGACGGCATAAAATCAGTAAAGGAGTTCGCTGATTTATTAAACTCAGGATTAATGCTTGACGGAAAAAGTCAACATGATTTTAAAAATTATGGACTTTTTGCATCAGGTTCAAATGGGTATTTGACAATAACATCTTCATTGTCCGATATCAACAGTTCTTCAATTTTGTCGAAAGGCAATTCTTATACACCGTCTATTTCAAATGTAACATCAAATTTAAAATTAGCTAGTAATATGCAAGTTTTTACCAGAGATGGTAGACACATATCAGGAACTTCGTTAAACACGTCAGAAATAGCATCACTCATAAAAACTGAAAATGGGTTCCTAGATACTGCTGAATATAGAAATGATTATTTAAATTCTAATTATAGAGGAATTAATTCAATAAGACAAACTGCAGAAGGAGACTATATTCAAAGATTTGGTTCTAATGTAAGCTATAACGAGCAAGCAACTGATATGGACGGTTTATTAACGTCAAAAACTTTAACAAGTGGAACAATTACGCTTGATGGAACCAAAATATATTCTAAAGAATTAAACTCTGTTGTTTCAATTACAAGTGAAAAAGATGAATCGTCACAGACTTTTACAGTTACAGGTTATGATTTAGACGGTCTATATCAGACTGAAACTATACCAGGAGGAAATATTTCGACAGTAAAGGGATTAAAAATTTTCAGTGAAGTTAGTTCTATAAGTATTAACAACAACTCTTCAGGAAAAGTTACAATTGGAATAGAATCGATAGGATATTCTTTAAAAGTAACTAACGAAGACAATGTAGAAAAAACTATCAATGTTCCTGTAGGTTCTAGTGCTTATTATCTATCAAATAAGTTGAAAACAGAATTAGCAGGAACTGGTGTGAATGCAACTGCTAATACAACTGTAATGCTTGGACCTATTGAAGATGGAACAAGTGGATCAATAACATTTGATCTTAAAGGTAAAAATACAGATAAAGTGTCAATCAATGCCAGTGTGGCGTCAAGTGATTTAACTCCACTTGCAAAAAGAATTAATGAATATTCATCTCAAACAGGATTAATTGCTAATGTGACTAACGATTTAAAAAAAATTTTTATTAGCTCAAAAGATGGATATGACATAAATTTGAAAAATATTACAGCACCTTCTGATTTTCATTTAGAGACATATGGAGGTGATTTAACAAGATTAAATAATTTTGATAATATAAAAAATTCAAAATTACTTATTGATGTAAGTGATAGTAAAAAAGTGTCAGCTAACATCAAAGGTGAAATAAGATTTATTTCCAGTGAAAAGTTTACAACTCAAATAAACTCTGGAGCCTCCATTTCGTCAGTAAAAAATTCATTAATAAACGGATATATCAATACCAGTACAAGTAGTACGGGTGAAGTTATTTTAATTACACCTGAAGTTTTTGATGATTTGGATAATAGTCTGAGCTCTCCTAATGGAAAAAAAGCGACGGTAGGTTTGTCTAAATATGGTTTAGACATAAATCAAAAAAATTATAGTTTGTTTATTGACGATGAAGATAGTTTATATACATCTAACAATCCAGGTGGTACGACGATAACTTTAAATGGTGAACTGCGGAATTCCAATGACTTAAATGCTATAGTAGCTATATATTGTTCAGCAAATGAAGCTTCTAATGTGTTTACTGTAACAGGGACAGACTCGACTGGTGCAACAATAACTGAAGATATAGACGGTGTTGCATCATCTAACACAGCTTATGGTTCAACTAAATTTAAAACAATTACTTCAATTAGTTCATCTGTTGCACCTAGCGGGAATATTAAAATTGGAACAATAGGTCAAAATAATATAAATGATGATGATAGTCTTATACAATTAAGAACATTTTCAACAGGTTCTCCCATAACTATGGATGGTGTTTTGTCTACATCTAGCTATCTTGGTGCTCAAATTCAGATTACAAGTACGCAGAATAATACAGGTACAGATTTTAAAATAGATGGAATAGGTTTAAATAATGAAGTTATAAGTGAAACTATTTCTGGATCTAATGGAGGAGTTGTTTCTACAGCAAAAATTTTTAAAACCATAACTTCAATTAGTGCTTTAGGCAATAACGATGGTAAAATTAAGGTTGGTACAAAGGCTGCTGACGGTAATTGGGATACAACCATAGATGCTAATGCATTAAACATTGATACTGAAAAAGAGATTTCAACTGCAATTTTAACATCACTGAGAAAAGAAACACCTACATCACAATTAAAAGGTGTCGTTTTAAATCAATTACCTATCGATGGACAAAAAGTGGACTTGGAATTTGAAGGACAAATATATCAACTTGAAATGATGTCTGGTGAAATAATTGTAAATGGCCCTGAAGACGATAGAATTAAAGCACGATTTAATGGAACCTCTGAGAGTATAACAAATTTAGTTGCTTTATCTCAAACTGGAATAGCTTCCAATGCTCTAAATATAAATGGTTTAGACTTTGTAGGGAGCACTTCTGATGGTTTAGTAGACAATGAAACTCTTACGAATGCAGGTAATTTTAATATTGATGGATCTTTGTCTTCAATAGCATCATCTAACCTTAAATCAACAGTAAAAATTTCAAGCACTAATGATAATTCCTCAGTTACATTTACTATAACTGGTACTGATATTGATGGAAACGCACAAACTGAAACCATTACAGGTGTTAACAATAATACAGTTAATGGAACAAAATTTTTTAAAACTATTTCACAGATTTCATCTGATGCTGCCGCCAGTGGTATTAATGTCGGAACTACTTCGGGTTTTGGTACAACTTCTGGAACTAGAGTTTCAATCACATCAACCGCTAACGAGAGTGAAAATTCATTTACAATTGTTGGTACAGATACTGACGGCCTTAGTAAAACTGAAACTATTTTTGGTCCTTCTGCTGGCAAAACAGTTTCTTCTCTTGGATTGTTTAAGACTATCACTTCTATAACACCCACTTCAAATACTTCGGGAAATGTAGAAATAGGAACATCTCCTGGTTATGAGCTAATAGCTACTGCTGAGGGTACTATAGAAGGAGCTCAATTTAAATTAGTATCTAATACTAATAATATTTTGAGTTCTGAAATATTTGGTCTAAAAGAGGGAAAAAACACTTTATTTGGAAACTATGTGGTTCAACCTACTTCTACGGATCAAGCTATCTCAATTGAAATTACAGAAAATGAAGCTGTTTCCAACTTCTCTATCAAATTTGATGGAAGTACTCCTACTTTTTTTAAAAGTAATGGATCAACTGCAAGTGGCTCTCCACCAAGCAATATTTCAATGTCATGGAGTGAGTCTTCTGGCGTAACCGATGAAGATTCATTATTTAATGCAGGTATGAGTGCAGGTGTAGCGATAATTACAGATGGTGCTCAGTCAACGACTGATAGTGAAGGTCTATTAACAAGCAAATCTGCAACATCAGGCAATTTAGTATTAGATGGTGTTTTTAAAAATTCTAAAGAACTTAATGGAAAGATAACTGTCTTTTGTAATGGAGATGAGACAAGTAACTCATTTACTATTTCTGGGTATGACACTACTGGCAAATATCGGACTGACACAATAACAGGCGTAAGCTCTGGTACAGCAACTGGTAGTATATCCTTCAGTGAAGTGTTATCAGTAGCTGTTGCAAATGACACAGCTAGCACCATTAAAGTTGGCATACAAGCTACAACAGTTAAAATGAATGCTCAAGCAATTACAATTACGCCTGCAAGTGCAGATACTGGTCATAAATATACTGTAACTGGATTAGATCAATTTGGAAATGCACAAACAGAAGTACTTACTTCTCAAGGAGCTGGTGTAAGAGTTATTGGAGAAAAAGTATTTTCACAAATTTCTTCAATAATACCTTCAAGTACATCTGGAACTACTGTTAAAGTAGGTACACAAAGAGTTGGTAGATTATCTTTTACTTATAATATAGACAAACTTAATTTCAAAATTGATAGTAGCCCTACCGCAAATAAAGTATATGGTATTAAAACTCAAAATATTAGGGGTATTGTAGATAACAATGGTTTAAAAATATCGTCATTTTCAGGAGAACCTGTAAAAATTTATATACCTGAAAATGCGATTCAAAATTCAGTTGCAGAGAAAATTAGCTTAAGTAATCTACCTGATGAGGAATTGATTACGATTTTGATGGGAAGTGGTGCAAGAAAAATAAGCGCTGAATACGACTTATTTCCTGATAATAATATTAACAACGAAAACATAATACAAGACTTAACAATAAAAGTTGATTCTTTAAACAATAATAAAGTTGAAATTTTGGATAAAAAATCTGGACACTCAATTGCGTCAAGAATTTTAGATTCTAACAGAGTTTTTGACTTTGGTAATAATAAATTTCAATTTTCTGACACTACAATCATTGATAACGTTTTTGAATTTTCAAGCAATAAAGATGGGAAGGGTGATAATAGTAATATTTTAAATATATTAAGTTTGCAAACTGAAGATAAATCAGGTGGTAATAAAGGAAATTTCCAAGAAGTTTTTAATAATACAGTAGCAAAAATTGGTTCTAACGTGCAAGCAAATAAATTATCACTAAATTCAGCCACTAGTACTTTAGATGCTGCTGAAGCAAGTCAAAGCCAATTTGCTGGAGTTAACTTAGATGAAGAAGCCGCTCATTTATTAGAGTTTCAACAAGCTTACCAAGCTTCGGCACGAATTTTGCAGACAGCTAGAGAACTATTTCAGTCTTTAATAGAGGTTGTATAAAGAAAAGTAATTAAAATATGCAAATAAGTTCAAAATTATTTAATCAACAACAATTAAAACAATTTTCTTCTACTACAGAAGAAATTCAGGATTTACAAAGTAGAATTTCTACCGGTGAAAATATTTTAAGGGCTTCTGATGATCCTGTCGGTGCCGTTCAACTGTCTGGTTTAGACGTTGTAAAAAAACAAATTGAACAATATGAGCGAAATGTAAATTCTGCTAATGATAGATTATCTTTAATAGATAAAAACCTTGAAAATTTATCAAGTGTAATGATTAGAGCTCAAGAATTGATCATTCAAGCTTCTAGCGATACATTGGGGGCAACTGATAGAGAATCAATTGCATTAGAAATTGATGAAATGAAAAAGGAAATTATGAATATTGGGAACTCACAAGATTCTAATGGTAGTTTTCTTTTCAGCGGTTTTAAAACTAAAATACAACCATTTGTCGAAGACTTAACAGGAAAGATAATCTATAAAGGAGATAGAGGTATTTCATCTTTATCAATATCAGAATCACGAATTATGGAAACCACGCTTGACGGAGGTTCGCTATTTCAATCAATTAAAGATTCGAATGGAGGTAGAATTTCATTATTTACTATGATTGAGAATATTTCAAATTCTATTAGATCAGCCTCAGGGGGAGTAGAGACTGTAAAAGCAACTGGAAAAGCAGAATTAACTTTTCAAAATCAGAACCCTGGAACATGGTCATTTGATTTAACTGGAAACCTTGGGACTAAGACTATTACAGCTGAAATAACAGGAGAAGATCCATCTGAATTTGTTAAGCAAATTAATGATAGTAATGTAGGTGTTACAGCCTCAATTAATGATGATGGTCAAACAATAACGCTTACCGACACTACAAATGGACCCATCACTATTGAAAACTTATCTGTATATGGAATTGATGCTGCAGAAAAAGAACCATCTTCTTTTTTTAATGTTCAACCTAAAGATGGATCAGGTAACAATATTGGCCGGATGCAAAAACTATACGATAATAATCAACTACCATCTAAACAACTTGATAATATTGTGTCAACTCAGCTACATATAGCTAACAAAATTGGAGAAGTTGGTGCTAGAACAAATTCATTGATTAGACAAGCAGACCTTTTAGCAAATAGAAGAATTGCTGTGGAAAAAGACGTCAGCGAATTGAAAGATGCGGACTTAGCTGCGCTTGTTACCAATCTTCAAAGCATGTTAACCTCAATGCAAGCTAGTCAACAATCATTTGTCAAGATTTCACAGTTGAATTTGTTTGATTATCTTAGGTAATCACTTAAAATAATTCAGGTTCTTGATTAAAAACTTCGCCTACCCAATCAATATCTTCGACATCATCAATTGACCAACCTGGGGTGGCTTTAGGTAACGCATCATTTCTAATACTAAAAACGGTAGCTTTGAAGATTTTAAAACATTTGTCAGAATTATAATCTTTAATTTTTACTGGGTCAAAGGCCGAAGAAAACATACCTGAGAGTTTTCTTTCATTACCATTAGCTTCAAATTTTACTCTGTAGTGAATATAATCAGTTATATATGTGACAGCTTCTTCGCCAGCATTTATTTCGGATAAAAATTGAAGGGTTTTTTCAGACAAATCCATGATTTCTTCAAATTTAACTTCATTATACCTTTCGTTAATAGCATTAGCATATTTTTTCGAAATTGAAGTTATAGAGTTGTTAGTTGATAAAAACTCTTTACTTGTTTGAGCAGCAAACACTCCAAAGATCCATTCAGGGCAATATTTTGTCATTTACCACCTTTTATTGAAAAAATATTTATATTAGTGATAAATAAACTTTTTTTTAATTAAATCAATAGCGTAATTATTTAATTTTCTTCCAACTGTCTAAAATTTCATCAATTGGCGGTATTGCTTCATAAACTAATTTTGAATCTTTTTTCATAAAACCTTTTAAAATACCTTGCTTACAAAATTCATAAATTTTGTAAAGATTTTCTGCAATTTCCCCACCTTCTTCAAAGTTCAAACTTGATTGTAAAATGTAAATAGCAGTTAAAGATTTTGAAAAACTATGTGATTTTAATGAAGAAATAGTTGGCTCATGATCCAAAGAATAAGCTAAAGTTTCCATGTTTTTTTTTAAATCCTTTAAAACTTCTTCTATAATTTTATGAGCATTAGGATTAGCAGTTTTTGCAGCAATATCGACATCAATATATTGTTTTATAGATGCATTAAAATTCATAACTTTCCCCAATGTTGATACACTTTGTTATAAAGTATTACGGAAGAATATTTATTATGTTTAGAATTTTGTTTTAGTGTTTTTCTATTTGGTTTATTTCCTCAGAAATTTCTAGATATGCTTTTAAAACATCATTTTCAGAAATAATTCCAATCATTTGATGGGTTTTTTTATCAACAATAGGTATACTTTCACCTACAAAATTAGATAATTTTTTAATTACATATATTAAATTTGATTTAGGATCAATTTTAAGAGGTTTCTTTTCAATATAGTTTAATAAATTTTTACTTTTTTTGTTAATAAGATTGATTAAACTAATCTTAGCAATATATCTATTATCATCTGAAATGATATAACCTTCAGTTGTCTTATTATTTATTAATATATTTATGGCATTTTGAACTGAACAATTTGTATCTAATTTTGTGTAGTTAGTATCAACATAATTTTGTATTAAAACTTCATTTAAAAGTATTTGTTCTCTACCTTTGGTAATAGCAACACCACGCAACACTAGTTGTTTATCAAAAAGACTATTTCCAAAAAACTTACTAGTCATGAAAGAGCAAACCACAATAGGAAAAGTAGCCGCAATTGCGTATTCATAGGAACTTGTGAGTTCTAAAATTAGTATGATCGCAGTTATTGGTGCTCCAATCACGGAACTAGAAACAGAAGCCATTCCAGAAACTGCAAGGACTGAGAGTAGATCAGGATTATTTGAGTTAACTGGCAATAGAAATATTAAGGCACCTAACACTCCACCTAAAAAAAGTGCAGGAGAAAAGGTGCCTCCAAAAAAACCAAATCCAATGCAAATACTAGTTAAAATTAATTTGCCTATCAAAAGAGCTAAAAGATAAATAAAATTTTGCTGATTTGTTATTACAGACATTAGTGTTTCTGTTCCTAATCCTAAGATTTCACTAAATACCATTCCGATTATACCGCAAGCAAAGCCAGCTATGATAGGAGCCTGCCAGTTTTTAACTTTGATTTTTGAGGGAATAGTTCCTAAAAATATAATTAATTTCATAAAACAAATAGCTGTTACAGCGGCAAGAGGACCAATTATTGCTAGACTTGATAAAATTTCACTCATTTCGAATGGTATGGCTGTTAAAAGAAGAGGTGGGCTAACTAATCCAATTTCAGTTGCTGAAAAATTAGCTGCCATTGATGAGATGGCCAAAGCCGCAACTGCTTTCATCGAAAAATGTCTCAAAACTGTTTCATGAGCAAAAATTATACCTGCCAGAGGAGCGCCAAAACCAGATGAGATCGCAGCCGCAACACCACATCCAATTATGATGTCGTGTGGTATCTTGGGCACAAATCTCTGCCTTCTTATGAAAGATGAAACTGTAGCGCCAAAATGTACTAATGGTCCATAAATTCCTACGGATGCACCACCACTAATTGAAATGAAGGATGCAAGTGTGGATCCAAACCCACCTTTTAAATCTAAAATGCCTGCTCTATGATGTGCAGCGTATATTGTATCTGCTGGACCAAACCACCTTGGTAATTTCAAATAATACATCAACAAGCCTACTAATATAGAACTTGGAACACATATCAACAAAGGTATTAAATTTAATGAAACATTACCAATATCAAAATTTACAATTAGGTCTTCATTGTAAAATATAAAATCATAAATATTTTTTGCACTTATAATAAACAATTGCGCTACAAATGAAACTATTGTGCCCACTACAGCTGCAATGAACAATAATGCTAAATTATCTATTATTGCTTTTATGCTTATTTCTTTAAACATTTTTAGCTCCAATTAAATTACTACATAAATTTTAAAAAATGTCATTTAAATTTCCTGAATTTTTAATTTCATAAAATTTAAATTTTAAGGCATAAAATTTGCATTGTTATTGTCGTTAACAAAATAATACGACTTTTAGGGTTATTATATGACAACAGTTGATTACATTAGCGCAATTAATTCTAGTGGTAGTGGGTTAAATATCACTCAAATAGTTGATAGTTTAGTTGACGCTGAAAAGACACCTCAGAAGGATTCTATTCAAACTAAAATTGACGATAAAACCACTTCAATATCTGCAATTGGGGAGGTTAAAAGTGCTTTATCAATATTATCATCATCTTTAAGTAACTTAGTTGGGAAAACTTCTCTTTCAGCATCTTCTAACAGTACAGCTATAACAGCATCAATTACAGATCCCTCTAGGGCTCAAACTCTTAATTCAGCTATTACAGTTTCTTCATTAGCTACTGGTCAAACATTAGCATTTACAGGTTATTCTTCAACAACTGATATAGTTGGTGGAGGTTCATTAATTTTAGAAAGAGGTGATTGGTCAAGTGGTAGTTTCGTTGCAAATTCTTTAACTGCTTCTACTAATCTGACTGTAACAGCAACCGATACATTAGCATCGCTAAGAGATAAAATAAATGCTCTAAATTATGGAGTTACAGCAAGTATAATAGGTGCAGGCGATGATACATTCAATTTAGTATTAAAATCTAACGAAGGTAAAGAGAATGCACTTCGTATTACAGCGACTGAAAGTCCGTCTGGGTCAGGTCTTTCTAGTATAGATAATTCATCAACAAATTCATCAAAACAAAAAATAGCGGGTGCCGATGCAACTTTAGTAGTAGATGGTATGACTATAACGCGATCCTCAAATGAAATAACCGATTTATTTGATGGTTATACTGTTAATTTAATTTCCACAACCAGTTCAAGCGCAAATTTGACTTCATCTGTTGATAATAGTTCAGCAATTACAAACTTACAAACATTAGTTACATCAATAAATACACTTAAGACAGTTTTAAATGCTAAAACATTTAGAGGTGATAGCTCTACTGAGCAGGGCGAACTAGCGGATGATCCAGTAATCAATAGATTAAAAAATCAAATTGATTCTCTAACAACTTCAGAATTACCTGGTTTTGGTTCTTCAAGTGTATATTTGTCAAATTTAGGAGTAAGAACAGAACGCTCAGGCCTTTTATCTTTAAATACATCAGTACTAGAGAACACACTCAAAAGTAACCCTTCATCTTTAGATGCTATTTTTAATTCGATGTATTCATCAGATTCTAGTTTATTATCAGTTTCTGGAAGTTCTACAGCAGATCCAACTGCAGGAACTTATGCGTTTGCAATGACAGCTTATGTATCAGGAGCTTTCACAGGATTAGTCAGTAATGATACGACACCTGGCGTAACTTCTTCAAATAATACTATTCAAGTTACTGTTGATGGAACTACATCTGGTACAATTTCCATTCCCTCTGCTGAATATTCTTCAGAAGCAGCCTTAGCCACAGCTATTCAAACTGCGATTAATGCTGATAGTACACTTTCGTCTGCAAGTAAAAGTGTAATTGTGACTCATTCGAATGGAAGTTATTCCATTACATCTGGCTCGACTGGATCAACTTCTTCTATCGTGGTCAATACAATTGGTAGTAACTTAGACAGCTTCTTAAAAATGTCAGGGAGTGCCAATGCTACTTCAATTTCAACCTCTCAATCAGGGACTGCTTCTTCGGCTTTAACTCTGAATGGTGGTTCTATCAGTTCTGGCTCATTTACTGACAATGCAGGAAAAAGAATTTCTATAACAAGTTCTGGTGGAAACGAAAGTGGATACACTTTTACTGTTGTAGGTACGGATTTATCAGGAAATGCTCAAACAGAAGTCGTAACTGGTCCATCAGCAAATACAACTATATTTGGATCGAAGACATTTAAAACAGTAACTTCAATAACACCTTCAAGCAATAGTAGTGGTTCAATAACTGTAGGCACAACTGGAGTAGGTATAACAACTTCAGGAGTAACTGGTTCAGCAACTTTAGATAGTGTCGAAATGGTAGCAGATATCACGAATAATATTTTTACTATAACGTCTGGATCTGCAGCGGGTCTTAAAGTGAAATATTCTGGATTAGGTGCAAGTGGATCTGTTTATTACGGTCAAAGCTTATTAGATAGACTTTCATCTTATATTACAACATCTCTAAATAACACTGGATCTGGCTCAGTAGAGGATCGTATTTCAACTCTTAATAACGAACTTAACAAAGAAAACGAATTGTTATCAGAATTAGATACACGCTTTGAAGCAACTAGATCTAGATACATACAACAATTTAGCGCTATGGAATCAGCTGTTACAAGTCTTAAATCAACTGGCGAATATTTAACTAATCTTTTTGAGTCAATGAACAATAATAAAAATTAGTTATGTGAAATCAAATATAAGTTATTTAACACGATTATTATGGAAATTTAAATGTCTAACAAAGTAACAGGAGATACATTATTAAAAAAAATAGATGATAATTATAATTATGACACTAATTATTATAAACCAAAAAACGCCAAGGATTTTTTTGAACTTGGTGTATCGCTTTCTAAAAAAAACAAATTTGAAGATGCAATAAATGCATTTAAACAAGCATTAAATTTAAAACCTGATTACTTTGAAGCTTATTTTAATATTGGTGTCAACTTATACCATATAGGTAAATATTACCATGCAATAGAAGTCTTTAATAAAATAATATCAATAGATTCAAACTTTATACCTGCCTATGACTTCTTAGCCGTTTCTATAAGTAAAGGTACTTTTTTGGAAGCAAAACCACATCTTGAAAATTCTATTTTAAAATTATTAACAAAACAAAACTTAACTAATCCAAGTACTATTGCTAAATCAGTTATAAGTTTAATAAGATGTGATCAAAATATGATTGACATTTTATTATCAAAAAATAATGAAAACTTTAAAGATAACATTATCAAAGTGATATCTGATCTATCTAATAATAAGCTATTGATAGAGTTGATGAAGGTTACTCCCCTGATTGATTTAGAACTTGAAGATTTGCTAACTAAAATTAGATCAATTATTTTATTTAATATTAACGATTTGAAAGATAGAATAGAAATTTTAGATTTTTTGCAAGCGCTTGCACTTCAATGCTTTTTTAATGAATACTTATACCTTGAAAATCAAAAGGAATCTGATCAAGTAAAGTGTCTTGAACAATTTATTGAGAAACAGGTCATAGCTGGAAACAACCCTAATATATCTCTTTTATTTGCTTTGGCTACTTATAGACCAATTCATTCATATAAGTGGTCTAAATTAGTATCTTTTTCGAATAATTATGAAAATATTCATAAAATTTTAGTTGATGATTTCTTTAAAGAAAAACAACTTTATCCAACAATACCATTATTAGGTAAAATTACGAATAAAGTTTCTTTCAATGTTAGACAACAATATGAAGAAAATCCTTATCCAAAATGGAATGGTTTAAGAATAAACAAATCTCCGTCTAGCATCTCTAAAGTCATTAAACATCTAAAATTAAAATTGTATAACGATGAAATAAAAAAAAATATGTTTCCTGACGTATTAATTGCTGGTTGTGGAACTGGCAGACAAAGCATTGATATAGCGACAAATTATAAAAATTCAAATGTACTTTCGATAGATCTGAGCTTAAGAAGTCTAGCCTATGCAAAAAGAAAAACTCAAGAACTAGGAATTAATAATATCCAATATATGCAAGCTGATATTCTGAACCTTCAGGACTTAAAGAAAAAATTTGATATTGTTGAGTGTGGAGGAGTTCTCCATCACATGCAAGATCCAATGGCTGGCTGGAAAGTTTTAAAAAATTGTTTAAAAGTTGGTGGTTTAATAAGAATTGGTCTTTATAGTGAATTAGCTAGGCAATTTATAGTTGAAACTAGAAAAGAAATTTATCAACTAGGTCTAGGAAATAATTATTGTGAAATAAAATCATTTAGACAATATGTTACAAAGTTACTTCAACCACATCATGAGGAGTTAATAAAAAGTTCAGATTTTTATGATTTAAGTTCTTTTAGAGATTTAGTTTTTCATGAAAAGGAGCATCGTTTTACTATATCTCAAATTATTAACTATTTATCAAAATTAGATTTAAAATTTTGTGGATTTATAATAGATGATGAAATAAGACGAATTTTTAAATCAGAATACATCTTAAAAGATGATGAATATGATCTAAAAAAATGGGATTCATTTGAAAAATCACATCCTTATCTATTTTCAGGTATGTACCAATTTTGGTGCCAAAAAGTCAAAAATTGAATTCTTAATTATAAAAAATAATTCTAATTGAAAATTCACTCCCCAATTGTACAATTTTAAAAACTACTTAAAATATTTAAGTCAAACTCTATCTGATTTTAATTGGAAATTAAAGTTTAGTATTATTAGGGTGTTCTCGTTAGTATTTTTAAAGAAACCATAATTTCATAATTATAAAAAATAAAACTAAATTTTTTTTATATTTGTCGTTTGAATATTTGAATATCTTTTTTAATCTTGGAGGTAGAAATGATGATTCAAAATTTATATTTTTTCAATTTTTTGCTCAAATGTTCCAATCTCATTATGGAATTATAGCTACAAAATATATTTTCAAATTAAATTAAACATTTTTTCAATATTGTCGTTACTACAAATAACTACTTTTTTTTAAGCTTGGAGGTAAAAAATGGTAAGTGTTAATACTAATATTGCCGCATTAATGGCACAAAGAAATATGTCAGATCAAATTTCAAAATCTGACGAAGCAATCGAAAGATTATCATCTGGACTTAGAATTAATCACGCTGCTGATGATGCTGCTGGAACAGCCATTGCGTCTAAAATGGAATCTCAAGTCAGAAGCTTGGGCGTTGCTATTAGAAATGGTCATGATGCTATTTCAATGACACAAACAGCTGAAGGTGCACTTGGTGAGATGGAAAACATTTTGCAAAGAGTACGTGAGTTAGCTGTGCAAGCTGGTAATAGTACACTAAGTGCTACGGACAGAATAGCAATTCAAGAAGAGGTGACCGCTTTAACTAATGAGATTAACGATATCGCATTAAGTGCTAACTTTAATGGTGTTAAATTACTTGATGGAACAAATTCAAGTATAAATTTTCAACTTGGAGTTGATGCTGTTGATCAATTAAACGTAACGCTTGAAAGTTCTAAAACTGCCGATTTGGGTTTAACAGCTAGTATGGGCGCTAAAATATTTACAAGTTCAAGAATAGAACTAGTTGACGTTAGTGGTTTTAACGCTGCAGCTATTAAAATCAACGGACAAAATCATGTTTCTACACAATCTGCCACATTAGTTGGTACAACAAATGCAGCTGAATTGTTAGCTAATGCTATTAACACAAACACAGCAAGTCATGGTGCTGTAGCAACGGCATTCAATAAAATAGTTGGATCTGAAATGGGTAGTAGTTTTAAAATGACGAATTCATTTACTGTTAATTCAGTTACGATAGGTGTTAAGGGCACGATGCAAGAAGTTGTGGATGAAATTAATGAGAGTGTTGCTGGTGTTACTGCTGAATTAGGTAATAATAATTCTCTAATCTTATCTAACACTGATGGTGGACAAATTGTTATTGCTGGTAATGCACCTGGAAACGTTGGTTTAACTGCTGATACTTATGAGGGTTTCTATTCACTATCAAACGTGGATGGAACTGATGTAAAAATTGAATTAGGTAACTTAGCAAATGGTTATGTTCAAGATACTGACGCAACTTCAGCAAATTTAAATAGCTACGGTCTTAATCAAACAATTGATAATGGTGTAAAAAGTATTGCAGTTACAACCGACATTCTAGCTTTGACTGACGAAATCAAAATTAATGGTGTCCAAGTTGGAGCTACTCTTATTGATTCAGCTCAGGCGAAAGCTGCAGCTATCAACGCTATTTCAGCTGCTAGTGGTGTAAGTGCAACAGCATCCACAACATTGTTTTTGGATTTAAACTTTGATAAAGATGCAACAAACGCCTCATTTGAGGTGAATGGAACAGCAATAGCGGTAAGTGGATTGAATTCAGTCTCTGATGTTGCTGCTGCAATTAACACAGCGGACGTAGGAGTTATTGCTACAGCTTCAACAGAAGGTTTGTTGAAACTATTTGATACTGGTGGACAGAATATAACCATTGATATGTCTGCTGTTACAA
>KB910594.1 GCA_000383115.1 alpha proteobacterium SCGC AAA015-N04
GCTATGTACAAGGATGTGAAGAAGGTGGCCATAATGCTGATTCAAAAGACTGGAGAGTTGCTAAGTCAATATTTATTTGTGAGGACAGAACTAAATCACGTAAATAAAAAATCTCACCCATAGTAATTCCTATCATAGGAATAACAACCCAATGCCATGGCTGCTGAGCATCTTTTGTTTCATTAGGTCTTACTTCGCATCCCCACGTATCAGTGCAAATGGCTGCTATTTCTTTGTTAAAAATCCATTCAGCAGTATCAAAGGCTAGACCTGGGGCATCACCACCTGCATATCCACCCCATTCTTCAGCATCTAATCGTTGTTCCATTTGTCCGGTTCGAACAATAACAAAATCACCTTGTTTGATTTCTACATTTTGAGATTTTGCGCATTCATCAAGGTCATTTGCAGATATAGCTGTTCCATCTTCAAAAAATTCCACACCAGCCCATCGCGCAACATCTAATAAAACGCCACGACCTGCCATTTCAGCCCTAACTTTTTCTATCCCATTCTTTTGAGCGCCGTCACTATCAACAAGTCTAGCATCATATCCATTCCACATATAATCATCATAAAAGATATGAGCCAATGCATCCCATTGAGTAGCACATTGAAGGGGTAATGAAATCATATCATCGGCATATCTTAATCCAAATTCATCAAATCTTCCTGCAACAGCGTCTGTTCCAGTTGCTAACATTAGGTGAATTGGATTAAATCTATTTCCCCAAGTACCTTTTTGAGGGCCATGTCTATCAAAATTTAATCCTAAACTAAAACGTTTACCCCTTTTTATAAGTTTACTGGCATCTATTACTTTATCAGGAGTTATAAAATTTAAGGTTCCAATTTCATCATCAGGACCCCAGCGACCCCAATTTTTTAGTTTTTCAGCTGTTTCACGTAAATGTTTAATATCAAACATCTTTTCATTATATTTATGTGGCATTTTATACTCCCCGATAAAGCTTATAGTTGTTTTACGATGTAGCGTAGTTTAATTCAACTTTTACACCATCAGGATCCATTATAAAGATTTGCTCTAATGGAAATCCTGGAACTTTTCTATGAGTATATTCCATTGAAATTTTATCAAGTTTACTCTTCATGCCTTCAATATCATCTGCATTGAAAGCTACATGATCAATTGCTCCTGAACCTGATTTAACATCATCTTTTTTACCAATATAATAATCTTGTCCAGTATCCTGCTTTCTCATTGCAAGATGAATGCATGCGGCTTTATTATCTTTTAAATAAAGCCAATAACCTTTAAATGGAAAATCTGGTCTATATCCAACTTCTAAACCTAATATATCAACATAAAAATCTTTTGTTTTATCTACATCATCCGCAAGTATAAGGACATGTTCAAATGTTTTAAGTGCCATACTACCCCCATTTATATATGATTAATTTAAAAAATCTAAAATTATGTTATTAACCTTTTCCGAGCATTCAATATTAAGAATATGAGCTGCTCCTGATATGCATTCATACTTACTATTAGGCGTAAGGTGGTGCATTTCTTCCATAGCCATAGCAGGTGCTCCCATATCTATTTCACCTGAAATATAAAGTATTTCTTTATTAATTGTAGACAATTCTTTTAAATAATCGAGTTTTTTAATTGCTTCACAACTACCTATATATCCTTCTTTAGATGTGTTTGTTATCATCTCTTTAGAAAGATTAATAACATCTGAATTAGAAGGATCTAATGTGAAATCTTCGCTATACCATCTTTCAAGAGATCCGTTTACTACGCCTGCAGTGTCGTTGTCTTTCACTACAGCAATTCTTTGGTTCCAACCATCTTGCATCGGTGGAGGCATATCAGCTCTTGCAGCGCAGCAGATAAATTTATCAAATCTTTTGTGATGTTTAAGTGCTAATCCTAAAGAGGTCATTCCACCCATAGACAAACCAACAAAATTTGCTTTTTCAATCTCAAGATCATCCATAATTTTAATTACATCATTTTCAAGCATGTCAAATGAGTAGGGGCCTTGGGCAGGACTACTTTTACCATGACCTCTTTTATCGTATCTTACAATACAATATTTGCTTTTCATTGCCTCAACTTGTGGGTTCCACATTCTTAAATCTGAGCCAAGAGAGTTTGAAAATATTATTTTAGGAAGATCTAAGCTACCAGTAATTTCAACATTTAAATAATTATTATTCTCCAAAGCAATGCGTGTCATTTGAAATCCTACTCTGCTGCGATTTTGCTATGTTTATTTATCTTTGGCATAACTTTCTCTGCCATTAATTTCATTGAATTTTTTGCTAAATCTACATCTGCCCAATCATGACCAGCATAAAGTAAAGTCCCAAAATCACCAACTTCTTCTCTAAACTCTAAAATTTTATCAGCAACTTCTTCTGCAGAACCAAACAATATTAGTTTGTTACAAATATCTTCTAACTTTAAATCGCTGTCTGGCATTTCTTGATCTTCTTTAAACAAATTTGCTCTACCATGCTTAAGCATTTTTGTTAGTAATTGTTTGTAATAAAAGACATATGGACTTCCATTACCTAATGCATAATCACGCGCTTTAGTTCTGTCCTCACAAATAAATATTGACTTAGCAACTCTCCAGTCTTTTGAATCAGCATTATGGCCACCTTCTTCACATCCTTGTACATAGCTTGGCCAGTGAGTTTTAACCCATTTTGGTAGTAAGAAATTAGCAGAAATTGGTTTCCAACCCCTAGCTGCTGCCGCAATTAATCCCTTCGAATATGGCGCAACAACGGTACAAACTATAGGTGGATAAGGTTTCTGAAGCGGCTTTTGCATGATTCCTTGACCAATTTCAGTCATCTGAGTCCGTTCTGTAGAAACATTCCAGTATTTACCTTCAATGTTGTATGGAGCTTCTCTTTTCCAGATTTCTAAAACTATATCTATACATTCTACAAACATCTCATTTCTATTTTTGTCTAAATTTCCAAAAACTTCAGCATCAGAAGCAAGTCCTCCAGGGCTAATACCAAAATTAAATCTTCCATCTAACATATGATCTAACATTGCAATTTGGCCGGCAATTGCAGCTGGATGAGAATTTGGCATATTCACAGTACCTGTTCCAAGTCTAATATTTTTAGTTTCAGCTGCGAGTGATGCAATAAATAGAGCACTTGATGTTATGTTTTCTGCTGCGTCTGTTACATGCTCTCCACAATAAGCCTCTGAAAAACCTATCTTGTCGGCAAGTAAAAAAGCTTCTCTATCTTCTGACAATGTTTTTTTATAATTTTTGTCAATTGGATGAATAGGCATAGTAAAAAAGCCAACTTCCATTTTAATCTCCATTAAAATTTAACATTTTATTTATATTATATTACTTCTAAAACATTAAATGATTATTTTTTATGATATCTATCAGAAAGTATGATTTAATTACTAAGTATTAATATTTAATAATAAATTAATTAGGGGAGTAATTATGAAAACTATTGGTTCAATTGGATTGGGTGCCATGGGTGGTTCTTATGCAAAATTCCTAATTGAAGATAATTACACAGTTTATGGGGTTGACCCAGATACTCAAAATGCAGAAATATTTAGATCTTTAGGAGGTGTATTGTTAAGTAATATCAGTGAGTTAATAGATAAATCTAATGTTATAATTCTTAGCCTGCCAACTGTTCCTATTTTTAAAGAAGTAATTAATGAAATAGAAGTTAATGGAAAATTAAATGAATCTAAAATTATAATTGATATGAATACCATTTCATTAGACGACAAAATACAAACTAAAAATAAGTTGGAAAACCTCAATATTTCCATGGTTGATGCCCCCGTGAGTGGAACGGGAGCTCAAGCTAAAGTAAAAGATATAGTTGTAATGTCCAGTGGAGATAAAACTATTGTTGATGAATGTGATGATATATTTAGATCATTTTCAAAACAAAATATTTATGTTGGTGAATTTGGCAATGGTATAAAATTTAAGATTTTGGCAAATTTACTAGTGACTGTTCATAATACTGTTACGGCTGAAGCGTTGCTTCTTGGTCAAAAGGTAGGGCTTGAGGAAAAAATGATTTATGAAGTGTTGAATGCAGGTGCGGCTTCGTCAGTTATGTTAGATAAGAGAATGCCACTTATGATTAATAAAAATTATGAGCCAGCAACAGCTTCTATGAGGATATTTTTGAAAGATATTGATGTGATTACAGACTATCTTAAATCAAACAATTTAAGCTCTCCAACTTTTGAAGCTGCTGCAAATCTATATAATCAATCTAAAGAAAATATACCTATTACATATGACACTGCTGCTATTTATGAACAATTAAAAACTACTAATGAATAAGGAGTATTTATGAAAGAAAACCAAAAACTTCCAGAAATTAAAACCCTTTCTAGGGAATACATGAATAAAAGGATTGCTTTTTTCTCAGAGCAAAATGGCTCTAAAATGGGTTTACCTGATAGTAAATTACCTGAATGCACACGAGAATTAATAAATATAATAGGTTTTGAGCCACCAAAAGGAGATAGTAAACATGTTTCTCCATTAGGTAATGATAATGCTCAAATGCCAGCAATTAATATTTCTGAAGGATTTAATCTTGGTTTTTGTAGATGTAAACCTGGTAAAGGACCATTAATGCACAATCATGACACTAATGAGACATTTATGCCAATTACAGGTAAATGGAGATGTGAATGGAATGAGGGTGAAGACCATGATTATGCTGACTTAGGTCCTTGTGATGTAATCTCATTTCCTCCAGGTTGCTCTAGGCGTTTTATGAACGTTACCGAAGGTGAAGACGATAAAGAGCATCTTTTGTTAGTAGTTATAGCTGGAAACGCTCCAAAAGCCGAATTTACTGATTTAGCTTATGAAAGAATAAAAGAATTTGAAAATTCTTAATAACTAAGGTCTCAATATTATGATATGGGTTATATTATGTAAGGATAAGCCAAATTCTTTAAATGAAAGAATGAAAATCATTGATGAACACAGGGCATATCTATCTACAAATCCCATTAAAACACTTATATCTGGTCCGTTAACTGACAACGAGGGTAATATGAATGGTTCTTTTTTTATGGTTGAAGCAGACAGCGAAGAAGAAATTAAAGTTTTTCAGCGAAATGACCCAATTTTTAAAGCAAATATTTGGGATGAAATAACTATTTCTCCATTTAATAAAAGGGTAGATAACCTTTCCAAATAATAAAGTATGAGGTAAAAATGCCTAGAAAATTCTTGGATTTATCAGTCAGTTTAGAAGAAGGTATAAAATCAGATCCTGATTTTATGTTGCCTAAAATAAACTATCACCATCATAAAGAAACAGCTGAAGAAATGATGAGTTTTTTTCCTGGTTTAAAAAAAACAGATTTACCAGGTGAAGAAGGTTGGGCAATGGAGACAATTACTGTAAGCACGCATAATGGTACCCATATGGATGCCCCATATCATTACCATTCAACAATGAATAATGGGCAAAGAGCGATCACGATTGATGAAGTGCCATTAGAATGGTGTTTCAGTGATGGTGTTAAATTGGATTTAAGATCATATGAAGATGGATATGTTTTAACTAGAAGTGATTTGCAAAACGAAATAAAAAAAATCAATTATGAATTAAAACCTTTGGATATCGTATTTATAAACACTTCGGCAGGTGGTCATTATGGAAAAGATGATTTTTTATCTAAAGGTTGCGGAATAAGTAAAGAAGCTACTATTTATTTACTTGACCAAGGAGTGAGAGTTACTGGAACGGATGCTTGGAGCTGGGATGCTCCTTTTTCTTATACAGCTGAAAAATATAAACAAACAAAAGACCCTTCAATAATATGGGAAGGTCACAGGGCAGGGATGGTTCAAGGTTACTCTCATATTGAAAAATTAAATAATTTAGATCAATTACCAAATTATGGTTTTAAAGTTTCTGCTTTTCCATTTAAAATCAAAAACGGATCAGCAGGATTTGTAAGAGTTGTAGCTATTTTTGAATAATTACTTATAAATTAAATCAGTAAGTTTACTTGTGATTTTAATTGCTAATGGCCTTACAAATAATATGGCTGGAAAAGCAACAAGAGAAGCATAGAACCAATTTTTTGGCCAGACATCAAAGAAAATTGATAAATCTGTTAAAGCTAAATAAGTTACAAGTGAACTTATAAACATTGTAATAAATATTCCAGAAATAGCAGTGGATATATATAATTGAAACTTTTCTTTTTTCATAGAAAGACCTCAAAAAAAAGACGATCTAAAAATAGATCGTCTCTTATTATTTTGTGGTATTAAATTAATTACCCGCCAATTTTGTAACGCACTGGGAACTTGTGGCCAGTCTTTTCCATTTCTTTCATATATGCGTTCATTATAGCAGCTCCGTCCATGCCATAATCTTTGGTAATATCCTTAGCTCTTGAATTTGGCCAATCTTTAATTGTTTCTGCCCAAATTTTTTGCTCAGATACTGGCAAATAAGTTACAGCATCATTGATACCTTTTTTCTTACCAAGTTTAACTAAATCAGTAAGACCTTTTTGATATCTCTGTTGTCCATCTTTAACAGCAGCTTTTTCATAGTTAACTGATTCTTCCATTATTATCTTAACAATTTCAGGTGGTAACTTTTTCATAGTATCTAGGTTAATTGTTGTAATTGTTTGTGCCATTGCACCAAATCCAATAACCTTCCAATATGGAGCTTGCTCATAAAATTTAAATCCTCCAGCATGTGCTGATGGGAAAATAATTACGCCTTTTGCAACTCCAGTAGCTAAGTCATTATACATTGTAGGAAGTGTAGATGTAACTGGTATAGAGCCAAATAAAGAAACCCATGGTAAATTTGGGCCTGCAGCAATAACCTTAACGCCTTTTAACTCACTAGCTTTTTGCCACTGCTTAACTGTACCAATTCCATAATCATCAAAGCCCTGCATAGCAAGAAACTTCTGATTATACTTGTCTTCAAGCATTTTGGTTAGTTCTGGGAATTGCTTAAGAATCTTATGCTTTACTTCCCAATTTGTTACAAGGTTTGTTGTTGTAAAAGGGACAAAATAATCAAAGTTCCATGGTAATAGTTTTGCAGTCTCAAAACATACACAGTATGAACCTATATCTAGTAATCCTTTTTCTACAGCCTCTAAAGTTTCGTGAACTTTTGCAATTTTACCTGCGTAAGCTTCAATAATTCTAACTTTATGGTTGGTTTCTGCAGCAACTCTTTTTTTAATATTTGGAACTAAAACTTTTTCCATATTTGTAACATATGCAGTTGGCTTTGATGGGTGACCAGATCCAACCCTTAATGTAAAAGTATCTGCAAAAGAGGCAGATGCCATTATACCAGTAGCTAAAATGCTTAATGGTATAGCTTTTTTTAAGTACCTAATCATTATTTCCTCCATAGGTAGTGTTAAGTTTAGTATTTAACCCCATGTTTTTACTAAACAAATTGTGTTGGCCAGCTGGCTAATTCTGGAAAAAATGCAACTAATAACATTACAATTAACATCATTATCCAATATGGAATGGATCCTTTAAAAATAGATCCTAATGATACATTATCTCCTCCAGCTGCTAAAACTCCTTTAACTGTATAAACTATTAGACCAAAAGGTGGTGTAAGTAAACCAGCTTCAATTGCTAAAATTCCAAAAATTGCAAATGCGTAAGGATTCATATCGCCTGCTAATAATACAAATAATGGAACTGTTAATAAAATTATTGAAATAGAATCTAATAACATACCTAATATAAGCCAAATCACAACCATCATTACTAAAATCATAAAGCTATTTAAGCCAACAGAAGCCATTGCATCTACAATGACAGAGTCTATATCTGATAATGACAAAAATCTTGAATACATTCCTGCGGTAATTAATAATATCATGATTGGAGCAGAAGTTTTACCTGCATCAATTACTGACTCTACAATTCCATTCCATCTCATGCCTTTAAATAAACCAATACCAAAACTTGCAAGAGCGCCCATTCCAGCGGCTTCTGTAGGGGTAAATATACCTCCCCAAATACCTCCCAAAACAACAACTATTAATCCAAGAATAGACAATCCAGATATAATTTGTTTGCTAGTTAGTTTTGTAAGGTCTCCTATACTATCAGGCTCAGGGGCAAGTTTAGGGTTAATAACGGCTTTAGAGAAGTTATAGAAAGCAAACATAAGTGATAATATAATTCCAGGAATTACTCCAGCAACGAAAAGTTTACCTATTGAGTCTTCGGTTATAATACCCCAAACAATTAGCAAAACACTTGGAGGGATTAACATTCCTAGGCAAGCACTACCAGCTATTGACCCGACTGCTAATTTTTGATCATATCCAGCTTTTTTCATTTCTGGCCAAGCAATTCTTGAGAATGCAGCAGCTGATGCGATTGAGGTACCTGTAACAGCAGCAAAAGCTGCATTACCAGTAACAGTTGCAACACCAAGCCTCCCTGGAACTCCTTTAAGACCTTTATTTATTAAAGAATATAAGTCACCTGCAGCGCCACTTCTTGATAGAAAATCTCCCATTAATACAAAAAGTGGGATTGTCATAAAAATATGGTCTCTAATTAATTCATAAGCAGCACCGCCTACTTGGCTTGCAGCCATATACATATCTTCAAATATAAAGTATGTGCCAATCATTGCTGTAGCACCTAAGGCGAGGGCAATATGAACACCTGAAAAAATTGCTAAGAGCATTCCTACTAATGTTAAAATCATTAATAAATCTAGATCAATTCCCAACTTAATATCCTTTTTTGCTAATTTACTTGTTTGAAATAAATGATTTTACAATTAGAGATAAATAAATAAAAACCACTATAATTGATGAGAATATAATTACTGTTCTTATTGGATAAACTGGAAATTCAATCGCTCCAATTCCCTGATATTCTCCAATTTCCCATCCCTTAATCATATCAGTCCATCCACCAACTGCTATACCAACGAATAACATAATACCAATAACATAAGATATGACGTTAATTATCATTTTCCCTCTTTTTTTGAAAAAATCATAAATTAGAGTTGTTCTAAGCATTGTTCCAGAAGCTATCGCGAATGGTACTTGAAGAAAAACTATAGCTGGAACAGAATTTTGAACAATTTGATCTGCTCCAAGGAAGATACCAAGATTTCGAAAGGTAACTTCTGCAAAAATAGTTAAAGCAACTAAAATTAGCCAAATCGCAGCTATTGATTGAAGATATTCAGGTGTTTTCTTAATGTGGTTTAACAAAATATTTCCCCGAGTAGTACGTTTGTATTTATTACTTTACGATTACTTTATTTGTATTCAAATCATAAAATTATATAATTCTAATCACTTTACATGATTTGCTAGATAGGTCTAACTTTTTGATTCATTTTTTCTGTAATTGATTTAATTTCATCACAAATCTTTTCACTAAATAATTTTGCTGCAGAGCTTAGCTCTTTACTAGCTGATGTAATTAAAACATATTCTGTTGTGAAATTTGGGGAAGTGAGTGGTGATAATGTTCTTAAATTTCCAAAAATATCTAAATCACACAAAACGGCTGGAAGAATAGCGCACCAATCACTAGAAGCAACCATTCCTAGTGTACCTATCATACCATCCATTTCTAATGTTTTATCTATTTTAATATTATGAGTTGCAAAGTATTCGTCCAATGAAATTCTTCTAGAATTTTCAACACCAGGTAGAATAATTTTAATTCTATCAAGTTTTGAGAGTTTTATAGGCTTTAAATGTTCAAATTCAGAATTTTTTTTCGTGACTAGAAAATTCAAATCACTTGACACGAATTCAATATTCAATCCAGTAGGGTTTTTTACTGAAGGGACTATAGCAAATTCAAGTTTATTAGTTCTTACCATATCCTCTAAAACACCAGAGTAAGCTTCTGTTACTTTTACATCTACCTTTGGGTATTCTTTAAGAAATTTAGAAAGTGTTGCAGGAAGGGCTGATCTAGTAAATGTTGGCATTAATCCACAATTAAAAGTTCCAGATAAGTCTTCAGTATCAGTTTTAGCGTCAATAAGGGCTTTGTCCATCAAACTTAAAATTTCTAAAGTATACTTATAGAAATTTTTTCCACTCTCAGTTAAAACCATTTTACCAGGAACTCTATTAATTAACTTTTTGCCAATACTTAATTCTAAATTTTGAACTAACATTGACATACCTGATTGTGTGGCATTAAGCCTTTCTGCGGCTAAACTAAAAGAATTCTCTTCAACCACTGCAACAAAAGCTTTTAATTGTTTAATAGATACAGACATAATTTAATTGCTATCAGTTAAATTGATATAATTCATACAAATAAATAATTACATATAATACATATTAATATGCTAAAGAAAACATGTTTTAATTTAAAAGAAAAGAATTTGTAATAATGAAAACTTCAGATTCAAAGTTTCTTAGAAAGACTCTAGGAAAATATTCAACAGGTGTAACTGTAGTCACTTCAATTGATAATGATGGAAATCCTATTGGAATGACAGTAAATAGTTTTACATCTGTATCACTTCAGCCTGCATTAGTCCTATGGTGTATAGATAAAAAACAGCCAAGTTATAATTCATTTATGAATGCAGATGGTTATGCTGTAAATATTTTATCAAAAGATCAAAATGATCTTTGTCATAAATTTGCTTCACAACTTGATGATAAATTTGAAAACGTTGATTGGAAAAAAAGCGAAAATGGATTTCCATTGGTTAAAAATAGCTTGGCTTGGTTTGATTGTAAAAAATGGAACTATTATTCTGGAGGAGACCATCAAATTTTAGTTGGAGAAGTAACCTCTTTTGATTCAAGTGAATTAGAACCATTGACATACTGGAATGGTAAGATTTCTTAATTGAAATATTTCAAAAAAATTATAGGATCAAATAACAATTTAAAATTAATGAGGAATAAATGGCAAAGTGGTTAAAAAATGGAAAATCTGAGAAAGAAATTGTAGAAGCGGATGCAGAGGTTAGACAAACAGTTGAAAAAATTCTACAAGATGTAGCTAAAAGAGGTGATGAAGCAGTTAGAGAGCTTTCAATTAAATTCGATAATTATTCACCTGACAATTTTATTTTAAGTAAAGAAGAAATAGAAACGGCAATAAGCAAAGTATCTAAGAGAGATATTGAAGATATTAAATTTGCACAAACACAAGTAAGGAATTTTGCAAAAAAGCAACTTGAATGTATTAAAGACTTAGAAGTTGAAACTATGCCAGGTGTAGTTTTGGGGCATAAGAATATACCAATGAATGCAGTAGGTTGTTATGTTCCTGGAGGTAAATACCCAATGGTAGCTTCTGCACACATGTCAGTTTTAACAGCCAAAGTGGCTGGGGTGAAAGATATTATAGCATCAGCACCTCCGCAAGGTGGCGAACCTCATCCTGCTATTGTGGCTGCTATGCATATGGGTGGAGCAGATAAGATATTATGTTTAGGTGGAATACAAGCAGTAGCTGCAATGGCTATCGGCACCGAAACCATAAATGGTGTAGATATGTTAGTTGGTCCTGGTAACATGTTTGTTGCCGAGGCAAAGCGTCAATTATTTGGTAGAGTTGGAATTGACTTGTTTGCAGGTCCCACAGAGACACTTATAATTGCCGATAAATCATCTGATCCCGAAATATGTGCAATTGATCTATTAGGTCAAGCAGAACATGGACCTACTAGCCCGGCTATTTTGTTAACTGACTCAGAAAAACTTGCTCTTGAAACATTAAAAGAAGTTGAGAGACAGCTAGAAATTCTACCAACTGCTGAAATTGCTAAAGTTTCATGGAAAGAATATGGCCAGGTTATAGTTTGTGACAATACTGATGAAATGGTTAGAGTTGCAGATGACTTGGCGTTTGAGCATGTGCAGGTAATGACAGAAGATCCTGATTTTTTTCATAAAAATATGACTAATTATGGAGCTTTGTTTTTAGGCTCAAGAACAAATGTTGCTTTTGGTGACAAAGTTATAGGGACAAATCATACTTTACCAACTAAAACTGCTGCAAGATACACTGGCGGATTATGGGTCGGTAAATTTCTAAAAACTTGTACTTATCAAAAAGTTTTAACTGACGAGGCCTCTGCCCTTGTTGGAGAGTATTGCTCAAGGTTATGTGCATTGGAAGGTTTTTCCGGCCATGGTGAGCAGGCTAATGTTAGAGTAAGAAGGTATGGCGGAAGAAATATTGAGCCATATGCTGCTGCAGAATAGGAGAAAATATGAATTATCCAAAATTACCAAGTTTTCGATTGGATGGAAAAAGAGCTCTAGTTACTGGAGCTGGTCGAGGAATTGGAATGGGCGCATCTATTGCTTTAGCGGAATCTGGTGCAAACGTTACTTTGGTCTCTAGAACAGAAAAAGAATTAAAAGATTTAACGGATCACATAAATAACGAAGGCTTTAAAGCATCTTATGAAGTATTGGATGTCAATAATGATGATGAGGTATCAGCTTTTATAAATAATGCTGAGCCTTTTGATATACTTATAAATAATGCCGGTACTAATAGGCCAGCAAAACTTATAGATACAAAAATAAAAGATTTTGATTATGTTATGTCTTTAAATGTAAGATCTGTAATCAGTCTAACAAAACTAGTTGTTAAAAAAATGTTAGATAGTAATATAAAAGGATCTATAATTAATGTTTCATCACAAATGGGGCATGTAGGCGGGCCTAATAGGACTACATATTGTTCAAGTAAGTTTGCCATTGAAGGTTTCACAAAATCGTTAGCTATTGAATTAGGGCCTGATGGTATAAGGGTAAATGCGATCTGCCCTACCTTTATTCAAACCCCTATGACTGAGCCATTTTTAAAAGATGAAGACTTTAAAAAAACTACTATTGGAATGATACCAATTGGTAGATTAGGCGAAGTAACTGACTTGATGGGTCCATTTGTATTTTTAGCGTCTGATGCGTCTTCCTTAATGACTGGATCAAGTGTATTAGTAGATGGAGGTTGGACTGCAAGATAAACAAAATTTAATAAGGTTTATTTTATGATAGCAGTTACATTAACTAATAATGGAGTAGAAATAAAAGATCTTCCTATTCCTGAAATTAAACCTGATCAAGTTTTAGTAAAAGTTTATACATGTGGCCTAAACAGATCTGATTTATTGGAAACTCAAGGTCAATCATTTGGTCACACAGGTGGAGAACATAAAATTATTGGCGGAGAATTTGCTGGTAAGATTGTTGAATTAGGCAAATCTGTCAATAATTTTAATATTGGCGATAAAGTAATGTGTAGAGGAGGCTCTGGTTGGGCTGAATATGCAGTAGCTAATTTTAAAAGAATTGTAAAATTTGATAATGATAAAATTTCTTGGGAGCAGGGCGCTTCAATTCAAGGAAGCCTTCAAACTATGCATGATGCTATTGTAACAAACGGAAAATTTGTTAAAGGACAAACAGTTTTTATTCAAGGTGCAACTACTGGTGTAGGATTAATTGGGCTTCAAATGGCAAAATCACTAGGAGCAAGTAGAGTTTTGGGCTCTTCAACAAATAAACTAAAATTAAATAAACTAAAAGAATATGGTGCTAATGTACTTATAGATATATCAAGTGACAATTGGCTTGATGATGTCTTAAAAGCAACAAGTGGAGAAGGAGTAGATATTTTAATTGATATGCTTTCAGGTAATTATGTAAATAAAAATATGGAAGCAACTAAAATACATGGTCATATTGTAAATATTGGTAGACTTGCAGGTATGAGTGGAAATTTTAATTATGATCTTCATGCTAAAAGAAGACTTCATTATGTTGGGACTACTGGTAGAACAAGATCCCTTGAAGAAAATGAAATGGTAGCTACATTGGCAAATAATGATCTTTGGGCGAGTGTTTTAGCAGGAAAAATTAGACAAGTTATTTATTCAAAAATGCATTTAACAAAAGCAAAAGAAGCACTAGATATTATGAATAAAAACAGTCACTTTGGTAAAATAATTCTTTTTACAGATGAATTTACAAACAAGGATAATAAAGTTAATTAATTATGGATAGAAAATTATATGAATTATCTTGATTGCAGCTTTAAAATAAATGGTAATTTAAAAAAAATATCCATAATTGAAGATAAAACTCTAATTCATGTAATTAGAGATGAACTTGGTTTAACTGGGACAAAACTAGGATGCGGTCTCGAGCAATGTGGAAGCTGTGCTATATTAATAGATGGAGAAAAAAAACTTTCGTGTAATTTATTGGCTAAAGATTATCAAAATTGTGAAATTACAACTATTGAAGGCCTTGAAAACAAAGATGGTTTAAATAATGTTCAAGAAGCGTTCAGAGAATTTAACGCAGCTCAATGTGGGTATTGCACAAGTGGTATTATAATAAGTATTACAGCACTATTTGATAAAAATAAAAAACCTTCGTCACAAGAAATTCAAAATGCTTTAAATGGCCATTTGTGCCGCTGCGGATCTCATTCTGTAGTATTAAAGGCGATTGATAGTTTAATAGAAAATTAGAGTAATTAATATTATGAATCAATTTAACAGCGGCCCTAGTATTAATACTTACAACAAATTAAGTCATTGGTTTGATTTTAGTAATCCTGGAATTTTAAAAGTTTACTCTGGTAAAATCGATATAGGACAACATATAAGTTCTACACTGGCATTAATTGCTTCTAAAATCACTGAAATTAAATATGATCAAATAGAAATTATTAAATTAAGTACTGATATATCACCTAATGAAGGCATTACTGCTAGCAGTTTGTCTGTAGCAAATTCAGGATCTGCTATTAAGGCTGCTTCTATTACTCTAAAAATAAATTTTATCAATTATGCATTAGAAAATCTTGAGATTAAAAATGAAGATATTCTTTTTGAAAATGGAGTTATTAAAGATAAGAATTCTAACAAAACTATTTCTTATTGGGATTTTGCTAAAACAGATGATTTTAGAAAAATTATTATTCCTGAAAATTTTGATGAGAACTCTATTAAAAAAATAAATTATGAAAATAATCAAAAAATAGAGTTAAAAACTATTAATGATATTGTTACAGGAAAATATAAATATGTTCATGATATTAATTTTCCAAAAATGTTACATGCTAGAATAGTCAGGCCTCCTTCTTATCACTGCAAATTAATCAAAATAAATGAAGACTTTAAAAAAAGACTTGTTGAGAATGACATTACACTTTTTGTTAAAGGCTCTTTTGTTGCAATTCTGTCTCAGGATGAATTTTTAGTTACAAAGTTCTTGGAGCTTGCTAAAAAAAATATTTTTTGGGAAGAAAAGCAGCAATTATCTAATGAAAATGTTTTTAATTCTCTGGAAAAACATGAAAAGGAATCTTTGTTAGTTAAATCTGGAGGAGAGGCTTTTTATGAAGAGATACCAGAAAAAAAATCTTTTGATGATCCAAAAATTAAATCATTATCAACAATTTTTAAAAAAAGTTATTTAATGCATGGACCTATAGGACCATCTGCAAGTTGTGCTATTTATAAAGATAACAAATTTACTATATTTTCTCATAGCCAATCAATTTTTGCTCTAAAATACTCCATTAGTAAGTTTTTTGATATTGATCCAAATCTTGTCAGTTTGAAATTTATGCCTGGCTCAGGTTGCTATGGTCATAATGGAGCTGATGACGTGGCATTTGAAGCATCAGTGATTGCAAAGGAATATCCTGATCGTCATATCTTATTAAAATGGACACGAGAAGATGAGCATTCATGGGAACCTTACGGAAGCGCATCTTTAAACAAAGTTTTTGGAGCTATTAATGATTATGGAGAAGTTATTTATTGGTCAAATGAGGCTTATTCGGATACATATTTGTCAAGACCATCAGATTTAGAATTAACTAATTTTACAAGTTATAAATTTTTAACTAATAATTTTGCAAAAACAAAATCAAAGCCCAAAACATCTGCTCATATGGGCATACATAGGAATTTAGATCCAATTTATAATTTCAAAGAAACTAGATTAGTAAAAAACTTAGTTCATGATTTGCCATTGAGGACATCTGCATTACGAACTTTAGGTGCTTTCGCAAATGTAACAGCGTCTGAAAGTTTTTTAAATGATTTGGCATCAATTAAAAACATAGATCCTTTTGATATTAGAATTAATCATTTAGATGATGAGCGTGCCATTGATGTTCTTAATAACCTAAAAGAGAAAATGGAAATTTTTAAACCTAAAGATGATAGCTTTAGAGGTATAGCTTTTTCAAGATATAAAAATTCTGCGGCATATTGCGCAGTTGGTGTGGAATTAAATGTAACTGATGATTTAGAAATTAATTTAAATCATGCTTGGATAACTGTAGATGCTGGAGAAATTGCTTATGAAGATGGTATAAAAGCACAGGTTGAAGGTGGATTCATTCAAGCAGCAAGTTGGGCTTTATACGAAGAAGTGATTTTCGATTCAAAAGAAATAATTTCTAAGGATTGGGATAGTTATAAAATTATAGGTTTTGATAACATTCCTGTTTTTACTACAAGTGTAATTGACCAAAAAGGTTCTCCTTATTTAGGCGTGGGTGAAGTAGTTGCAGGACCAACTGGAGCAGCTATTTCAAACGCATTGTGTAATGCCCTTGGTCAAAGAATAAAAATATTGCCATTTACCAAGGATAATATTACGAAAGAATTATTAAATTAATTTATCTGCGAATTTATCAAAAAATAATTAGAGATCTATTGTGATGACCAAAAAAAAATCAGGTATGTATAAAAATCTTACCAACTATGGGGATAGTGAGTTTTCGATTTTTTTGAGAAAGGCTTTCATCAAGGGTATGGGTTATTCAGAGGAGATGCTTAATAAGCCTATTATTGGAATCACTAACACTTACAGCGACTATAATCCGTGCCATGGAAATGTACCTGATTTAATAAAAAGTGTGAAGGCTGGGATATTATCTTCTGGCGCTATACCATTAGAGTTTCCTACAATAAGTATTCATGAATCTTTTGCTTATCCAACTTCTATGTATTTAAGAAACTTAATGTCAATTGATACAGAAGAAATGATGAAAGCCCAGCCAATGGATGCATGTGTTTTAATAGGCGGTTGTGATAAAACAGTGCCTGCCCAATTGATGGGTGCGTTTAGTGCAAATATTCCTGCAATACAATTAGTTACTGGACCCATGCTTACTGGATCTCATAGAGGAGAGAGAGTAGGGGCTTGTACAGATTGTAGAGGTTATTGGGCAAAATTCAGAGCAGAAGAAATAGATCTTGCTGAAATTAATGAAGTTAATAATCAGTTAGTTCCCACTGTTGGAACATGTGGTGTAATGGGTACTGCCAGTACAATGGCACTAATTACTGAAGCTCTTGGCATGATGATATCAAATGGTGCTTCAGCACCAGCCATTTCTGCAGAAAGAAGAAGAATTGCAGAGGAAACTGGTAAAGTGGCTGTTGAAATTGCCAATAAATCATTTAACCCAAAAAGTTTCTTAACTCTAAAAAATTTCAAAAATGCATTGACTGTTTTGTCTGCAATTGGCGGATCAACTAATGGAATAGTTCATTTGACAGCTATGGCTGGTAGACTAGGTATAGATATTGACCTTAATGAATTTGATAAAATGACAAAAGACACACCCATGATTGTTGACTTAAAGCCGTCTGGCTCTGGTTATATGGAAGATTTGTTTAAATCAGGAGGGCTACCAAGAATTTTAAAAGAATTAAAAGATTACCTTTATTTAGACGCTATTACAGTTACAGGCGAAACTATCAAAGAAATTATTGAGAAAAATAAGTATAATTGGAAGCAAGAAGTTATAAGAAACGTTGAAAATCCTATTTTTGATAAGGGAAGTATAGCAGTATTAAAAGGAAATCTTGCTCCTAAATCGGCTATAATTAAACAATCAGCAGCAAGCAAAGAACTGTTAGCTCATGAAGGTGTAGTTGAGGTATTTGAGAATCTTGAAGATTTAGCGAATAGAATTGATAGTGATGATTTAAACGTTACTAAGGACAGTATTCTTCTTCTTAAAAATATTGGTCCAATAGGTGCACCAGGTATGCCTGAGGCTGGCTTAATACCTATTCCAAAAAAATTAGCCAAGCAAGGCGTTAAGGACATGGTAAGAATTTCTGATGGAAGAATGAGTGGTACTGCAGCAGGCACAATTATTTTACATGTTTGTCCAGAGGCTGCCGCTGGAGGTACTTTAGACATTGTAAAAAGTGGCGATATTATAAAATTAGATGTTAAAAAAAGATTATTAGAACTTAAGTTATCTGATGAAGAGATTACTTCAAGAAAAAAGAGTAAAAAAAGTGATAAAATAATTAAAAGAAGAGGGTATAATAAAATTTTTCATGAAAGTGTGCTTCAAGCAGATAAAGGGGCCGATTTTGATTTCTTAAGGCCTGTAAAATAAATTATTTATTCAGGTTTAATATATTGTCTCATATCAGGGTAAGTTTGAAAGTAACTGTCGTGAAAAACATTAGTAACATTTTTAAAGTCCTTTAAGCTTTTTTTAGTAATAGTTTGTATTTTAATATTTTCTAACTTTAATTTTTTAATTAAAATATCATCTTCAGCAATGGCTAATTTTCTTTGATAATCAGTTACCTCTTTTGATTTTTTAATTAAGAATTTCTTATTTAAATTTGTTAAGTTATCGAAATAATCATTATTGATGACAAATAAACAAAATCCAAAAATATGAGATGTTAAAGTTACGAATTCTTGTTTTTTATATACCCCAAAATTCCAGTAATTAGTTAGAGGATTTTCTTGTGCGTCTATATCATTCTTTTCGATAGCTATTTTAAAATCCCTTACGTCTAAAGGTTTAGGTACAAATCCTAAATTTTTAAAAATTTCTATATGAAGTGGACTAGGGGTAGTCCGAATTACCTGCCCTTTACAATCAGAGAGAGTTTTGATTAATTTTATTTTAGAACTTATGTGTCTAATGCCATTGTCCCAAAAACCTAATAGTTTTAAATTTTTATCTTTTAATTTACCATCTATATAACTAAAAAAATCTGATTTTAAGAAATTGTATGCTTCATTTCTGTTATTAAACAGATAAGGTAAATCTAAAATTTTGATTTCTGGTAATATTTTCTCAAAATAGCTAGATAACAAGTAAGAAACATGTATTTCTTCATGTTGTGTTTTCTCAATTAAACTTGAAGCTTTATCTCCATCAGTAGTGACATCCATTTTAAAATCAATAACAAAATTATTGCTTATTTCACTAATAAAATATTCAATAGACTTGGTATGCAGTGATGCAGAGCCTTGATAACCACCAATAATTATATTTTGTTTCAAAGTAGACTACTTATTTAATTTTAAATAATGAACATGCATTACCACCAGTAATCATCTCAATTTGATCTTTTGAAAGTCCTTCAGTTCCCATAACATGTTCTATGGGGTCATCTTCAGCCATATCATATGGGTAGTCAGTTCCCATGATAATATGATCAGCACCATATTTATCAATAAGATACTTTAGTTGATCAAATGAAAAGACTACAGTATCAAAATACATTCTTTTAAGGTAATCGGACGGCTTGTGTTTGAGATTATTGCCTCTACAATCAGGTCTAGCGCCCCATGCATGATCAATCCTTGCCGAATATGCCGGAAGATAACCACCACCATGAGCAACAAAAATTTTTAAATTTGGATTTTTTTCCATTGTTCCATCAAAAATTAAATGATGAAGGGCTGCAGTAGTATCCATTGGATTTCCAATTATATTAATGAAATAATGATCTTTTAATCTTTCTCCTTCAGGATAACCATTTGGATGAAGAAAAATAGGGATATCTAATTTTGTGGCTGTTTCCCAAATACCATCATAAGAAGGGTGTGATAACTCTTTTCCGTCTTGAAATGTAATAATCTGAAAGCCTCTTATATCAAGTTCATTTACACATCTTTCCATTTCTTTGGCAGCTATATCACCGTTCTGCATTGGAAGAGTACCTAATGCAACAAACCTATCTTTTCGATTATTAGCTGTTTCTGAAAGTTTATTATTAATAGTTTCTATGGCTTTATATGCAACTTCACTTTTTACATTACAATAATGCTGGAAGGGAACAGGTATCAGAACTTGTAGATCAATACCTTGTGAGTCCATCTTTTTTAATCTTGTTTCAATATTAGTTAAATCCATAAATCTATCTTTAACCTGCTGAATATTTTGATTTGTGGTAATTGGGTTGACATGTCTAAAAGCAGGGATATCTTGTTGATCAAATAATCCTTGGACTAGGTCAGCCGCTTCTTGAACATGAAGATGACAATGGGCATCTACAGTTTTAGAAGTAGGTCTTATCTCTATACCTGGTTTTCCGTGTTTTCTTCCTGAAGTTGAACCATAAGGCTTAATAGACATTAATATCTCCATCTAAATTAAATTATATTCACATTATATTATAAATTTATTAGAGACAATTCTTTAGAAATTTTTTAATTTTTTATTCAATTCTAACTTTTATTAAACTATATAATGCATTGTTTTTATTTGTTTATATTTGTAGTTTTATAATATAATTGAAGTGGGTGATATAATATACTATACAATAAATAAATTACTTTTGTCGCATAATATATATTATGTAATTAAATATTTATTATTAAACCATCATATGCAGGATATACATTCATGGGACATATTTCTAATACTTTATTATGATCAGAATCTGAACTAAAATGAGTTAAATAAGCTATTTTGGGCTTTAATTCGGATATCCAATTAAAAGAAAGGTCGAAATGTGCGTGAGCTGAATGTGGAGTTTCTCTTAATCCAGTAATTATTAAGGCCTTTAAATTATATAAAAAATCAAAACTTTCTTTTGGAAAATCAACAACATCAGTACAATATGCAAAATCGTTATTTATAATAAAACCTATACTATCTATAGCACCATGATATTGTCTAATTGGTTTTATGGAAATATCGTTAATAAAAAAATCCTTAAAATAATCTATATTATTTAATTCTAACGGAGGTTGAAAATAAGATTGTGACTTCTTCGATTTGTTGAATAAATAGCTAAACCTATGTAATAGCACATCTGCTGTTTCTTTATTAGTATAGAGTTTTAATCTTTTTCTATTATAAAAATAAAAAGTTCGTAATTCATCTAGACCAGCAATATGATCAGCATGTTGATGAGTTATTAGAACTGCGTCAAGTCTCTCAACCTTATGTTCTAGAAGTTGATTTTTTATATCAGGTCCAGCATCTACCAGTATAGTTGTATTATAACTTTGTATTAGAATTGCACATCTTTGTCTCTTATTCTTTGGATTTAATGGATCACATTTACCCCAACCTAACTGACCTAAGGCAGGAATTCCAACGGAAGTACCTGTTCCTAACACAGTAATTTTAATATCATTTTTCATTAATTTAACTTATCAAAAATTTTAACTGAATTCATAAATAATTGGTCAACAAATTTAGAAAACTCACATTTTCTAATTTCAGCTAAATATTTTGCAGTAATAAGACAATTTTTGGGTTCATTTATAGAACCTCTTAATGGTGTTGGAGATAAATAAGGTGAATCAGTCTCAACTAGAATTTTGTCATCAGGTATCATAGTAGCTATTTCTTGAATTAATTTTGCTGATTTAAACGTAACAATACCAGAAAAAGATACGTAAAAGCCTAAATTTAAACCACAAAAAGCAAGATCCTTGCCTGAACTAAAACAATGAAGAATTGCTTTGAAAGGTCCATTTTTATATTCACTCTCTATGATATCTATCATATCTCTATCTGCATCTCTTGCATGAATGATTAATGGCAAACCAGTTATTCTAGCTACCTTTATTTGGGTAATAAAAGATGCCTTTTGTTGTTTTATGCTATGTTTTCCATAATGATAATCTAGTCCACACTCCCCTATTCCAACACATTTTTTATTTTTTGATAACTCAAGTAACATGTCATAGTTAGAATTATTTTTATCTTTTAAAACTTCATTTGGATGAATGCCAACTGTATAAAAAACTTGCTCATAATTTTCGGATATTTTAATTAGTTTATCAATATTATTTAAGTTTGTGGATATTGTAACAATTTTTTTAACATCATTTTCAATAGCATTTTTTAAAACTTCATCCAATCTATAATTTAAATCAGGAAAATCTAAATGTGCGTGTGTATCAATTAAGTAATTTTTCATGTTAAAACAATATATTAAATTTTTGGAAATAATGGATTTGGAGATGAGATTTTAACATTTCCATCAAAAATAAACTCTACAGAATTTAATTTTCTTTTATCACGAGATATATTCATGTAATCAAGAATTTTTTCAGAAGAATCTGGAAGAAATGGTAGTAATAAAATAGAAATTTGTCTTATTGTTTCAATTAATGTAAATAATACTACTTCCATACGCTTAAAATTATTTTTTTTAAGTGTCCATGGTGCTTCATCATCTACATATTTATTTGCATTAGAAATAACTATCCAAATGTTTTTTAAATATTGATCAAATTTTTGACTATCAATTAAGCTTCTGTAATCATTTAAATTATTCTTAATCAAATTTATTAATTTTAAATCTTCTTCATTAAATTTAGTCGGTTTTAAAGGTATTTTTTTATGACAATTTTTAAAAATCATAGAAGCAACTCTTTGAAATAAATTTCCATAACTATTTGCTAGATCACTGTTAATTCTGTTTATTAGTTGAGTATTTGAGAAATCACCATCATTTCCAAAAGGTACTTCTCTTAATAAAAAATACCTAATTTGATCAACACCATATTTATCGACTAGTTGAAAAGGATCAATCACGTTTCCCAAAGATTTAGAAATTTTATTACCCTCATTAGTCCACCAACCATGTGCAAATACTTTCTTTGGTAAAGGTAGGTCTGCTGCCATTAAAAATGCAGGCCAATAAACTGCATGAAATCTAATAATATCTTTTCCAACTATGTGTAGATCAGCTGGCCAAAATTTTTGAAAAAAATCATTATTTTCATGGTCAGCATAATCGCACGCGGATATATAATTTGTAAGAGCATCTAACCAAACATACATGATGTGATTTTCATCATTTGGAACCTTTACTCCCCAAGAAAAACTAGTTCTGCTAATCGATAAATCTTTTAAACCACTTTTTACAAAGTTAATGACTTCATTTCTTTTAGTTTTAGGGCAGATAAAATCCTTATTATTTTCATAAAAATCTAAAAGTTTTTGTTGCCATTTTGAAAGATTAAAAAAATATGACGGTTCTTCTACCCATTCAACTGTAGCTCCAGTTGGTGCTTTCCCATCAACTAATTCAGATTGCGAATAAAATGCTTCATCACGTACTGCGTACCAACCAGAATATTTGTCTAAATATATATTACCATTTTTAAGGAGCTTATTCCAAATTTTTTGACATGATTTAATATGTTTTTCTTCGGTGGTTCTAATAAATAAATCATTTGAAAAATTCATACACTTTAGAAGATTTTTGAAGTTTTCTGAAACTTTATTGACGAATTCACAAGGTTTAACACCTTTTTTCTTAGCAGCTAATTCAACTTTTTGTCCATGTTCATCAGTTCCAGTTAAGAAAAAAACTTCATACCCGTCAATTCTCTTAAATCTTGCAATAATGTCGCACGATAATGTTGTATACGCATGTCCAATATGAGGAACATCATTTACATAATAAATTGGAGTAGTAATATAATATTTATTACTCATTCAAAACCTTTGATAATTGTACACCTAACAATTCTTTTAAAACATAAATAATTACATCTACTTTATTTAAGTTAAGAGATTCGCTTAGATGCATATATCTATCAAATTTTGACTGCAATTTCAAAATGTTTAGAGTATTATTATTTTTTATTATAACATTTAATAAAAGTTTTTCTTTTTCAAGTATTACATTAGAAAGCGTATTTTGATTTAAAAAAATAAAGACTTTTTTCATTAAATCATTCAATATCAAATGAAATACATATATTGTAATTTCTTTATCTTTTAAATCTACAGATAAGAAGTTTGATACAATATCCCTAATATTTACTTTGTTATAATTTATAATTTCATCTAAAAAACGATTATAATTTTTGTACAAGTTAATATCTTTTACCTTATTAACAAAGCCTGGAGATCCAGCACAAATATTTTTTAGAAAAGATTTCTCATCCTCATTTTTAGACGTATTTAGATTATTGTTGATATAATTAATGAATTTTTCGTTATTTAGAGGTTCAAAATAAAAGGTTGCACATCTTGACTTAATTGTCTTTATAATATTGCTTGGTTTATTCGAAAGAATAAATACATAAGATTTTTTTGATAGTTCCTCAATAGTTTTCAAGAGTAAATTTATGGAATTTAAACTTAAATCTTCAATTGTATCAATAACACCTATTTTTGCATTAGAGATAGAAAAAGTATTTTGAAAAAACTTCTTAAAATTTCTTGTATTTTCTATTGGAATTACTTTACTTTCATTTATTTTATTCAGATAAAAAAAGTCGGGATGTGAACCATTATTAAATAAAAAAAAAGATTTATTTTTTTTAATATTATTAAAACAAAGGTCTTCAGATTGAAATAACTTTGGATCTATTTTGTTATTCATTTCAAACTGACATAAAATATTTCTTGATAAAGAATTTACAAAATTTAACTTACCAAGACCAGGGGGACCACTTAATATAATAGCGTTAATCGAGTTAGAATAAATTAGATTTATAATTTTACTTCTAACCTTCTCATTTAAATAATAATTTTTTTCTAAGGACAAATTAACCATTATTTTAAAGAATAGACATCACATGTTTAATAATCTTCTCAGAAATTTCTTTTATTGATTGTTGAGCATTTATATTAATGATTCTCTTTTCAAACTTTTTACTCAATTTTAAATAACCATTAAAAACTTTTTTATGATAAGATAAACCTAGGCGTTCAAAACGGGTTTCATTGTTTTTTCTTCGATTTGTCCTATCTAATCCTATTTTTGGATCAAGATTTAAAAAAAATGTAATGTCAGGATAAATGTCATAACAAAATTTTTTATGCAAGTTTAACAAAACTTTTTTATTAATCCCTTTCCCAATTCCTTGATATACAAATGTCGAATCTATGAATCTATCACAAAGTACAATCTTGCCTTTTTTTATTGAAGGATTGATTACTTTATTTATGTGTTCTCTTCTCAAAGCATTAAAAATAAGCAATTCGGATAATGGATCAAATGTATTTTTAGCTCCTGAAACTAAAAATTTTCTTATTATTTCTCCTTCTTCCGTTCCACCTGGTTCTCTAGTTGTCAAGACCTTAAAATTATTTTCCAATAAATAAGATTTTAATAATTTAATCTGGGTGCTTTTACCTACTCCTTCACCACCCTCAAAAGAAATTAGTTTTCCCTCATTGTATTTATTATTCAAAGAATTAATTCGCAACTATTTCTCCATATAATAAATATTTAATTAATGCTTGGATTCTCATAATAGAAGATAATTTTTCAACATTTCTAGATGAAATAAGATTTTCTTTAATATTTTTTTTTCCAGGCATTGAAATGTAAATTTTTCCTACAACATCACCCTTCTTTATAGGCGCTGCAATTGGGTCCATCCACTCAACTTTTATATTAGTTTTGCTATACTCAAGTGGCGAAACAATCTTTTTAAATGGTTTTTCTGCAATAAGTTCAACTTGCGTTTCTTTCCCAAGCCAAACATTTGCTTTACTTAAACTTTTTTGATTATTAAATAATGACAAAAGTGTTGTCTCTCTAAAAACTATATTAAATAATCTTTTGCTTTCAAATGTCCTTTGTTTTTTACTTTTGAGACCATTTATAACAATAGAAACTCTTCTTTTGTTTTTTTTTACTGAACCAATTAAACCAAAACCAGACTCCATTGTATGTCCAGTTTTCAATCCATCGGCGCCATTCATTGTATATAAAAGAGGATTTCTATTTGACTGTTTAATATTATTATACGTGAAAACTTTTTCATTAAATAATTTATACAATTTTGGAAAATCATTTATTATTTTTTTGGTTAAAATAATCATATCTCTAGATGTGGTTTGAAGATCTGGGTGTGGCCAACCAGTTGAATTAGTAAAATATGTATTTTTCATTCCAAGTATTTTTGCATATCTATTCATTTCTCTGGCAAACGCTTCCTCATCACCAGAAATACCTTCTGCTAAAACAACTGCAGCATCATTCCCCGATTGTACAATTAGTCCTAATAAAAGATCCCTTATTGAAACATTTGAGTTTAATTCTAAAAAAGATCTAGATCCTCCCATACGCCATGCTTTATCAGACACTAAAAAAGTATCAGTCATCTGTAGTGATTTATCTTTAAGTCGGTCAAAAACAATATATGAAGTCATAACTTTTGCCATTGATGCTGGTTTCATCAATTCATCTGCATTTTTTTCAAAAAGAATTTCATCGACCTCATGATCAAAAATTATAACTTGTTTTGCTGGACTGGTAATATCCAAAATCTGTCCAAAAGAATTTTTTACTAATAAAATTGTTAAATTTAATAAAAAAAATAAAAACATATTTATTTTTAAAATTTTTTTAATCATGTTTAACCTCTTACTTTATTCAATTACAATTTTTGCGCCCTGCATCCCTTTTTTAAGCAGTAAAGAATGTAATTTATCAACTTTTTTGACTTCTACAAAAGGACCTGCTTTTACCTGATATAAAATAATATTATTTCTTTTTAATTTATAAATATTAATTTTTTCAACATAAGATAACTTTTTTTTCATTGTTTCTGCAGATTTTAATGAATTAAAAGAAGCTAATTTAATGAAAATTCTATATTCTTTTTTTTCATTTTTAAGATCTAAATTAAATTGTTTTTTTATAATTTTTTTTCTAGAACCTTCAATTTTTACATTAGAAATTTTTGGTATCTTAACTTCAGGAAGTTCATTTTTTGGTAAGTCAGCTATTTCTGGAAATGACCCATTTTTAGCTAATTTTTCTAATATTTCACTTTTATTTTTTAAAACTACCACTCTTACTAATCCTGTACCTCTTTTTTTTAAGTCAAGTATGTCTGCTGCTTTTGATGACAAATCAATTATTCTGTCATTAACAAATGGACCTCTGTCATTAATTCGTAAAATAACTGATTTTTTATTTTTAAGGTTTGTCACTTTTACAGCTGTTGGTAATGGTAACGTTTTGTGAGCAGCAGTTAGAGCATTTTGATTATAAATTTCTCCGTTAGCAGTTAATTTACCATGAAATTTTGGGCCATACCAAGAAGCAATTCCTGTTTTATTATAAAAAAGGTTTTTTTTTGGAAAATAGTATTTCCCATTAATTAAGTATTTTTTACCTATTTTATAAATTGGTTTTGGGGAAATAGTTTTTTTTTCTTTAGGTGTGATATATTTTTTTCCTAAATTTGCGGCAACTTCAACATTTGATGTACAAGATTGAAAAATAATAATAACAAATATTATTGGAATGACTTTACACTTTTTAAAAAAATTTTTGTCATAATATAAAAAATTTATTAACATTTTATTTTTCAATAATTGAGTTTGACAATTTACCAACTGCTATGGCGAAGTAATTTGATCTATTCCAATGAAGAAGAGATTCAAAATTCTTGTATACTAAATACCCGTAATTCCCATAATTGTCTGGAATAATCAGTCTAGCTTTTAAGTTTATTTGAGGTAATTTTTTTTTATTTTCAGTCAAAATACCCTTTGACGACCATTCTTTTAATAATAAGTACTTTTTATGTTTATAATTTTTACTATTACCTAAATAAACTTTTCTTCCCCAAGTAAATTTTTTTGACCAACCTACATTATTTAAATAGTTTGCAGAAGATGCAAAAACATCTGGTTTTGATGACCATATATTTTTATGTCCATCTTTATCCCAATCTTCTGCATAGTTTAAAAAACTAGAAGGCATAAATTGACATTGACCCATTGCTCCAGCCCATGAGCCAGTCATGTTTTTAAATGATATATGTCCTTCATTAATAATTTTTAATGCGTTGAATAACTCTTTTTTGAAGTAATTATGCCTTCTTCCATCATATGCCAGTGAAGTTAGAGAAGATATAACTGAAAAACCACCAGTTAATCTTCCAAAATCTGTCTCTATTCCCCACAAAGCAACCAAAAATCGTGGTTGAACGCCGTAATGGCTCGATATTATTTTTAAAAGTTTTTTATTTTCTAAATATTTTTGATTTGCTTTTTTAATCCTGAGTGGAGTTACAACTTTATTTAAATATTCTTTTAGAGACAATCTAAATTCAGGTTGAGAACGGTCAAGTTCAATAACGCGAGGAATAAATTTTACTTCACTATTAAATCGTTCAATAGTTTTTTTTGAAATACCTTTTTTATATGCTTCGCCAGCAATATTTTTTACAAAAACATTGAAACTATCGTGTGAGTAAGTTTTTAACGGATAAATTATCAATATTTTTAAAATTATAAAAAATTTAATATAAATCATAATATTATCCTTCCTTGTCATTCTTTAATTCTTATTTCTTAATTGCAAGAGAAATTTAAAATAAAATCAATTAAGGTATATTTATTCTCAACTTTAATAATTGAAAGAAAAATGTTAAACTTTTACTATGAAAAACAATATCTTATTATTACTAATTTGTTTATTTTTTAATGCCTGCAATAATCAAAGTAAATTAGCAACTATTTCTGATAAAGTTACAAATGTTTCTAATGATATTGTTAATATAGTAAAATCTGAAAAAACAGCAAAATCTGAAAATGATAGTAATATTTTTAATGGAAATAAAAAATTAAAAAAAAATAATACAATTATTGAGTTTATTGAATGGAAATGTGGAACATATTTTCTGTCAAAACCTATTTTAAATGTTGGATATTTCCCTCAAAGCAAGGTAAATAATATTTCTTTTGGAGCTTTAACTTTAGAAACTAACGATGAAATTTTTCCATCTATTCACAGTATTAACGGTATAGATAACACATTTATTTGGGGAGGTAATGATTTAAATGATTATCTATTAAAAATTAAATCTAACAATACAGCTTACTACTATGATTTTTCAAATGCTAGAAAAGAAGAAATAAGAGAGTCCAAACAAACTTTAAGTTGCAAAAAAGATAAGCATTATTTGAGAAATAAAGATGTAAGTAAAATATTTCAAGATTTTGTAAAAATTATAAATAAATATGATTTTAAGATACCTTAATAAATAAGATTAAATTAGATTTTATTATTTTGTTGAAATGGTAAATTTATTTGTTAATGACAATATATTTTTAAAATTTACTTGCCTAAAACCATTAGCTATGTAAAAAAGTTCATATAGGATGGGTGACTGAGCGGTTGAAAGTACCGGTCTTGAAAACCGGCGAAGGTGAAAGCCTTCCGTGGGTTCGAATCCCACCCCATCCGCCATAAAAATTTCTTTAAGATATTGATTTATATATATTTATTTACATATTATTTCCTATTTGGGACTAATTCCGGGACTCTTAACAAATAAAAAATCAATAATTTTGATTAAAATTTTATGTTCAAATATCCTAGATAAATAATTTGAATATTTATCTTTAATTTTTTCCCTATTTATATTTTCAAAATTTTTGAAAATCTAATCTTAATCAATAGATTTTGTAATTCTTGGAGGATCAATTTCAGCAATCTCACAAGCATAATCCAATAACGCACTTATGTCTTTTTTAGCATATTTTCCCGATCTTGCTTGACTATAAACAGCTTGCGCTGATGAACCAACAGGCAAACCAACTCTGAAATTATTAGCAGTCTCTATTGCTAGTCCCATGTCTTTATGAGCAAGATCAATTGTAAATCCTGGTTCAATATCATTTTTTAGCACTTTTGATAGAAAATTCATTTGAAATTGTCCATTATAAGCAGTGGTTCCCTTATTTATTTCTTTAAAAGTGTTTATATCTAAACCAACTTTTTGAGCAAGTGTAAGAGCTTCAGCTGTTATTTGAGCAATACTACATATTTGAAAATTATTTACAACTTTTGCTCTTATTCCTGACCCAACTTTGCCACATCTTATAATAGTAGTACCCATTGCATTTAACAATGGTTCAATCTTTTTAAATGCATTATCATTGTCACATCCTACCATGAAAAGAGAATCTCCAGAAATAGCATGGCTTACTATTCGTCCAACTGGAGCGTCAATGAAATCTATATTTTTTTCTTTGCACATTTTATTTAATTCGTCTGTAAAGATAGGTGCAATTGTACTCATATCTAATATAATCGAACCAGGCTTTATGTATGACAAAACACCACTAGGTTCAGTTACTACAGATTTAACGTTTTCTGTAGATGGCAACATTGTTACAACAATATTAGCATTTTCAACTGTATCTCTAATATTATTTCCAGGAACAGCTCCTAACTGGATGTGTGGTAACATTTTTTCTTTTTCTATGTCGTAGACAGATAAATTAGTTCCTTTTTTTATAATATTTATAGCCATTGGCCCACCCATAGCACCAAGACCAATAAATGCTACTTTTTCACCCATGGTAATCTCCTTATTATTTAAAATTGAGTAAATTTTAATTTAAATAAGCATGATTTGTAAGCTAAAATATTTTTTTTTAAATTGAAGTATTACTTAAAGCCTGTTTAGAGATAATCCCCCATCAATTGGTATAACGGCCCCAGTAGCGTATGCCATTTTTCCTGTTACTAAAGGGAGTACAACAGAACCTATATCTGATGGTTGTCCCCATCTACCAGCAGGAACAATTCCTTCATTTATCTTTTTATCATATTTTTCTTTTACATTAGAAGTCATCGGAGTATCTATAATACCTGGGCGCAAGTCAAACACGCCTATGCCTTCATGGCTCAATCTAGCACAAAATAATTTAACCATCATCGAAGCCCCTGCTTTTGAAATACAATATTCTGCACGTTCTTTGGATAACATCTCAGCACTAACGGAAGTTATAAAAATCATTGATCTGTAAAATTTGATTTTTTGCCTTAGAATTCTTCTTGCAGTTTCTTGAGCTAAAAAAAATGTACCTTTTAAATTAATATCCATAACAAAATCATATGATACTTCATTAATCTGAAGCATATCACCTCGAACTAATGGGGAAACACCAGCATTAGAAATTAGCGAATGGATTGACCCTTGATTAGTTTCTATTTGATCTAAAAGATTAGAAAGATTAGAAATATCACGTAAATCGTGTTGATAGTAATGAGCAAGAGGACCAAGTTTGTTTAATGCAAATTGAACAGATTTATCTTTAACTGCCGTTTCTGAAATTATTGCTATTCTAAAGTTAGCCTGTATTAACTCTTTAGCAATTCCAAATCCTATACCAGTATGCCCGCCTGTAATAAGCGCTAATGGTTTAATTTCCCTATTCTCATTCATTTCCCTGAAAAGTCCGGTTTACGTTTTTCTCGAAAAGACAACACACCCTCTGCTTTATCTTTAGTAGAAGATATCATACCACCACCCAGAGCTTCTATCATAGCCTCAGTATCTTCATTGTGTGCTACATTTAGCATGTATTTTGTAACTTCATTAGCACGGGGTGATTTGTTAAGAATTTGTTCTGCCATTTCAAAAGCAGTTGCATATGGATCATCGGAAATCATGTTAATAAAACCGATTTCATAAACACGTTTTGCAGTAACGCGACTACCGAACAAAGTCATTTCTTTCAAAATTGCAGGTGGAATGTGCCTTGCCAATCGTTGGGTACCTGACCACCCAGGTACTATACCAATACTAGTTTCAGGCATTCCAAAAGTTGCTCTGGGTGACGATACACGTAAATCACATGCTGTTATTAATTCTAAGCCACCTCCAATTGCATGCCCCTTAACAACTGCAATAGTGGGTTGAACTAAACGTGCGAGTCGGTTAAATACCCTATGTCCGTGACGTATCCAGTCTCTTGAAAAATCAAAAGGAGCAAGGTCACCCCATGCGGATATATCAGCTCCAGCGCAAAAAACGTGATCCCCTTCTGCCGTCAACAATACAACACGAACATCTGGATTTTTTTCAAGTGTATTACAATGTGACTCAAGTGCCTCAAGCATTGAAACTGTTAAACAATTAAGTTTATCCACGTTGTCAAGGCGCAACTCTGCAATTTCATTATTAATATTTAAATGAAGAGCACTCAAAGTTTTAACCCCATTAATTTAGATGATAAAATAGACTTAGAAATCATTGTAGCGTTATCGGCAATCTGCACTCGACCTTCTGACACGTCTATGATATCTCTTTGGGGATCAATGCCAGGCATAATCTCTGTCGCCACAAGGCCGCTATCTTTAAGCTTTATCACACATCTTTCAGTAATATAAATAACTTCTTGCCTCATTTCACGAGCCCTTTGCCCAGAGAATGTAACATGTTCTACTTTATCTACCATTTTAGTAAATTTACCGGGCGTTGTAATTATTAATTCGTCGTCTTTCAAATTAAATTTTGCTCCAGCCTCAAAATACCCAGAGAACACAATCTTTTTTGCATGTGAAGTAATATCTACAAAACCTCCACAACCCGCTGTTAAGTATGGCTTTTTATCAAGTTTTGATACGTTAACGTTACCTTCACGATCTACTTCCAAAAAGGACAAAAATGCAATATCAAAACCACCACCTTGAAAATACATAAATTGATTTGGAGATGGGAGAATAGAGTGTGCATTAGCAGAACAACCAAAAGCAAATCCTTTCAATGGCACACCCCCTACCGCTCCTTGTTCAATGGCCCAAGTAATCGATTGCTGGTAACCTTCTTCTAATAGTATTCTTGGAACATTTGCAGAAATTCCAAAACCTAGAACGGCAGATTGCCCTTCTCTAAGTTCTAAACAGGCGCGCCGTGCTATTACTTTTTCAATTCCATGATCTACCAAATCAAAACTTGACCATGGTTGCAACACGTCCCCAGATATAGCTGGATCATAAACCGTATCAGTTGTCTGTTTCTGATCAGGATCAATTACAACCATATCAACTAAGTTACATGGAATATGAACATTTTGCGGACGAAATGACCCATTTGCTGTTACTCGCTTAACCTGAGCAATTACTAAACCACCATGATTGCGGACAGCAATAGCAAGTTCAAGCGCACCTAAATAGGCTCCTTCATGCTCAAAGGTAATATTACCATTTTCATCCGATGTAGTTCCACGCACAATTGCAACGTTAGGTACAATGTTAGGGAAATGCAGCCAGGTTTCACCTTCAAATTCTTGACGATGTACAATTGGATTTTTTGACGCACTGTCGTTCATGGCGCAACCTTCACGTATAGGATCGACAAAGGTATTTATTCCAACTTTTGTAAAAACTCCGGGTTTGCGTGCGGCTACGTCTCGGTGCATATCAAACATTATACCGGATGGAATATTATAGGCTTCAACACGGTCCTCAACGATCATCTTCCAGATTTTTGGCATCTGTTTCGAAGAAGGGCCACTAGGATATGATCCGGCAAAAATTCTTGAAATTAGTCCTTCCTTGGCGATATGATCTATACCTTTAATTCCGTACATATCACCTGCAGCAATAGGAAGTAGCATAGTCAGATTCTTAGGATGAGCTTCCGCATCAAACCGCTTGCCTAATGCAAGCAATACTTTGTCTGGACAACCAAGACCTGATGATGATGAGACTGTCACTGTGGCATTATCTGAAATTTGAGCAACAGCCTCGTAAGATGTTGTTATTTTGGAAACCAAGAAATATGTCCTTTCATATGTTCTTAAGATGCTCTGTTTTTTGATTAGGGTTTATCTAAACTAAAATCTAACCAAGTTTGATCTGCATATTCATCCCGCCTACCATTACCTTTTGGAAATACTTGTCGAGATGCCTCTAAAATGACATCAGGTGTCTGAGTAAATGGTTTGGCTATTTCGATCAAAGCTAAATAGCGTTGTTCACCTGGTCCACCACTGTAGATTTTTCGTTCAGATGTCATGATTTTAGAAATATTTTCGTCAACTCGATACATGCGTGCCCTTAATACATTTGTAATTTGACATAAAGAGGTAAGCCACTCATGCGAATATAAGGGCATTAGCGTTTGATCTAGACCGTCTACAAGATTAAAACGAAGAGCAGCTAAATAAGGAGCTGGAAATATATCTGGTTTTCCACAAGAACCAATTAATTCATAAATATTTCTAACTGGATCACGAAACCAGGTAAGGGCCTCTTTGGTTCTAGGTGTTGGGTTATTAAGTGCATCCAAATAAGGCTTCGATCCAAGTACAGAAGATTTTTTGGTCTCATAGAATTGCAAAAATCTTTTATGTTCTCCAAAAACTGCATATCGACGGCCTGTTTGAAAGCCGGGTATAGAAACACGCTCGATCATATGTTCACAATTGTGCCACTCGACATAACTTGATAAATGCCGCTTTTCAAAAGTTGCCCAAAAAGCCATTAATCCATGATTTGAAGAGCTTGAATTTTTAACAATTGTTTTCAATAAAATCTTTCTTTCTTACTTTGCAAAATTAATTATATATAAACCTTACTGTTGAATTAACATTTTTGTACCTGCTAGTGTAGTTCTTCGAACATCTCTAATTTCTTTTTGATCGTTAAAATACCTACCTCTATGCATAACTTGAGTGTTGTCCCATATAACAATATCATTTTCTTCCCATTTATGTGCGTATACATAATCTGGATTAGTACAAATTTCCATTAAGTCATTTATAAATAAAATTGAATCAGCAAGTTCCCAATCTTTTATTAAACCTATGTGTGCAGAAAGATATAGTGATTTCCTATTTGTTATAGAATTTTTTCTAACTAATGGTTGAAGAACTGGCTTAAACTTTTCTAATTCCTTTTTAGTAAGAACGTCTTTCATAATAAATCCTAATTTGCTTCTAGAATATTGAAGTGAGTGTTCACAAATCAGGTTTTCTACTTTGTTCTTCATTTCTTTAGAAAGCGCTTCATAGCCACAACGCATATCACAAAACTCTGTTTCCCCTCCCTTTGTAGGAACCTTTCTTCCTGACAAGATTGAAAGAGTAACAGGTTTTTTTTTAAAAGAAGCGTCAGTATGCCATAGCCTATTTCCTAAACCAAAAATTCTATTTTGATTATCTTTGGCCAAGGGCTTATTATTTTTATCTAGATTTGACACATCATTCATTTGTGATGATAAGCGTCTATCTTTCATTTCTGTAAGTTCAGTATTTGTACCAGCAGGCTCTATTGTTCCAAAGTTTTCTGAAAATTTTATTTGTTCCTCGTCATTAATTTTTTGATTCTTTAATATTATAACTGCATATTCATTAATTAACTTAGTTATCTCTGATACATAATCTTTAGATATGTTTTGTCTTATATCTATTCCAAAAACTTCTGCAACAAAACCAATTTTAGATTTTAATACTTTAAAATTCATTATAAAAATTCCTCATAATAAATAATAATAATTTTTTAAAATTTTATCTCCTATGTATTATTATATAAATTTTGCCATCAACAATTTTGGCAATGCTAAAATAATTTCAGGAAAGAAAACAACTATCAAGAGAACTAAAAACATTGGACATAAAACAATACCTACATCTCGTAAAGCCTTTATTACTTCAATATCTCCTAATCTACATGCAATTAAAAGACATAGCCCATAGGGTGGTGTAACTAAACCAAAAGCAAGAGATATTACTCCTATAATAGCAAAATGAATAGGATGCATGTTAGAGACTTCAGCTAAGGGCCATAAAACAGTTCCAAGTATAATTATAGCTGGAATGGCATCAATAAACATACCTATTAATAAAAAAGAGCCTGCAACTATCAAGCCTGTACTTACTGGTCCAATTCCATATGGCTCTAAAAAAGAAACTACTGCCAAAGGGATCTTAAAATAAGCTAGCAGCCATCCGAAGGCAGATGCAGTGCCAATACAAAATAATGACATTGCAGCAAACTTAGCAGATTTATACAGAATTGAGGGTAAATTATCGAATCCTATTGTCTTATAGAAGAAACCACCAAGTACAATTGAATATAAAACAGCAATTACAGAAGCTTCGGTTGGTGTAAACAAACCACCAACAATTCCGCCAACTATAATCAAAGGAGTCATGATAGGCGGTACAGCATGAAAAATGGCTACAAAAAACTCTTTTAATGACGATCTTGTATAAATTGGATAATTATAAATTTTTGCGAATATATAGACAGCTATCATCTGTGATCCAGCAATTAAAATTCCAGGAACAACACCAGCTAAGAATAAGCCACCTATTGATACAGACATCAATCCTCCCCAAACTACCATAAGAATACTAGGTGGAATTACTACGCCCATTACTGAGGAACAAGCTGTAATAGCAACGGAAAAACTACTTGAATAGCCTTGTTTTTTCATCTGAGGTATAAGTAAAGACCCAATACCAGCTGCATCTGCTGTGGATGATCCTGAAATCCCAGCAAATAACATACTTACAACTACATTCACGTGACCTAATCCTCCTGGCAAATGACCAACCATTGCTCTAGATAAACGAATTAAACGATCAGTTATACCTGCAGCATTCATAATGTTTGCCGCTAAAAGAAAAAACGGTACAGCAAGTAATACAAAGGAATTGTACGATTTAAACATTTCATTCATGAGTAAAAAAGGTGTCAGTCTGTCCTCAATCAAAAATATAGGGACACAAGCTAAACCTAATGCGATAGCTACTGGAATACGTAAAATGACTAGAACAATGAATAAGGGGAACATAATCCCAGCAACTTCAATAGGAGTCATGAAGAGACACTCCTATATAATTTAATGTGATCAAAAACTCGTTCTGATAGAAAAATTATCCATGTAATTCCTGTCAAAGGCCATGCTACATAGATAAAGACCATTGGCATTTCAGCCATTTCAGAGGTTTGCAATAGTCCGAATTGAACTAAAGGCCAACCCCATATAACGAAAATAATAGCCATTAAAAATGTCATGGAGTCTACAAACATTAAAGAAATAGCTTTCCCTTTGTTTGTTTTTTGAGTTGGAAGTAAATCAACTGTAAAGTGTTCATCAGTCCTCATAGCTATCATAGCGCCGACAAGAATAATCCAAATAAAGCAAAATCGAGATAATTCTTCAGTCCAGATATAGCGTGGTATAAAATCAACGTACCGAGCGAAAATTTGCATTGTAACAGGGATGATGATTAGCCCCATAAGAACTGTAAGCATAATTTTTAAAAATGAATAATAAATGTCTATAAACTTTTTCATTTTACTCGTTTAATGTTCAAAATTAAAAATAAAAGATTTCAATGACATCAATGTAATTGAAATCTTTAAATTTTATGTAACTGTTGTACCTCTACTTATTACTTTACTGCCTGAATTGCATCATAAAGTGAGCTTTGACCCAAATCCTTGAAATATGCTTTAAGCACGGGCTTCGCAGCTGTAATTAACTTGTCACGTTCAGTGAAGTTGATTGTTTTCAACTTACCTTGCGCTTCCATTTCAGCCATGATGCCAGACCCTTCTGTAAGTTCGGTTACTCTTCCATAAGTACCTGCATCTTTACCAGCTTGAATAATTGCTTCTTGTAAATCTTTTGGAAGTTTACGGAGTGTCTTACCGCTAAATGCCAAAGGTCGAACAGTAATAGAGTGAGCAGTTAAAGAAATATTAGGACCAACTTCGTAAAATTTCATCTGTCTGATACCAGCAGCTTCATTTTCTGCTGCATCAATAACACCTGTTTGAATAGCATTATAAACTTCAGAATAAGCAATAACGTTAGGTGTCATTCCAAAGGCATTAAATAGTTTGGTTTGAATTGGAGCACCCATAACACGAATTGGTACATTTTTAATTTCAGCCATATTTGATACAGCTTTATTAACAATCAAATGACGTACACCGCCTCCGCCATATCCAAGCAATTTTATGTCAGCGCGTTTATAAACATCATCAACGATTGGTTTCAAAACGTCACTTGATAACACTTTGCTCCAATGACCCGCGTCGCGGTAAAGCATTGGTGGATCAAGCAAAGTAGCTAATTTAGAAAAAGTTGACATATGTGAGGGTGATGCAACTGCATAATCAACTGATATTCCTTGATTCATGTAAGCAACATAGTCTTTTTCAAGACCAAGTTCACTATTCAGATGCATAATAAACTCAATTTCGTGTGAACCACTATAATTCAGTTTTACCAACTGTTCAAATTTACGCATGAGCCTTGTGAATGCATGCTTTTCGTCAAATTGGCTTGCTCCATGAAATGTAAACTTATCAGCATGCGATACTGATACGATTGCAAAGCTTGTAAAAGCGGCAATTGCAATAGGCCTTAATAATTTTGAAAAAATTTTAATCATTTCATTTTTCCTCCTATTTATTATTTAATAAAAATATTGGTTCAGTGGTAGGACCAATGGCTTCAATATCATGAAACCGTTAATGTGGTTGATTGTCAAGTTCAAATCAATTAGATATTGTAATTAATTAGAAATGAAAATTATAATTATGATTGAAGACCAGATTATACAATTTAAAAGTTTTGAACAAAAAAGAATTTACCAAAAGGTAGCTGAACATTTAGTCGAACTTATCAATACCAATGAATTGAGTGTGGGACAAAGGCTACCACCAGAACGTGAGCTTGCTAAAAAAATACAAGTAAGTAGAAACGTTGTTCGCGAGGCTTTCTTAGCGCTAGAAATTGCCGGTTATATTGAAATTCGTGTTGGGGTTGGAACGTTCGTGGTTTCAAAAACCCCCCAAATATCAAATATGGGGGGGATACATAATTTAGATATTGGTGCTGGCCCAATTGATATATTAGCAGCACGAAAAACAGTAGAGGGAGAAATTGCTGCTATCTCTGCGACAACTGCAACACATGATGATATTAACAGTCTAGACCAGGCATTGGTAGAAATTCTTAACGATACAAAAGTTGAAGATACAGTAAATGACTGGCCTCGTATATTTCATACACGTCTTGCCAGTTCTACACAAAACCCCATATATATTTCTATTGTAGATCTTCTTTGGGAACAAACACGAGGTCCATTATTTGAAAATTTCAGAAAACATACAAAAATGCGTGAAAATCAAAATGTTTCACAAGATCACCGAAGTAAACTCATCAATTGTCTAAAACAAAAAGATGCTAGCGGAGCAAGGCTAGCTATGCACCAACACATAGATGCGGTTGGCGACATTCTTACGCATCTCGATATGACTTAACTTTTCTCCAATCAATCATTTGAATAATTGTATAAATAAAACTTAATATCAATCACTCTAAAACATACGCAAACTAAAAGATGTTAACTCATATTTTAGTTAATGATATCATTTTTTTTTCAGCAACTTGCAGATTTATATATTATTAAATAGACACCCCATCCGCCATATTCCTAAAATTTTTTATAATTAATAAGTAAAAAATTGTAATAAGCATAATAAAAACGTCTGCTTCTACAATTAATTTTTTTAAAATGTAGGTGTAGTTAGATAAATTTTACATACCCCATCTAATAGCAGGAGTGTGGACTGCTGAGTCCCAATGTTTTACTAATTCTGGGTCGAGCTTAGTTAAGGTGATAGAAGCACCTTGCATTTCTAGAGATGTACAATAATTTCCAACTAATGATCGTGCAATCTTGATTTTTTTATCATCAAGTATTTTTTTTGCATTATCATATAAAAGATATAACTCTGAGAGAGGGGTGCCACCCATTCCATTTACAAACAATAAAATTTCATCTTTATTTTCTAGTTTCAAATCCTCTAAAATTGCATTTGATAGCTCATTGGTGATTTCTTGCGCAGATTTTATTTTATCTCTTCTCCTTCCTGGTTCCCCGTGAATGCCTACTCCAAATTCCATTTCATCAACACCAAGTTTAAAAGTTGGCTTGCCAGCGGCAGGAACAATACAACTTGAGAAAGCTACCCCCATAGAACCTGAATTTTTATTAACTTTTTCACCTAATTGTTTACACTCTTCGAGACTACCACCGTGCTCAGCAAGAGAGCCAACAATTTTTTCAACAATAACAGTAGCTGCTACACCTCTTCGACCTGTTGTAAAGGATGAATTTTCTACTGCCACATCATCGTTAGTCAATATTGTTTCACTTGGTCCAGTCATCATTTCTGCAGCCATCTGAAAATTCATTATATCACCAGAATAATTTTTAACGATAAATAAAACTCCTGCACCACTATTAACTTTTTCTATCGCTGCAATCATTTGATCAGGTGATGGAGATGAAAAAACAAATCCAGGGCAAGCAGCATCTAACATTCCATACCCAACAAACCCAACATGCATTGGTTCATGGCCACTTCCTCCACCAGTTATTAAAGCTACTTTTCCTTCTTTGGTAGTTTTAGATCTAATAATAAAATTTGGATCATAATGACAAGTCACGATGTCTTTGTGTGCAGCGCCAAATCCCTGTAAGCTCTCTTTTAGAAATTCATCTGCTGAATTCATAAATTTTTTCATAACTTTCTCCTAACAATTTAATATTGACTCGCATACTGTTTTAATCATTAGTTGTGATGAACGAGCACCTGGATCTATGTGACCTTTTGAGCGTTCACCTAAAAAAGAAGCCCTACCCTTAGTAGCCAACAAGTTCTTAGTTGATAACATGCCTTTTTCTGCTGTTTCAATAGTTTCTATCATTAATTCTTTGAGATTTTTATCGTTTTTGATTCCCTGCTTTAGGCAATTAGCTACAGGTATTAATACATCCATCATTGTTTTTTCTCCTACATCAGCTTTACCTCTTTCCTTTACAGCTTCAACTCCATTAGTGAACATATCTATAGCTTTTTTATAACTAACACCCTTATCTATATTGCTACTTTTTGCCATTGTCATAAATAACGTACCAAATAATGCACCAGAAGATCCACCAATGCCTGATAAAACTTTCATTGCTATTTGGTTCAATGCTTTAGACATTGATAAGTCTTTGATTATAGGCTCTAACTCAATTACGAGCTTTATTCCTCTTTGCATGTTAAAAATATGATCACCGTCACCAATTTCTTGATCTAACTTTTCAATTTCAGGTGCATTACTATCTATGACAACTTGGATTTCTTTTGCTCTTTTGATCAAAAAATCAACACTCACTTTAGTCTCCGTGAACATTCAAAAATAATCATTATTAAATGTTACGAAAAATTAAATAAGCTTTCAATGTTAATACTCGATTATGGGCAAAATTGTGAGATAAGATTAATCTCCCCCTCTTTTATTTTTCAATAAATTTTTACAATACTTTCCAATGCTAATTATTGCATCTTCTGCATCTTTTAAAATATGAGCATTACTGTGCCATCCATGAAACATATCTTCCCAAATCTCAAGTTTTGCATTTACATTTGCTTTTTTTGCTTTCTCATAAAAACGAATACTATCGTCTAACATTGTCTCAGCAGAACCAACTTGAATTAATATATCTGGTAAACCTGATAATTCACCAATAAGAGGAGATGCCAAATGAGACATGTTGTTCAAGTTAGGGAAATATAATTTTGCAAATCTATCAAGGTATTTTTTACTTATTATTGGATCAATTTTTTCATTTGTTAGCATTGTTTTTCCAGTTTGACAAAGATCAGTCCAAGGGCTTAGGGCTATAGCTCCTAATGGCTGAGAAAAATTATTTTCTTTAATTTTTAATAATAATGCTAAACATAACCCACCACCTGCAGATTGTCCGCTAACAATTATGTGTTCAGGGCTTATTCCTTCATTAATAAGCCATACATAAGCAGAATATGTATCATCTATAGCTGCTGGGAAAGGATGCTCTGGAGCTAATCTATAGTTAATTGATAAACATTTAAGTTTTGCTTCTGCAGAAATTCTTGCCACTGTTGCTCTTGAACCAGCTACTGATCCCCTGTAATAACCACCACCATGCATGAACATTAATATCCTATCTTCATTTACCTCCCCACATGTGATCCATTCTGCATTAATATTTCCAGCAACTACACTTTTGTAATTTATATTTTCAGGAAGTGGAATTGAAGATCCAGCAGTTTCTATTTCCTTTCGAAGTTGGTTAATAGTTTTATTTTCTGTGTATGGGTTTTTTCTTTTTGCATCTATTATATTTTTAAGTATTATTTTGTTATCCATTTTGGAATTACCCCATAATAATTTATTATTTAATTTGTAAATTAAAAACTAAACCCTCTTGCAGAAACAGGCCATAAATCGATCACTTTTGTGTCTTTAACAACCACATACCAATCATGTAAATTACAAGTAGGGTCGCAATGCCCAGGAATTAAACGAATTTTATCATTAATTTTAAGAATATTATCAGGGTCAGCTATTATTCCATGCTCATCAGAGCATTTTATATATTCTAACTTTGAATTTATTGTTTTTGGCAAGCCACTATCAACTGCTATTGACTTCAGTCCTGCATCTACTACAGCATGTTTTTGTAATGCTTTTGACATTACCCCAGTAAGAATGAATAAGGAATTTTCAAAATTATTAGAATTATTTAATTTTCTGTCATGTTTTAAAGATGAATAATGAGCATCCATAAAGGCGTATGAACCAACTTGTATTTCATCATATATTTCTTCATTTACTTCTAAATCAAAACAACCGGTTCCTACACCAGTGATAAATGGTGAATGTTTTATGAAATTAGCTTTTAATTCTTTAATTTTATTGCAAGTATTTTTGACTTCTATTTGTCTTATTTTATGATCTTCAATATGCTGTATAGAACCATTATAAGCTTGAAAGCCAATAAAATTTAAATTGGCCATCTTTTTAATCATTTTAATCAGTTCATTTATTTCGTTAAATGATTTTGTACCACATCTATTAGCGCCACAATCGTACTCAATATAAATATCAATTATTGAATTATTTCTTTTTGCTGCTTTTTGGATGTTAATTACATTTTCTTGATTATCTACACAACAACCTATCTTTAATTCTTTAGATACTATTTTAGCTAGTCTTTCTAATTTAAATGCATCAGTTATTTGATTAGTTATTAGAATATCTTTTATACCAGCTCTAACAAATATCTCTGCTTCACTAAGTTTTTGGCAACAAATACCATGTGCTCCACCATTATCAATTTGGTAATTAGCGACATCGACTGATTTATGCATTTTAGCATGTGGTCTCAACTTTACATTATTATTGAGAACAAATTTTTTCATTTTTGATATATTATTCTCAAAAATTTTATAATCAATAATCAATGAAGGAGTTTGAATTTCATCAACATCCATACCTATTCTAGCAGGAATATTAAATCCTACCTCAAATGACCCTAAATTCATAAAAAACCTATATTAAATATTTATAAAATCAGTATAGTTGAATTATTAATTTTATGTATATATTATTTATTTAACAAAGTTTGGATTTAAAATGAAATTTTTACACACCATGATCAGAGTTTCAAATATTGAAGATTCTATAGACTTTTATTGCAATAAGCTTGGTCTTGTTGAGGTGAGAAGAAAAGAAGTTCCAGAAGGAAGGTTTACACTTATCTTTTTAGCCGCACCAGAAGACAAAGACAATGCAATAAAAACCAGATCACCTGAAATAGAATTAACCTATAATTGGGATCCAGAAGAGTATGGAAGCAGTAGAAATTTTGGTCATCTTGCACTTTCTGTTAAAAATATTTATGAAACATGCCAGAAATTAATGGATGCGGGAGTAACTATCAACAGACCACCAAGAGAAGGAAGAATGGCATTTATAAAATCTCCAGATAATATTTCAATTGAATTACTTCAGCAAGGGGATAACCTTGAAATTAAAGAACCTTGGTCAAGTATGCAAAATATTGGAACTTGGTAATTTCTCTATTTGAGAAAATTAATTCTTTTTTTTCTACAAATAATATTTTAAGAATATTTAATAATTTTGAGGTTATAAATGTATAGAAGTATAATTTTAATTTTTAGTTCAATATTTTTGTTCAGCTGTAATAAGCATTCAAACGTTATTCAATTTAAACCAAAGGAGAATAAAAATTTTGTATATCAAGAAAGACCATTTGAATTAAAATGGAAAATAAAAAAAAACTCAATTACAAATATTCCTTTAGAAATTCATAAAAAGATTAAAAATATATGTAAAAACCATAATAGATTTGTTTTAACTAAAATAAAAACTTTTGAGGATGATACTGCACTAGGTACATTTGATTGCAGAGTTTAACTAAGACTTTAAATCTTCTAAATTGTCTAAAAACGTCAAGACATTTTCAATTTTTTCTTCCCTGTTTTTTAATTGTTTTTCCATAAAAAGTTTTTGATCTGGTCTAATTTTTATTTGACCAGATGATTTGTTAATCCAATCAAATAGCTTGTCTGTATTTTTGAAAAAATTATTTTTAAATCCCAATAAAATACCTTTAGGTCCTGCATCTATAAAACTAATATTATTTTTTAAACACTTATTTTTAATTATTAATGTTTGAAGTAAATTATTAACTTCTAAAGGAGGAGGTCCAAACCTATCAAATAATTCTTCGTTAAACTCATTTATCTCATCACTACTTCTTAAGTCCCCTGCTTTTCTGTACAGTGCCATTCTAGTTGATAGATCATATACATAAGTATCCGGAATGAGCACTGCCAAGCCTAACGAAATTGAAGGAGACCAAACTTCTTCTAGTGGTGCTTGTTTATTTTTATAAGAGTATACAGCATCCCTAAGCATATCTTGATACAACTCAACTCCTACTTCTTTAATTTGACCTGATTGTTCATCACCGAGCAAATTTCCAGCTCCTCTTATATCCATGTCATAACTGGCAAGTGAAAAACCAGCTCCTAGATTATCAAGGGTTTTAATTACATCTAGTCTTTGTTGAGAATTTTTATTTAAAACTTTACCTGCCTCGACTGTGAAATAAGCATATGCTCTTTTTTTACTTCGTCCAATACGTCCTCTTAATTGGTAAAGTTGAGAAAGTCCAAACATATCAGATTTATAAATTATCATTGTATTTGCATTGGGAATATCTATTCCTGATTCAATAATATTAGTAGAAATTAATACATCTGATTTACCATCTGCAAATGAATTAATCGAACTATCTAATTCATCTATCTTCATTTGACCATGAGCAACTTTTATCGACAGATTAGGTACCATTTTTATTACTCTTTCATACAAATGATCTATATCTTTTATCCTTGGGCAAACAATAAAAGATTGCCCTCCTCTCTTTTTTTCACGGTTTAAAGCGTCTAATAAAACAACTTTATCCCATTCAAAAACAAAAGTACGAATTGACAACCTGTCAACAGGTGGGGTGCTAATCAAACTCAATTGTTTTAGTCCAGACAAAGATAATTGAAGCGTTCTTGGAATTGGTGTTGCACTCAGAGTTAATACATGAATGTTACCTTGTAATTCTTTAATTTTTTCTTTTTGAGCAACTCCAAAATGTTGCTCCTCATCAACAATTAATAATCCTAAATTGTTGAAATCAATATCATTAGAAAGCAAAGCATGTGTCCCAACTATAATATTTATATCACCAGATTTAAGATTATTTTTAATAATCTTTCTTTTGCTTGCCAAAGTCATTCTGGATAATGAAGAAACTTTTAGTGATGAATTTTTAAATCTTTCATCAAAACTTTTATAATGTTGTTTTACTAAAATTGTAGTTGGGGCTACTAATGCAACCTGATAACCTGCGTTTGCTACAATAAAAGAAGCTCTTAATGCTACTTCAGTTTTTCCAAAACCAACATCACCACAAATAAGCCTGTCCATAAGTTTTCCTGCTTCAAGATCAGATATTACATCTTTGATTGCTGAATCTTGGTCATCTGTAAGTTGAAAAGGAAAATCATTAGAAAATTTATCATAATCATGTGTAATTGATAATTTTTCTGTATTAATGATTTCTCTTTGTGCAGCAACTCTAATTAATTTTTCAGCCATATCTTTAATTCTTTTTTTGACATTCGCTTTTCTATTTTGCCAATTGGATGCACCCAACTTATCTAAGTTTCTAATAATACCTGAATCACCAACACGGCTTAATAAATTCATATTCTCAACAGGAAGAAATAACTTATCACCATCTTGATATAATAATTTCAAACAATCATGATCTATTCCATTGGTTGATATTTTCAATAATCCGTCATATAAACCAATTCCATGATCAATATGAGCTACTAAGTCACCAACATTTATTGAGTTTACATCTTTAAGAAAATTTTCAGTTTTCCTTCTCCATGATTTTCTTTTATTTTCTGGGAAGCCAAAAATATCTCTCGTGAATATAATGATATGATTATTTAATTCAAAACTCTCTAGGTATGGAGAATATGAAAAATTAAAATTTGACAAATTTTCACTGTTAACAAGCTTTTTAATCTCAATTAATTCAAATATAATTTTATTTTTATTTAAATCTTCTTCAAAAAAACTGACTAAATTATTTATCTTAGATTCATCTTCTGTTACAATTGTAATTATTTTACTATTATTAAACTCATTTATACAGAATTGTACAAAATGATTGATTTTATTAATTTTTTCTGAATTTATAAAATTAGTAATTATTAAAGGTTTAGAAGAAAGATTTATTTTATTTTGATTAGTATTATTTGGTAAGTCATATTCATTTAATTGAATAACATTAAATTTTTTAATATTATCTAAAATATTATTTTTTGTAATATATAATTCTTCTGTATCAAAAGCTTTATACTCAGTATTTTCCTCTTTTCTTTCATTGCTAAAATTGTTAATTTCTATCTCTCTTTCATGAATTAGATTTTTAAAATTTTTGGTTAGCAAACATGTAATTCCATGTTCAAGTGACAAATAATCAAAAATTGAACTTAATTGATTTTCATGAAATAATGGCAAAAAATGCTCTATACCATTAAACTTCATACCAGCAGATATGTTTTCATAAAATAAACTGTTTATTCCAGAAGCGCCGTTTTTACTTCTAAATCTTTTTCTGAAATTCTCTATGTTTTTTTCATTCAATATAAATTCATTTGATGTGTAAATACTTAAATCATTTATTCTATCTTTCGATCTTTGTGTAAGAGGATCCATAGTCTTAATTGTTTCAATATTTTCACCTATAAAATCAATTCTAAATGCATTTTTTTCTCCTATAGGAAAAACATCTATTATACTTCCTCGCAAACTATATTCACCGTACTCTCTAACAGTTTGTACTCTTGTATAACCTGAGTTGTTTAAAAACTTGACTATAAATTGAAATTTATAATCTGAAGATAAATTTAGACTTATAAAATGTTTTAAAAAAAAATGTTTAGGTGCTGTCTTGATAAATAAACCATTAATAGTAGTTAAAATAACGGTTTTATTTTTATTTTTTTTAAAAAAACAAAGATCTGTAAATGATTTTACACGCTCTCCAATTAAATTAAGATTTGGTGACGAAATATCATAAGGCAAACAATCCCATGCTGGGATTTTATATATATTTATTTCTTTAAAATTTGAATATAAAAAATTATAGATGTTTGAAAGTTCTAAATCATTTTTTGCTACGTAAAAAATATGTTTATTTTCGGATAGATAAGAAATTAAGAAAGGTATCAAACTATCTCTGACACCATTTATTTCAGTAATTTCGTTTGTATCATTATTAAAATTAAACAATTTACTAACCTTTAAATTCTTTTATCAAGTCTATTAGAAAGTTTTCTTTAGAAGATTTAGATTTCTCAATATCTATTGATAAACGCCAAATTCTAGGATCACCTGAATTAAGAAGATCTTGGTATGCTAATAAATCATCATCATCAAGATTTTTTAAATGGATTTCTGCAAAATTACCTAATAAAATATCAGTCTCTCTAGTGCCAGTATATTTAGATCTATAAATTAATTTTTTTATAAAAACAGTTCTATTATTCAATTTTTTCTCGTTATATTAATTTATTTTGTTATTATTTATTATAAATAAAGGTTTTTGATTTCTTGTCTAATTTAATTATTAAAAGACCAAAAGAGATTTTTGAGTTATTCTCATCACTTAGAAATTTAAGTGGTGTTGGTGAAAAAAAATTAAAGCTTTTAGAAAAGAAAATTGGTCCATACTTAATAAATTTATTATTTCACTTACCTCATAAATCTATTGATAGATTTCAGAATGTTTCTCTAAAAAAAGTAAATCACGGTGATATATTAACTTGCAAAGTGGAGGTTGTAGAAGTTAACATACCTCCTTATAATTTTAGAAAAAAAAATAATATATCTAGGATAATTACATTTGGTAGCAATGATGAAAAAAATGTTAGATTAGATATTGTATATTTCGGACAAAATACACAATATCTAAAAAACATTTTTAAAGTTGGTAGTAAAATTTATGTAAGTGGTAAATTTGAGAATTTTAATGGACTTGGACAGATTGCTCATCCAGATTATGTCGTAAAAGAATACGAAAAAAAATTAATACCATTGATACAACCAATTTATCCTCTATTTCATGGCATAAACCAGAAATTTATTTCTAAAATTATAAATGAAGGTATTAAAAAAATACCAACCATACCTGAATGGTTGAGAAAAGATATATTAATTAAATATCAATTTCCAACTTGGCAAACTTGTATATTTAAAACCCATAATCCTGAAAATAATAGTGATGCAAATTCAAATAGTGTTTTTAGAAAACGACTTGCTCTAGATGAATTAATAGCAAATCAGATTTCAATGCTATTGATAAAAAATAAAATTTCTAAGATTCATAAAACAAATAAAACTTATGGGAAATCGAAACTAATTGAAAATTTTTATTCAACTTTACCGTTTGAGTTAACAAAAAATCAAAAAAAAGTTATTGATGAAATAAAAGAAGACATTCATAGCAATAAAACTATGGTAAGAATGCTTCAAGGAGATGTTGGTTCAGGAAAAACAATTGTAGCTGTGATTTCCATGCTTAACGCAATATTAAATGGATCTCAAGCAGTATTAATGGTTCCAACTGAAATTCTTGCAATTCAACATTTTAATACAATTCAAAACTTATTAAAACCTATAAAAATTGAACCAATTCTTCTATTAGGAGAAAATAGATCTTTTTATGATAATAAAACTAGATCCAATATAATTAAACAAATAGCAGATGGTAAAATTAAAATTATAATTGGAACTCATGCATTAATTTCAAAAAAAGTGATATATAATAATTTATCTTTAGCTGTTATTGATGAGCAGCATAGGTTTGGTGTTAAACAAAGAGTTGAAATTACAGATAAAGGTAATAGCGTTAATTTGCTAGTTATGACAGCAACTCCTATACCTAGATCTCTTGCACTGACTGCTTATGGTGATATGGATATTTCTGTTTTAAGTGAAAAACCGATTGGTAGAAAATCAATTAATACTTATGTTTTATCACATAAAAAAATAGCAGAAGTATTATCTTCTATTGAAAGAGCAATTAAAGCTGGAGCATTAGTATATTGGGTTTGTCCTCTAATTGAAGATTCTGAAAATTCAGATCTGATTGCAGTTAATGAAAGATATAATTTTTTAAAAAATAATTTTAAAAACATTAAAGTTTCATTAATTCATGGAAAACAAAATCAGATTGAAAGAGAAAAATCAATGAATGAGTTTAAATCTGGTGAAAGTAAAATTCTTGTTGCAACCACAGTAATTGAAGTTGGAGTAGATATTCCTGAAGCTACTATAATGGTGATTGAATGTGCAGAAAGATTTGGGTTAGCTCAAATACATCAATTAAGAGGAAGAGTTGGAAGAAGTAATAAAGAATCCTCATGCATATTATTATATAATTCTAATTTAAGCTCAATTGCTCATTCAAGGTTAAAAATTTTAAAGGAAAATGATGATGGCTTTAAAATTTCTGAGCATGATTTAGAATTACGTGGACCAGGAGAAATTCTTGGAAGCAAACAATCTGGCAATCTTGACTTTAAGTTTGTAGATTTGCATATTCACAACCAATTAATTCCCATTGCAAGAGATGAAGCAAGGAAAATGTTAGAAAATGAAGAAGATAGAGAAAAAATTAATTTTCTTTTATCTATTTTCGAAAATAATGAAGCTATAAAATTATTAAAAGGTGGGTGATAACTACTTAATCTTGTTAATTTTAATTTTTGGAGTAACGATGCCACCAGAAATTACCATTTTTACAGCATCTTCGACTTTCATTTTCATATATATTAAGTCCTTCTTGGGAACAAATAAAAGAAATCCACTTGTAGGGTTAGGAGTAGTAGGTATAAAAACATTAATTAGGGTTTCATCGTTTAAAGTTTGAACTTCTCCTTTTGTCTCTCCAGTAACAAAACCGATAACCCAAATTTCTTTTCTAGGATATTCAACCAAAACAACCTCTCTAAAACTATCAGAGTTAGTTGACATGACTGTTTCCATAATTTGTTTAATTGCACCATATATACTTCTAACAACAGGCATTTTATCAAGAACTCTTTCCCCAGCCTTAAGCAATGTTCTACCAATAAATCCAGGAGTTATTGCTCCAATAAAAGTAATAACCACAATACTAATAATTAATCCTATTCCAGGTATCTGGTGAGGTAATTGTTTAGTAAAATCTAAACTATCAGGTAATAAACCAGCAACTTGAGAATCTATAAAGGTAATTATGATCCAGGTAACATAGATTGTTATTAAAATTGGAGATGTTACTAAAATACCTGCAAGAAAATATCTTCTAAATCTTGCAAAAAACCCAATTTTTTCTTCGGACAATTTAAACTCCTGATGGTATAAATGTAGTAGACTATATAAATAAATACTCAAAACCAATATGAAAAGATTTAAAAATGAAAAAAATATCTGAAAAAAAATTAACAGAGTTAAATAAGTTAGAATCTATTTCAAAAATAAGAAAAATAATTCAAATATTAAGAGATCCAATTAATGGCTGTCCATGGGACTTAAAACAAGATTACAATTCATTGGCTCCCTATTCTATTGAAGAAGCTTACGAACTTGTAGATGCTATAGAAAACAATGATATAGAGGAGATAAAAAAGGAGTTAGGAGATTTATTATTACAAGTTATTTTAATTTCACAAGTAGCTGATGATAATGGAGATTTTAATTTCGATGATGTTGCAAATGAGATATCTAAAAAAATAATTAGAAGACATCCACAAATATTTGATAAAAATTACAAAGAAAATGATTTTCCTCAAGAATCATGGGAAAAAATCAAAAAATTAGAAGAAAATAAAAGCACAAATACAAAAAATACATTAGACCAAATTGAAAAAAATATTCCAACATTACTAAGATCTCTTAAAATACAAAAAAAAGCTGCATCATTGAATTTTGATTGGGAAAATGAAACTCAAGTTTTAAATAAAATTGATGAAGAAATTCATGAATTAAAAGATGCATTCAAGTTTGATGACAAAAAAATGATTGAAGAAGAATTAGGAGATTTATTTTTTACAATTATCAATTTATCACGACATTTAAATTTAGATCCAGAGCAAATCATCAGAAAAGCTAATAAAAAATTTATTGCTAGATTCAACCAGATGGAAAACTTTATTGAAGAAAACAAACTAAAATGGCATAATTTAAATAAACATGATTTTAAAAATCTTTGGAAAAAAGTAAAAAATAATCAAAGAGGAATTAATGAATAATAACATACCTAAAACTATTCTTATTACAGGTGCCACTTCAGGATTTGGAAAAGCAACGGCAAAGCTATTTAATGAAAAAGGCTGGCAAACAATAATTACAGGTCGAAGAGCTGATCGTTTAGAGGAGCTTGCAAAGGAATTAGGTGAGAAATCATTACCACTTGCTTTTGATATAAGTGACAGACGTGCAGTTAAATCAGCCATACAAAATATATCACCTAATTTTAATAATATATCTGTATTATGTAATAATGCAGGCTTAGCTCTTGGATTAGAAGGTGCTGATAATGCAAACCTAGATGACTGGGATCAAATGATTGACACTAATATAAAAGGCTTAGTATATGCTACTCGAACTATTTTACCATTGATGGTTGAAAATGGAGAAGGTCATATAATTAATCTAGGATCAGTCGCTGGCTCATATCCTTACCCTGGAGGTAATGTTTATGGAGGAACCAAAGCGTTCGTAAGTCAATTTTCTTTAAATTTAAGAGCTGATTTAGTTAACAAAGGCATTAATGTTACATCAGTAGAGCCAGGTTTAGCAGAAACAGAATTTTCTATTGTTAGATTTAAGGGGGACAAAGAAAAGGCATCTCAGGTTTATCAAAATACAAGATCAATAAAAGCAGAAGATATTGCAGAAACAATTTATTGGGTTGCTACAAGACCTAAAAATATAAATATTAATAAAATTGAAATTATGGCTGGTGACCAAGCTTTCAACCCTTTTAATATTGTAAAAAATGGCTAATTTTTATACTTCCTATAAGGATTATCAAATGGGATGATTAAATTTCTAATATTATTCCAAACTTGAACATTACTTGCGGCTAGAATTGATCCTTTAGATTTTATATTAAATCTACTTTTATTAATTGCCATATAAACACAACCGCCAGCTTCTTTTATTATCAAATCCATTGGAGAATGGTCCCAGGGAGTAACTCTTCCGTGAAAAATAAATTGAATTTCGTTTTTGGCCAACATAATTGTTTCGATTCCTGCACTGCCAATGAATAATCTTTGTGTGCTTGTTTTTAAATTATAGAGAATAGATTGTCTGTAATTTTCTGGTATCCCCTTACTTCCACCAGAACCTATTATTTTCGATATCTTAGATGGTTTTACTAAAAGTTTAGTTGATATTTTGTTATTTGTATCAACTAAAAAAGCACCATAGTTTTTAAATGCATATACAAATATATTTTTTAAAGGATAATAAATAAATGTAGCTATAGGAAACATATAACTTACTAGTGAAATCATAGAACAAAAATTTTCTTTCCCATTAATATAATTCTTTGTTCCGTCTATTGGATCAACAACCCACAATAGAGATTTTTCTAAATATCTATCATATTGCTTATCTAAAAAAGCAGTTTCTTCACCTAATATGTCACTAACATTTAAAAAACCTTTTAACTGCTTTGTAATAATTTCTTCACTTTTTCTATCTGCAATACTTACAAAATCATCATTTGATGTTTTTGTACTTATATCTTCAGATTTCAAATTTTTGTGATAACGTAAAATAATATTTTTATTAACATTAATTAATAAATTCATAATATATTCTACAATCTTATTCCTTGTTTCATTATTTTGAATTAAAATATCATTCATAATTATCTGATAGTATGCAACTCAATTTCAGGAAAATGTGATTTGAATAAATTTAATTTATCAATAGATATTTTAGCTTTAACTTTGTTGCCTACAAAATCTATATCACAAAAAATTTCATTATATACATGTGAATTTTTATATAACCAAGAAGAAATTTTGTAAGAGTTCATAGGTATATGAAAAAGAACCTTCGTAAATTTTTTTTCAGCTAAATTTTCAATGAAATGTTTTAAATCTTTCATGCCATTGGATGTTAAAGCAGAAGTTTTAACAAAATTTTTCTTATACTTGATTTTTATCTTACTTAAATCTGAATTTAAATCACATTTATTAAAAACATTTATTATTTTATTTTCTAATTCTTCTTCAGTAAAACCAATAGAAATTAATATGTCAAAAACTAATTTTGCTTGATTTTCTATATTAGGGTTTGATAAATCGTGAACTAATAATAAGTAATCAGCAGTAAAAAGTTCTTCTAAAGAAGATTTAAATGAATCAATTAACTCTGTAGGCAATGCTGATATGAAACCTACGGTGTCTGAGATTATAATTTTTTTATTTTCAGACATTTTTATAGAACCCATTTTTGTATCTAACGTTGCAAATACCATATCTTTAACTAGTATGTCAGAAGATGTAAGACTATTAAAAATAGTTGACTTTCCACTATTTGTGTAACCAACCAAAGAAAAAATCAAAGAAGAAATATTTTTTCTAAGTTTTCTTTGAACTTCTCTAGTTTGTTTTACCTTTATGAGTGATTTTTTTAATTGTTTTATTTTTGAATTAATCATTCTTTTATCTAATTCAATTTGACTTTCACCAGGACCACCTATTTTACTTAAAGCACCTCTTTGCCTTTCGAGGTGTGTCCAAGATCTAACAAGTCTAGTTTTTTCAAAACTTAAATTAGCCAATTCTACTTGTAATTTACCCTCTTTAGTTTTTGCTCTTAATCCAAAAATTTGAATAATAAGTTGTGTTCTATCGATTATCTTTATTTGTAAAAATTTTTCTAAATTTCTTTGTTGAATTGGAGATAAAGAACAATCACAAACGATTAAGTCAGTTTTTTGCAAATTTAACGTTATTTTTATTTCTTTTAATATTGTATTGCTTATCAAAGTAGAAGATTTAGGTACATTTATATTTATAATTTTCTCAAAAACAACTGAAGCATTTAATGCTTTTACCAAACTTCGTGTTTCAGCAGAGCGAGTTGTTAAATTTTGTTGTTCAAAAATTTTATTCTGACAAAATTTTTTATTTTTGAAAATTGGCAAAATTAAAAATATATAATATCTATTCATTAGATAATCTATTTATTAATAAAATTTCTAAGGTATAGATTTCTAAGTTCAATTGACATATTTCCTACTTTACCATCATTTATTTTATTTTCGTCAATTTTAACAATAGGAGTTACAAATGAAGAAGCACTCGTTAAGAAAACTTCTTTAGATTTATACAATTCTTTTTTTGAAAACTTTCTTTCAACTACTTTTATTTTTTTGTTTTTGGCAAATTCTAATATAGATTTTCTAGTTATACCTGACAAAATTTTACCATCAATTTCTCTAGTTATAATTTCTTTTTCATAATTATATATCCATATATTAGAACTCGAGCCTTCAGTTATAAAACCGTCATTATCAACAAAAATTGCTTCATATGCATTTTTTTTATTTGCTTCTGTTTTAGCAAGAACATTTGGTAAGAGTTGTGTTGTTTTGATATCTGGTCTAGCCCACCTATTATCCATTAGGGTTATGGCTTTAACACCTTTGATCTCTTTATCAAAATTGTTAAGTTTTTTTTGTTATGGTAATTGACAATATTGGTCTCATATTTAAATCATGATAACTATGACTTCTCTCAACAATACCTCTAGATACTTGCAAATAAATACTCCCATATTCAGCCCTATTAATTCTAATTAGATTTTTTATAATTAGCTTTATTGATAAAGGAGATTTATTAAAATTTATCTGCAAAGATTTTAGAGAGTTAAATAACCTTTTTATATGAGCATCAAAATCATAATAAGTATTTTTATCAAATATTATAACTTCATATACAGAATCACCAAAATGATAACCTCTGTCATTTATATGAACTTTTGATTTTTCATAATTACAATATTCTCCGTCTATATATGAAATATTAGGCATCAAAAAAAATCCAAATTTACAGATAATAATTCTTCTATCTTTTTCATTGATTTAACTGGAACAAACATAACAACAATATCTCCTGCCTCTATGATGGTATTGCCTCTTGGTGATAATATATCATTATTTTCTTTTACAACAGCGCCTAATGACACATCCTTAGGTAATTTAATGTTTTTCAAAGGTTTACCAATAATAGAAGAAGATTTAAGAGCTTCAAAGGAAATAACTTCACCAAATTCTTCAATTATTGAATGAACATGTTCAATTTGTCCACTTCTTACCTCTTGAAGAATTGAGGATGCTGTAAGATTTGGAGGACTTACAACTCCTTCAAGATCAAGAGAGTTAAAAAGTGGAATAAATACTGGTAAATTTATAAGTGCGACTGTATGAGATGCTCCTGATCTTTTTGCAAGTAAAGAAGATAAGATATTAACTTCATCATTGTTAGTTGCTGCTATATATGTTTCTCCTTGTCCTAAACCAGCTTCTTTAATAATCTCAGGGTCAAGTGAATCTCCTGAAATTATAGTAGCATATTCAAGATTTTCTGCAGCTCGCCTGGCCTTGTCCTTATCTAATTCAAGCATTGTTAGATTTGTATCAGGAGAAATCTTGTGTATTTCTTCAGCAACTCTTATTCCAATTGCTCCAGCACCTGATATAGTTACTTTTTCAGCAGTTGTTTCAGCATGACCAAATACATTCAAAGTTCTATTAATCTGTACTGTAGGACATGCTAAATATATTCTGTCACCAGCTAATATTCTATCATCTCCCCCTCTAGGAACAATAAGATTAGTACCTCTTATTATTGCCATTATAGTTACTGATAAATCAGGAAATAAGTCTGTTAAATTTCTTAAAGGTGTATCAAGCAATGGACAATCAAGTTTACATGATACACCTAACATCGTAATAGAAGATCTAGCAAAAAATGCTACGTCAAAAGCTCCAGGCGTTCTCCATTGATTTACAATAGCAGTAGCAACTTCATCTTCTGGTGAAATTATTCTATTTACTTTTAAATCTTTTAAAAGAAATTCTACGTATTTTGGATCAAGATAAGCCTTTGATCTTATTCTTATTATCATAGTAGGTGTATTAAAAATTGATTTAGCAACGTGACAAGCTGCAATATTAATTTCATCTGATTGAGTTACAGCAATTATCATTTCAGTATCTTTAACTCCTGCATCCTCTAATATACTTGGATGAGAAGCAAGTCCTTGAACTCCTCTGACGTCATAAAGCTCGGTAACTTTTTGGATAGCTTCATTGTTTGAGTCGATCACAGTAATATCGAAACCTTCATTAGAAAGATGTTCAGTAATAGATATTCCAACACGACCTGCACCACAAATTATAATTTTTTGTTTCATTATATATAAACTTATTCTTTTCTGTAGTTAATTATATTCATTAATATTTATTTCCAACTCCTTAATTTTTCTATGTAAGGCTGATCTATCCATACCAATAAACTTTGATGTCCTTGCAATATTTCCTTTAAATCTAATTAATTGTTTTTTTAAATAATCTGATTCAAAAACTTTACGTGCGTCTTTTAGAGATAATTCTAATTCAGAAGAATTAATATTTTTATTATTTTTCGCATCATAACCTAAAATTTCTGGGGGTAGATGAGAAGGTTTAATTAAAAAATCTTTATTATTCCCATACATAATAATTAACCATTCTAATATATTTTTCAACTGACGAATATTTCCTGGCCACTCATAATTTTGGAAAATTGCAATAGTCTCTTGTGCAAATTTTATTTTAAAACTACTTAGATCCTTTGACAAAATTTTTAAAAAATGATTCATCAAATCTTCAATATCGTCAACACGCTCATTTAATGGTGGGATGTCTATTGGAGCAACAGATAATCTATAAAATAAATCTTCTCTTAATTTTCCTTCTTTGATTCGTTTTAACAAATTTTGGTTACTTGCTGATATTATTCTTACGTCTACATGAACCTTATTGTTAGAGCCAATTTTATAAAAACTTTGATCCTGAATTGCTTGAACTATCTTTGCTTGTGTTTGAATTGGCAAGTCGCATATCTCATCAAAAAAAAGAGTACCATAATTAGCTTGCTCAAATAATCCTAAATTTGAATAATTATTATGATTACCATCTATATTGTTGTTCCAACCAAAGAGTACTTGCTCTACTCTCTCTGGAGATAGTGTTGCACAAGATGCAACGATGAATGGAAAAGAATTCCTATTAGATTTTTTATGCACCCATCTTGCGATTAATTCTTTTCCAGAACCTGAAGGACCTTTTATAAGGATTCTACTATTATTCATTGAAAGCTTATTTAATTGTAGTTTTATATTTTTAAATACAAAAGATTTACCTACTAACTCCATGCGTTCATTTTCTTTAGTTTCAAAATCTAAAACTTTAGCCTTTAAGTTCCTGTCATTTAATGCTTTTTCAACTAGTAATAATAGTCTTTTAGCTTTAAACGGCTTTTCAATAAAATCAAATGCACCATTTTTTGCTGCAGTCATAGCAGTTTCAATATTTCCATGACCAGACATCATTATAACTGGTGTTAGTGAATTATATTCTTGACTCCACGATAAAAGTTCTAATCCAGAATTATTATTGTTATTCATCCATATATCAGTTAATATAAGAG